>JBJECV010000089.1:0-10676 GCA_051871435.1 Sodaliphilus sp. | reverse complement strand
AAATTCCGCCCAAAATCTTCTCAAAAAATTTCCTTAGGGTGAAAGTTGGGCTAACGGCTAACGGCTATTTTCTTTCATCACCTTATCGTAGTCTACGTGGTCGTAGAGGATGCGGGGGCGCTTTTTAAATTGTGGTGAAATGAGGTCGCGCTCGGGGC
The DNA here is from genome assembly GCA_051871435.1 of Sodaliphilus sp. GTDB lineage: Bacteria > Bacteroidota > Bacteroidia > Bacteroidales > Muribaculaceae > Sodaliphilus. The sequence goes on along the minus strand of JBJECV010000089.1, from coordinate 10,518 downwards.
GGTAGTAGGAGGAGCGGATACAGCCGAGGTGCAAGAGCAGTTGTCCCACATTGTCGGTCATAAATGGGCGGCGGAGCGCAGCTTGGATTTGCCGGATGGTGCCGGGATGAAGTTGCTTGTAGCGGTCGGAGCACCAAATGATGAACGGCACCTCGTTTTGGTGGCGCAGCATATCGCGCGATGGCGTGTACGACACGTGGCGGCCGCGCTCGTCGCGATAATCGTAGATTTCTTCACCGTGGTCGCTGACATACACCACCACGGCATTCTTATCGCGATAGAGGTCGAAAATGTGTCCCATCACGGCATCGTTGTAGAGCGTGGCATTGTCGTAGGTGGCGATACACCATTTTTTTGTTTTGTCCATCCACCGTTCTGTGCGCTTGATGTCGGTGGAATGGTATTTTTCGTAAACGCTCTTGCGCGGATAGCGTTTGCTAAACGATACATGTTGCCCCATCAGGTGAAACACCACCAAATTGTGCTTCTTGCTGATTTTTGCCTTCTGCTGAAAATCGTCGATTAATTGCATATCGTAGGCAAAGGTGGTGTCGTTGCACGCAGTGTAGGATAGCCGCTCAATTTCCGGGTTGTAGATATAGGCGTTCACCGTGATGGTGTAGAGGCGTTTGCTCATATAGGTGCGCTGCATATCCCATATCCACACATCGTAGCCGCTGCGCTTGAAGATGGTGGTGAAATTGGGGTGCTCAAACCAGTTTTCGCCATCGCTCACACTGTTGATGCTGAAGGTGTTTTTCTCTACCACCGACGTTACATTCTCTTGCGACACCACATCGGTGAACGCAAACAGATTGCCTCGGGCTTGCTCGCGCTCCATACACGGTGTGGTGAGCGCATGGTAGCCGTAGAGGCTGGCATGGTGCTTGTTGTAGCTCTCGCCCAGCACATAAATCACCGTGAGCGAATCCGCCTCTTCTACCACCGCCGGGGTGGCGTACACCTTTTTTGCCGCCTCGATGGCAAAGTCCACATCATTGTCGAAAGCGCGCAGCGAATTGATGGCGTGAAGGCTTTGGCTCCACGGGTCGAGCGAATCGTAGGGAAAATAGTGGCGCCAGAGGTAGATTTTGGAGGAATTGTTGCAGCACAGCAGCCACCCGTGGCACACCACCATCAGCACCACGCCCAAGGCGGCACTCACGCCGGTGAGCCACGTGAAAAAGCGCACCTTCCACTTGCGGCGCATCCACCGCTCAATGGCATGCCGCTGCCATTCACACACCACGATGAGCACCAGCACCACAAAATCGATGATGTAGCTCAGCTGGCTGGCATTGGTCCAAAAGTAGGTGTCGATAAATTCCGAACTCTCCTTCGGGTTGGTTTCCACCAGCACGGTGAGGGTTTGCTGCGAAATGCACATCTCAAAATTGAGCACCAAAAAGTAGGTGATGCCCATCAAGAGCCAGAACACGAAGTAGAGCACCGATTTCACCGCCATTTTTGCCCACCGCCTTTTTACCCAATAAATCAGGCAAGCTGCCACCCACACCACGGCAAACTCAATGAGCAAGCCTTGGAAGAAGCGCAGCGTTTGCCCTAAGCGGTCGTCGAGCGTGTAGCACATCCACTGGATGGGCTGCTGAATGCACATCAAGAACACCAAGGTGAAAAACACCGGTTGCTCTATTACCGGCTTTGCCAAAGTGCGGACGTGGGGGAATATGGTTTTAAAAAATTGCTTCATTCTTACATTCACCTTATAGTGAATCGCCCGCAAAATTACTAAATCCCCACAACACCGCCAAAAATTATCCACGGTTTGTCGGTCGTTTGTAAGTCGACCCATATCTTCAAAAGAACCGTTTCTTTGCCGGGATACAGCCAATTTTGGAAAATTGGAATTTTCCAATCTATCGTTGGAATTTTCCAATTTTCCATTGGAGTTCCAATGGAAAATCTTATCTCTCCTCCCAAATAATCACAGACAGGGATATGCTTCCGGCATATAATAAAGAGACAACCGGTTGAGCCACAATCACATCCATGTAGGGGTGCAATACTTTGCGCCCGCCGCCACAAAGACAACACATCTTATTAGCATAGCCCCTCGCCCCAAATAGATTCTAATCAAATTTCAAATCCCGGAGTTTTTCTGCAGAGCCCAAATTTGCATAAACAAATAGGGACGCAGATGCGTCCCTATTTTCTGTGTTATGTGGTGGGGTTGGATGTTAGTTTTGGGTCCAAGTCATATTCCAAATTGCCACACGGTCTTTGTTGGAAGTGCTGTTCGACGGGCTGAGGTTGGTCACTTCGATGGTGAAGTCGCCCTTCAGGTTCACTTCTTCGCTAAATTCGTAGGCAGTGTATTTTGCTGCGTCGGCTTTGGTAACGGTGAACGATTTCACCACTGCGCCACCTTGCTTAATGTCGACCTTAAACGATACGCCATTGCTTTCGGTGTAAGCCACACCATAGTTGAAGGTGAGTTTGCCCAGTCCGCCTTCAAGCACGGGCGAAACGAGGGTACCTTTGGCTGAGGTCTTGCCGTTGAGGTTGCAAGCCATTGCATATTCGGTGGTGGAATTGTTTTTGAATCCGATGAAGGTGAACACTGGGTTGGCATCGGAAGCGCCACCCTTGAGGATGCTCACGTTGGTACCCTTCCATCCGGCACGCGTTTCGTAGGAGCCGTAGGTGGCGGTAGCGGTACCGTCGTTGAAGGTCTCGAAGTCGCCGCGAGTGGCAGCTGCAGAAGCCACGCCAAATACCACGTCGTCGATACACCAAGTTTGATAATTCGATGCGGTACCGGCTGTGTAGCGGAAGCCAATGTAGTAGGTGCCGTCGGCATACTTGGAGAGGTCGATGTCGCCCGATTCCACGAAGCCGCTATAACCCGATGAAGGTGCCACGGCAAGGGTGCAGTTGAGTTTGTCGGTCACGGTGCCGGCGAATGGCACTTGTCCGTTGAAGATATACACCTCAAATTTGTCGGTCGGACCTTGGTAGCCCACTTGGCTCTTGAACGAGAGTTTGCGGTTTTTCGCTTTCTTAATATCGATAGCCGGGCTGATGAGCCATGCTTCGTAAGGCGGCTTGGTGCCTTTGTAGCCGGTGATACATGCGTAGGTGTTTTCGTCGAAGGTGGAAGTGTACCATTTCTTATCGCCTTGCGGGGTGTAGATGGTCCAATCGGAAGGAATACCGTTTTCGAAGTTTTCTTCCACTGTGGTCACGCCGCCGGTGGTAACGGAGAGTTGGAATTCGTCTTTCGAGCCGCTATTGTTGAGGATGCCGTGCATACCCATAAATTTACCGAATTTACCCTTGATGAGTATCTTGGTGTGAAGCACTTCGGGCCAGCTGGCGAGGTTGGCATTCTGGCGGAACGGGGTGCCTTGCGGCAAGGATACCACCATACATTTGCTCAAATCGCGGCAGTCGGCAGTGGGTGCAATCACGAGGGTGTTGTCGAGGGTGGTGGGGGCGGTCCATTCAATGTCGTCGGCAGTTTTCACCTCGCTCACTTCGGGAGCCACGGCGCCAACCACAATGCCGCTCACCCAGCCCGATTTACCTTCCGGTTCGGCTTCAATAGCTTCTTCCACGGTGTAGGGGTCGGAAATCAAGCCCTTGGTAGAGGTGGAGAACCCGATGCAGTCGTCGGCTGTGCGGATAAAGATTTGCCAAGTGCCGCCATCGAGTTTGGAGGCGCTGGTGTTGTAGTAGCTGAGCACGCCCACCACCGAGCCGTTGCCCATAGGCAGCATATTGGCGCGGAAAGTGGCGTAGTTGCTGTTGCGCATCACCAAAGTGTTGCCATTGGCATCTTCAATGCTGCGGTTGGTGGTGGCATCGGCATTGGCGAATGTGTTCACGCCATCAGCATCGGGGAAATGCACATCGTCGATGCGCACCAGGCGACCTTGCCATTTCTTCAGCGATTCGGCGTCGGTTTTCAGGTCGCTGATATTCAGCGGCACGGTGTCCACCTTGGCAGGTTCGGGCAGTCCGTTGAGTTCGGCAATGCTTTGGAATGTGGCGAGCGGGAGGAAGGTAGCTTCCCACACACCGCCGCTTTCATAGAATTGCGGATAGCCCACTTGTTGCTGACCGTTGTATTTGCCCACGAAGCAGTCTTTCATATTAATCACCACTTCCTGGCCCACACGGTAGGTGTTGTAGAGGCTGGTGCCGTTGATCGACATAGCGAAGCCGGCAGTGCCGTCGGAAATGTAGAGGCATTTGTAGATATTGCCGCTCACGTCGTTGGCAGTCACCCACCCGTGAATCACGATATCTTCCTTCACGGTGTCGATGTAGTTGTTCTTATCTTGCCAATATTTTGCTTTAAATTCGGCGAGGGTCATATTGGGCTGATGAGTTGCCTTGGGCACCACCATAGGTGGAGTGTCGAATTCTTCGTTACAACTCGAGAAGAAGCCCACCCCGAGTAGCAGAACGCTCAAATATACAAAAATTCGTTTCATAATGTATGTGATTGTTTTTTATTATCAATATATATAAATGTGTAAAAACTGTTGAAAGGATAAAAGTTAGAACCTCACACCGGCATTCAAGAAGATGCGAATACCCTGAGCATAGTAGTATTTGTTAGGATATTTGGTGGTGGTGAAGTTGGTGTAGTCGAAGCGTCCCTGTTGGTAACCGCCGGTTTGGATGTTGCGGTTGTCGAGCAGGTTGTTGATGCTCAAGTTGAGGTTGAGCGATGCGGTGCGGTTGATGTAAATCAGTTTACCCAAACTCATATTAATCACGAGTGCTTCGTTGAGCTTGTCTTGGGTGCTGATTTCTTTGATGCGTTGCTGCAATTCTTCTTCGCTGGAGCACACTTTCCACAGGTCGGGCATGGATTCGTGGCGCACGGGCGAGAGGTCCACATAGGCACGATTCATCCACGAGCCATTCACTTCAAAGAACCACATGTGCGGTCCGGTGTAGTTGAAGGCAAGGCTGTAGGCTTCTTGCGGGGTGCCGCTCACGTAGAAGTTTTCGAGATACACGGTTTGTGTTTCGTCGGGTTGCGAACCATTTTCGTAGCTGCGGGTGCCGATGGGTCGGTTTTTGTATTGATAGCGACCTATATTGGCAGCAGCCGAAACGGTGAGGTTGGGGGTGAGTTTGTAGCTCACGCCCACTTCCACGCCTTTAAACACTTTATGCACATTGGTGAGTGCATAGTTCATAAAGGTGCTGGCGAGGTCGTCGTAGAATGCGGTGCGTTCGGTGCCTTTTCGCATATCGGTGTAGAAACCGGTCACCACGCCTTTGAAGTTGCGGAAGTTCCAGTTGTAGGAAATGTCGCCCGATGCGATGATTTCGCTGTTGAGGTTGGTAATCACATCGTCTTTGATGCGAGGCGACACATAGGCGTTGTAGCTCAGCGGGGCGCGGGTGCCATAGTAGCCATGAGCCACAATGCTGTTGCGACCGTCGATTTTAAACATCACGCTGGCTTTGGCACCATAGTTGAAGAAGGAGTGCGATTTGCCTTTGCCGTAGGAGTTTTCGGGGGCACGACCATTGCGCATAAATCCTTCGCGCTGATATTGGGTGAAGCTACCCTTGGCGCCGTAGGAGATATCCCATTTGGCAAAATTCCAAGAGTTTTGCACCCACAAGTCGGTGCTGATTTGGTTGATATTGTAGTCGTAACCGAAGCGGTCGTCCACGCCCACTTTACGGTTAGGATTGTTGAGGTCGTTTTGTGCCATGTCGGGGTTGTCGGGGAAGTCGCGTTCGGAGTATTGGTCGTAGTCGCTCCAGTAGGTGCCGCCGAGCAGGTCTTTGATGGTTTTGTAGTACGATGAGCAAGTGTAGTTGGCGCCCACACCACCTTGCAGCGAAAGGTTGTTGTTGATTCGCATATTGAGGTTGCTGTTGAGTTGCCAGCTGGCTTGATTGCTGTGTCGGTTTTCCAAAATATAGCTGGAGCCTTTGCCTTCCATCTCGTTGAGGTAGTTCACCTGATAGAGTTGGTCCCAATTGATTTGGCGATAAGTATCGTCGTCGCCGGTCCATCTTTCGTTGTAGATGGCGGCAATATTGTCGTCGCTCCAGTAGCTGGGCAGATAGCGATAATAGTCGGGACGCGGGTCTGCCGAGTTATACCAGTTGAGGGCGCTGGAAGCGTAGAACGATTTGTGGAATGCCACGCCGGTGTTGAGCGAGGTGTTGTTGTTGGGTTTCCAGAGCCAGTTGAGAATCACGGTGGGGTCGAAGGCTTCCACTTCGCGCGCATTGCGCTTTTCGCCTTGTTGCCAGCCCCAGTTGCTGTTGTAGAGGGTGTTGCCGGTGAGGCGATAGCACTCTTCGAAGGTGGCTGAATTGCTGGCACGGCGTGTGGGAGCGCCCCAAGTGGTGAGAGCAAGGCTGTGCTTGCTGTTGATGTCTTTTTGCACGGCGAGGAAGTAGCCCCAGCTTTTGTAGAACGAACCGGGTATCACGCCTTCGGAGGCGTAGCGACCAATAGCGCTGAGCGTTACCGCCCATCCGCTTGGCATCAGTCCGGTGCTGTAGGTGGCCATGCCACGCCAGCGATAGTTGCTGTTGGTGTAAGCCACGCTACCTCTGAAGCCGGGCGCATAGTTTTTGGCAAGGGTGTTGATATTGTTGGCGCCACCCACTTCGCCAAGGGCATAGCTTCGGGTGTCTAAGCCCATACCTATCGCCTTGCTTTTGAAGGCTTGGTTCAAACCGCCGAGCATGGAGAAATTGAAGCGTCCGCGTGCTGCATCGTTGAAATACACGCCGTTGATGTATTGCTGGGTGTATTCTGAATTGTAACCGCGAATGCGGAAACGCATCACGCTGAAATTGTAGCTTGCCGACTGGTAGAAAGGATTGTCGGAGGCGCCGGAAAGGGTGGCCACCGCTTGTTGGTTGCCTTCTTCGTCTTCAAGTTGCGATTCGGTGATAATCACATCGTTTTGGTCGTCACCCGAACTTTGCGCCATGGGGTTGAACGCCGATGCAGTAAGGCGGATGGTACCCACATTAAAAATGCCTTTTGCAGGGATTTCCACAGGGGTTTCACAGTCCTTGTAACCATAGCCAATCACGAGCAGCACGTCGCTTCCCGGTTGGGCATCATTAATCAGGAAGTCGCCCGAAGGGCCGGTTGTTACGGTATTGCCCTGGTTGTCGAGCATTACCGTAGCACCCGTCACGGGAAGTCCGCTCTTGGCATCAATCACCGTGCCTTGCACTCCGGTTTGCGCAAAGCCGCCGGAGGCGCTCAAAAGCAGGGTGAGAAGCAAAAACAGTTTTAGTTTCATAAATGCATATATTAGTATTAATGTTTAAAATTCCTGTTACGGTGTTGAAAATGTTAGCAATTTTCAAAATTACTAAATTTTTTAAAACTACGAAACGAAACCCCCGAATAAATACCGATTTTTATGATTTTGTCACAAAAAAGTCAACGAGTCAACGAGTCAACGAGTCAACGAGTCAACGAGTCAACAAGTCAACGAGTCAACGAGTCAACGAGTCAACAAGTCAACAAGTCAACGAGTCAACAAGTCAACGAGTCAACAAGTCAACAATGCATTCGTCTTAACTTCTTAACTTCTTTAACTTCTTAACTTCTAAAAAGAATTCTTCTTAACTTCTAAAAAAATAACTTCTTAGAAAACGACTTCTTCTAAAAGCTTTTACTTCACGAAATATTCGGGGCGATATTCAAAGTGCATCGTATCGTAGTGATACCATCTGCCACCCCACACAAAACCGTGTTTTTCAAATATTTCCACAAGTGTGCGCGGAAAGCGATTGCAATATTTAATGCCTTTGGTGGTTTCGCTATGATTGCGCGTTTTAAATCCCCAATAGTCGCTGTAGTTCACCCCAATGTCGATAGTCATGCCAAAGGAGTGTGCACTCAAGCGATTGGCAAAACGCACCTGACGCCAATAAAACGACCCGCTCGACTTTAAATACTTCTTCAATTCCGGGTGTTTGGCGAGCTCGGCAGCCACTTTGCGCAGGGCGTCGGCAGCGCCGTTCACCTTGGTGAATCGCACCGTTTGTCCAAACCATTTCACGGGCACCAATGTGCGCTGCACGGCAGCGGCTGAAGCGCCATACATCTTTTTGTAGAGCGCTTCGCAACGGATGCGCCCGGGGTCGTGCAGGTAGCCGGGTGCCCAATTGTTCACGTCGTAGGGAATGGTGAACATATCTTCGGGGTCGGCGTTGTTGAGGCGCTGTTCAAAAGTTTTTTCTTTCCCGTCGTCGTACACCAAAGTCGTTCCATCAGCCATCAGCAATTTGTTGTCGCGATAGCCTTTCACAAAGTCGGGATAAGCCTTCATCAGCGCTTTGGCGCCGGCAGGAATACCGCCATCGGCGGCTTTTTTCTCCGGCGTAGGCGCCGCATTTTCAGCGGGCGCCGCCGGTGCATCATTCTTTTTCGACGAAGTGGACGAGCAATTTAGCGTCACACCCAGCATCACCGCTCCCATGAGCAGTGCGTGCAGTGTTTTAGCATACCATTTCATGAGGCAATACTATTCGTAGCGTGCTAAAAATTGGATGTTGTATTGCTCCACTTTGTTTAATTCCTTCGATGGAATGGAGGTGCGATAGCCGCTATACCAATATTGGCTGTTGAAATAAGCGCGCAAATTTTTGTCTTTAAATTTGTAGCCGTGGCGCGCATAGATGGAGTTTTTGAGCACACGCACTTGTCCGCGGTCCAAGTATTGGATATCGGAATAGGTTACATATTGGGTCGACAGCCAATCGTATTGTGTGCCCCACACCACATTCGAGCGAGAGCGTGTTTGTTTACGAGTTTGACTTTGGCGAGGAATGGAGGGTACTTGTGCCGAAGCCACCCATTCTCCGGCTGAGGCAGAGCCAATCAGCACCAAGGCAAGCATGCAGAGTACTTTTGAAAACTTTTTCATAATTTGCTAAATTGTAAGAATGTTATTAATGATGCACAAAATGATTTGTGCGCTCACAAAATTAATAAATTCACCGCAAATTGAAAATAAATACTTAAAAATAATTAACTTTGTGGTGGCTCTTTTCCAAACCGTCACAAAGAAATGAAAATATCAATTATCAACGGACCGAATCTGAATTTGGTGGGCGTGCGCGAGCCGGGCATCTATGGCAGCCGTTCGCTCAACGATTATTTGGCTGAATTAATTCAGCAATATCCCGAAGTGGAATTTACCCTGTTTCAGAGCAACCACGAGGGCGCCATCATCGACCAATTGCAACTCGTGGGCTTCGACCACGCGGGCATCGTGCTCAACGCCGGTGCCTACACCCACTATTCCATCGCCATAGCCGATTGCATTCGCGCTATCACCGCACCGGTAGTGGAAACTCACATCAGCAATGTGATGGAGCGCGAGGCGTTTCGCCATGTGTCGATGATTAAAGATGCGTGTGCCACCGTGATTGCCGGCTACGGACTCGACAGCTATCGCCGTGCCGTGGAATGGCTCATCGAAAATGCTAAAAAAGGATGAACGAACAGCTCGAAGACTATATCCTGCGCCACATCGACGCCGAACCGGAACACCTCTACCGCTTGGAGCGCGACACCCATCTGCGATTACTCTACTCGCGCATGTGCTCGGGGCATTTGCAAGGCAGATTGCTCAAAATGCTGGTGCGCATGGCTAAGCCGCAGCGCATCCTGGAATTGGGCACCTTTTCCGGCTATTCGGCACAATGCCTCGCCGAAGGACTGCTATCCGATGGGGCTCAGGTCCACACCATAGAAATAGAGGACGAACTGGAGAATTTTTTGCAAGCGCATTTCGCCGCATCGCCGGTGGGGCACCGCATTCACTTGCACATTGGCGACGCACGCGAAATTTTGCCTCGGCTGAACATGACGTTCGATTTGGTGTTTATCGACGCCAATAAGCGCCACTATCCGCAATACTACGAGATGGTGCTCCCTTGGGTGGCGCCGGGCGGATTTATCATTGCCGACAACACACTCTGGGACGGGAAAGTGGCGGAACACCACGAAAAACTCGACCCCCAAACCGAAGGCATCCTCACCTTCAACCAAATGGTGGCTGCCGACCCGCGAGTGGAAAAGGTCATCATCCCCGTGCGCGACGGCCTCACCATCATCTACAAAAAACCCTAATTCCACCGTAAAAATCGCGCATTTCGGCAAAAATAGGGTCTAATGCATTGTGAATCGGAAAGATGGACGGTGGGCGCACGGCTCTTTCATTTAAAATGCCGAAAGTTGTCTACACATGGTTCTCCAGTCGTTTGCTGTAAGCGCAGTTTTTTTTGGCAAAGCGACTTTTTTCTTCGGGTGGCGGGGATGTGAGTGGGGAGCGCCAGCCCTCACATCCCCGCCACCCGACTTTTTTTTCGTTTCATGCCACAAAGGAAAGCAAACGTATTCAAATCAAAAGCAGTGTGCGCATCCTTAAATGAAAGAGCCGTGCCCCACACCCCATCCCGCCCCCCCCCAATCCCCCCACCCCAATAACATTCAATTAAAAAATGTTAAAAAATTAAACACAGGGACAGTCCCCA
>JBJECV010000088.1:0-10677 GCA_051871435.1 Sodaliphilus sp. | reverse complement strand
CGTGCTAAAATATCGATAAAAATTTGGGAACTAATGAAATTAATTTGTAAATTTGCAAAATAGTAAACCATTCATTTATTCACTCATAAAAAACTTGTGTGGCGAATTTGTGCCACTCTGAATTTTATGAATTAAAAAATACCCGAATATAAAAAAATTTATTCTCTCCACAATGATTGCCCTTATGGCACTCTGCGCCTCTGCTGCCATAGGCGACATCTTCTCCGTGGGCAATTTATCGTATGTTGTGTTAGACGATGGCACCTCAACCACTAATCCGGCGGTGGGAGTCACCGGTCTGAGTGATGCAGCCAAAAAAGAAGCATCACTTGGCACTTTGTTCATTTACGGATCTATTACTTACGGCGGCAAGCCATACCATGTGACGCACATCCAAGATTATGCTTTTGAAAACACCACCAACATTAGCACTGTAAAAATCAAATATGGCGTATATCATTCATACTTTTATTCCGGGCTCCATCCAATCCATTGAAGAGGAAGCCTTTGCTAATTGCAATAATCTTTACAGTGAGATCCGTGTGAGACAAAAAAAACTCGTTGACTTGCTGACTCGTTGACTTGTTGACTTGCTGACTCGTTGACTTGTTGACTCGTTGCCCCCCAAGCCCCAAAACTTGCCATAATCGTAATTTTTACTTACCTTTGTGCCCAAATTTAGGTTAAATGAGCTCATTATTCGGAAAAATACTCGACACACGCCCCAAGCCCAACGAGGCTGTAGGCCACATCGAACTGCTCGACACCACCCTACGTGATGGCGAGCAAACTTCGGGCGTGAGTTTTTCCGCCGCCGAAAAATTGAGCATCACACGCATGGTGCTCAACAATCTGCGGGTGCCTCGCATCGAAATTGGCAGCTGCCACGTGTCGATGGGCGAATTTGAAGCGGCTAAATCCATCTGCCAATGGGCTGCCGAAAACGGGCATCTCCACCGCGTGGAAATTCTCGGTTTCATTGATGGCGGTAAATCGGTGGAATGGGTGAAAAAAGTGGGCGGAAAGGTAATCAACCTCTTGGTGAAGGGCTCCGAAAGGCATTGCCACTTGCAGTTGGGCAAAACACTTGAGGAGCATTGCCACGACATTGTGCAAGAAGTGAACTTGGCACACAGCAAAGGGCTGAAGGTGAACCTTTATTTGGAAGACTGGTCGAATGGCGTACGCGCTTCGAAGCACTACCTCTACAAACTGATGGACTCGCTGAAAGCACTCCCCATTGAGCGATTTATGCTCGCCGACACTTTGGGCATCATGAACCCTAATCAAGTGTATGAGTATTGCAAACGCATGGTGAATCGCTATCCCGAACTCCATTTCGATTTCCACGGACACAACGACTACGACCTTGCCACCAGCAACGCTTTTGCCGCAGGATTAGTGGGAATTAAGGGCATTCACTGCACCATCAACGGATTGGGCGAACGCGCAGGCAACACGCCGTTGGCGAGCGTGGTGCCAATGGTGCACGACATGCTACACATGACCACAGGGGTCGACGAAAAGCAAATCTACACGGTGAGCCACATCGTGGAATCCTTCTCGGGAGTGGTGGTGGCGCAAAATGAGCCTATCATCGGCGAAAATGTATTTACGCAAACCGCCGGACTGCATGCCGATGGCGACCGCAAAAATGAACTCTACTACAATCAGCTCCTCCCCGAACGATTCGGACGAAAACGCGAATATGCACTCGGCAAACTATCCGGACAAGCCTCTATCAACGAAAATTTGCTGGAATTGGGCATTCAGCTTGGCAAAAAATATGTGCAGAAGGTAACCGAAAGAATCGTGCAATTGGGCGATAAAAAGGAAATCGTGACACAAGACGACCTCCCCTACATTGTGGCAGATATCGTGAAGCACGACCCGATGAGCAATAGGGTGAAAATCGTGAACTACTCGCTCAATATGTCGCACGGATTGCACCCCACTGCCACCGTGAAACTCGAAGTGGATGGCAAAGAATATGAGCAAAGTGCCTTCGGCGACGGCCAATTCGACGCTTTTATTAAAGCCATCAAAAAAATCTACTCCAATAACCTGAAACGCGAATTGCCCCGACTCACCAACTACACGGTGAGCATACCGCCACACGGCAGCACCGACGCCTTGGTGATGACAAACATCACCTGGAACTACAACGGACGCATCATCAAAACCCGCGGACTGGAAGTGGACCAAATAGAAGCCGCCCTACAAGCCACCATCAAAATGCTTAACATCATCGAAGGCATAAAACCATAGTTAGCCATTAGCCGTTAGCCTTTAGCCATTAGCCGTTAGCCGTTAGAGCAATAGGGGCTATAGGCTAAAGGCTATAGGCTAAAGGCTAATGGCTAATGGCTAAAAGCTAAAAGCTAATTTTTTTCGCATCTATGCAACCTTTGGGGTGTTCATCGCGTCTAATGACAAAAGACACAAAACAATGGATACATTATCTACACTCACCATACTCTCATTTCCTTTGGCTTTTCTGATCCACGAAGTGGAAGAAATGATGGTGCAACGCCGCTGGATGCTTCGCCACCAATCGCAAGTGGTGACAAAATTCCCTTTCACGAAAAGAATAATGAGCCACCTCGCCCAACTCAATCCGGTGGCTTTCGGCATAGCGGTAGCAGAAGAAATTCTCATCGTCTACCTTGCCACATTAGGCTTTCTGTGCTATGGCGAAGAACTGATGATGAATTGGATTTGGATAGGCGTGGTGGGCGCATTCTCGATCCACTTGCTCATCCATTGCGCACAAGCCATCGCCTTGCGTGCCTACACCCCCGGATTGGTGAGCGCCGGCGCCTTGCTCCCTTATTGCTGCTACTTGATGCTCACCATAGCCGGCATCTACCCCGGCGGCGGCATCCTTATCGCCACCATAGCCGGCACCATCGGAGCCGCCATCAATCTGCTCCTTGCCCACAAATTAGGCATTTCAGCAAGCAAACGCACCGGCATCCACACCTACCGCCTCCTCTAAATCCCCACCATCACCATCTGGAATAGAAAGTAGCCCGCCAAGCAAAGCACCAGAGCTATTAGAAACCGAGGGTTGTGGTGTTGTGGCAATTATATGGCATTAATATTTGGCTTGCCCATATTGATTTTTCGCAGATTTTCACTATTTTTGTGCATCATTTACCCTCATGCACAAAAAAACTATGACGGAAACGGATTTTATTGTGAGCGAAAATGTGAGCATCTCACCGCTCTATGGTTTGCTCAAACTCTGCCCGGCATCAGGCGAAATGCCTGACTGCAAGCCCGGACAGTTTGTACAAGTGGAAGTGCCCAACTCCAAAACCACCTTCCTGCGTCGCCCTATCTCCATTTGCTATGTGGATGAAGCACAGCGCCACTTGTGGCTGCTCGTACGCAAAGCCGGAAATGGCACTGCGGCATTATTAGAATGCCCGGCAGGCAGCGTGCTCAACCTCATTCTCCCCCTCGGCAATGGATTTTCCACCGATTTTATCGGCGAAGCGCAACTCATTGGCGGTGGCGTGGGCGTGGCACCCTTGCTCCAATTGGGAAAAACCCTAAGCCAAGAAGGCAAAAAAGTAAAATTCTTGCTCGGCGCACGCACCGCTTCCGACCTTTTGCTCCTCCAAGAATTCAAGCGCTGGGGCGAAGTGTATGTCACCACCGAAGATGGCTCGGCCGGCGAAAAGGGCTTCGTTACGCAGCATCCCATCATGCAAAGCCACATCAGCCACATTGCTTGCTGTGGACCTATGCCCATGATGAAAGCCGTGGCTGCCATAGCACGAAGCAAAGAGATTGACTGCGAAGTGTCGCTCGAAAATATGATGGCGTGCGGATTGGGAGCTTGCCTCTGCTGCGTGGAAGACACTGCCGACAGCGGCCATGTGTGCGTATGTAAAGAAGGACCCGTATTTAATATTCATCGACTGAAATGGTAGATTTAAGCATTGAAATAGGAAAACTGAAGTTGAAAAACCCGGTTCTCACAGCATCGGGAACTTTCGGATATGGCGAAGAATTCGCCGATTTTATCGATTTAAACCGCCTTGGCGGCATCGTGGTGAAAGGCACCACGCTCCATCATCGCGAAGGTAACCCCTACCCGCGTATGGCGGAAACACCCTCCGGTATGCTCAATGCAGTGGGGCTGCAAAACAAGGGAGTGGACCATTTCATCGAACATATTTACCCTCGCATCAGCCATTTCAATACCAATATCATCGTGAATGTGAGCGGCTCAAGCATCGACGACTATGTGGCTGTGTGCGAAAAATTGAGCCCACTGGATAAGGTGGCTGCCGTGGAAATCAATATCTCGTGCCCGAATGTGAAACAAGGCGGCATGGGATTTGGCACCACTTGCACCGGGGCGGAAAGCGTGACGCGTGCCGTACGCGATGCCTACCATGGCCCCATCATCGTAAAACTCACCCCCAATGTGACCGACATCACCGAAATAGCACGCGCAACGGAAGCCGCCGGCGCCGATGCCCTTTCGCTCACCAACACGTTTTTGGGCATGGCTATTGATGTGGAAAAACGCCGCCCTATGCTTTCCACCATCACCGGAGGACTTTCCGGTCCGTGCATACGCCCCATTGCCGTGAGAATGGTGTGGCAAGTGGCGAAGGCGGTGAAAGTGCCGGTGATAGGGCTCGGAGGCATTATGAACGGACGCGATGCTATCGAATTCCTTCTCGCCGGAGCCAGCGCCGTGCAAATCGGCACCGCCAATTTCGTTGACCCGCAAGTCACCGTCAAAACCATCGACTACATAGAAGATTACATGAAAAGGCATCATTTTTCAGCCGTGAGCCAACTTATCGGCGCAATGGAGGTGTAACCCATTTTGCTATTTTGAAGCGCTCAGCGCGTCAATAAACGGCCGAATCAGGCATCATTTATGCCATAGCCGCCGGCTAATTCTCATATAGCGAAATCGCCCCAGCCACTTTCGAGATTGTGGCAGGGGCGATTTATTTGAAAAAGACTACATGATGTATATTTCGATTACTGCGGCTCGTGTAAGAATAATGCCCGAGCCGGATTATCGGCGATTGCGCGGTACAAATTCTTCAAAACTATTGTCGGTGTAAAACACCATAATCGAGGATACACGTTTGCCTCCTTCGCCCACGGGATGGCCATTGGGTGCGGAAGCGGGCGATTTATGAGCCATATCTTGAATCACGGCAGAAAGCGCTGCCACCGGACCGGGAGCAGGAGCCGATGAGGCATAGTCGTCGTCGCCAAAAAAAATGGAGGGAGTGCCTGCCGGGCGCGATTCCGAAGTGGATTCCGAGTCGGCGGAAAATTCGGCATTCTCAGCGGGTTGAGCCTCGGTGGGCGAGGGGAGGGATTTCGCATTTGGAACAATCATTTCACCATCACCAAACATGAGCCACATAATATTTAATGTGGGGTAAGCGGTATGGATTTTAGAAATCAATTCATCGCTCACTTTTTTGTTGCGGCCTTTGAGCAATTGCGATAGGGTGGGACGGGGAATATCGCAAGTGTCGGCGAAAGTGGAATTGGTGATTCCATTGTGATGAAGAAAAAATTTTAAACGCGAAACGAGGTCCATATTCTAAAAGGAGTAAAAATTTAGAAAAAATTCAGTTTGCAAATGTATAAACAATTGTTTGTAATTACAAATTTATTAACGTAAATTTATATTTTAAATTTGCAAACACCCTGTATCGGTAACCAAATAACCAGAAGGCCGGATTTGCTAATAAAAACACCCTATTTTCAAACGCAAAATCGCCGATAAAGCACATCCTTATATCTTTAATTTAATTTACGATAGATATATATGGTTATATCAGCGAGTTACGCGTCTAAACATATGCAAACCTATGCTGTTTTGCCGAATTTATTACACTACCACTTTAATAATTAATTGCTAATTAACGTATTTTTGTGATAGTTACACCATTTGTTAATATCGGTTAATTGCTTAAAATGTGCATTTGAACACAGCTTGGCGCCCGAATTTGGAAATCCACCATCCGATGGTGGAAAGTGTAAACCACCGAACAAACGAAAACACCGCATTTAATTCCGCAAAGTGAAGTGTGCATTTGCGAACTCATCGCAAAATTCCGGTGTTTGAAATTTTAAATTTTGATGGGTAATTTTACCATTTTGTGCGATTGTTTCGCTCAACTCGATTTCCTCGAAAAATTTTTAATGAAATCGGAATGTGGTTCACAAAAATGAATTCTGAATCACTCTCAAGCGGTTGGCAGCATCCCACATTCCGCGCAAAATGTGCTGATAGTCAACAAATTTCGGGTGGAGAGAATTGAAAATTCACGGTATTGTATTAAAGGGCCGGAAAAATTGAAAATCGGGGTAAATTTCGCCGGATTAACCCCAAAATGCCACAAAAACGCCCCGGAATGCGCCAAAAAGGGACTTCAAAACGGCTGAAAGCGCCTCGAAATAGCAGAATTTACATTTTTCTGCTCTCAAAAACGATTCATTTTTCTGAAAGCTCGATTTTGAGGAATCGTCCGGTGATGGAATTTGGATGGTTTGCCACCTGTTCGGGTGTGCCGAAAGCCACGATATTTCCGCCATTTCTGCCACCTTCCGGACCGAGGTCAATGATATAATCGGCGCATTTTATCACATCCATATTGTGATCGGTGGTGATGACGGTATTTCCTTTTTGGACCAATTTTTCAAGCACCGAAAGCAGTATCTTAATATCTTCGAAATGAAGACCGGTTGTGGGTTCGTCGAGCAAGTAAAGTGTTTTTCCTGTATCCCGTTTAGCGAGCTCGGCGGCGAGTTTCACGCGCTGACATTCTCCGCCGGAAAGCGTGCTCGAAGGCTGACCGAGCTTGATGTAGCCCAAGCCTACTTCTTGGAGCACTTTTATCTTGTTGAGAATCGCGGGAATGGCATCGAAAAACTCCACGGCTTGATTTATCGTCATGTCGAGGACATCAGCAATGGATTTTCCTTTGAATTTCACCTCCAAAGTCTCTCTGTTATAGCGTTTTCCGCCACATGCTTCGCAGGGTACGAGCACATCGGGCAGAAAATTCATTTCCACACTCTTATAGCCATTGCCGCTACACACCTCGCATCTACCCCCTTTGGCATTGAACGAGAAGCGCCCCGGCTTATAGCCTCTGATTTTGGATTCAGGCAAATTCACAAACAAATTCCGGATATCGGTAAACACCCCGGTGTAGGTGGCGGGATTGGAGCGCGGCGTGCGGCCCAAAGGCGATTGGTCTACGGTTACCACCTTGTCGATGTGTTCCAAGCCCTCCACGGAGGCATACGGGAGCGGATTCGTGAGCGAACGATAGAGTCGCTGGCTGATGATGGGCTGAAGTGTGGCATTCACCAACGAAGATTTGCCACTACCCGACACCCCGGTCACACAAATAAAAGTGCCCAAAGGGAAATCCACATCCACATTCTTTAGGTTGTGCCCACAGCAGCCGCGCAATTGAATGAAATGGCCATTGCCTTCGCGGCGATGCTCCGGGATGGGAATACGCTTCACACCGCTCAAATAATCGGCTGTGAGCGTGTTGGTGGTAAGCATTTGATGTGGAGTGCCGGCAAACACCACATAGCCTCCTCTGCGGCCTGCTTTGGGGCCAATATCCACAATGTAGTCGGCATTGAGCATCATATCCTTGTCGTGCTCCACCACAATGACGGTGTTGCCCTCATCGCGGAGTTTTTTCAGCGAATCGATGAGTCGATGGCTATCGCGCTGGTGCAATCCGATGCTGGGTTCATCGAGAATGTAGAGCACATTCACCAATTGCGACCCGATTTGGGTTGCCAACCGAATGCGCTGGCTCTCGCCACCGGAGAGCGACGCAGAGGCGCGATTGAGCGACACATAATCCAGCCCCACATCCAGCATAAAATCGAGCCTTCCGAGAATTTCTTTCACGATTTCATCGGCGATTTTCCACTTTTTTGGCTCCATGTGGTGGTGTAAATCGGCAAGCCAGTCGCGCAATTCGCTAATGTCCATGCTCGCCAATTGCGCAATGTTTTTGCCATTCACGAAAAAGTGGAGCGCCTCCTTATTGAGGCGTGCGCCGCCGCACTCCGGGCATACGCAACGCGAGAAAAACTGTCCCGCCCATTTTTGCGCCTTTGTGCCCGAATCTTCGTCTTGCTGAAGTTCGATATACTTCACCAATCCGTCGAAGGTGAGGAAATAATTATTGGTGCTCAGCGTTTCGTTTTTAATGTTGAGTTTTTCGTCGGTGCCATTCATGATGTCGTAGAGCGCTTCTTCGGGCAATTCAGCTAAGGGTGTGGTTAAATCGCAGCCATATTTTTCGCAAATGGCGGCAATTTGCCAAAACACCAGCGAATTTTTATATTTTCCCAAGGGCAGCACTCCCCCATCTTTGATAGACAGCGACATATCGGGCATAATTTTCTCTCTATCAATCAAATTCACATAACCCAGTCCCTTGCATTTGGGGCATGCGCCTTGCGGCGAATTAAAGGAGAAATTATGCGGCGCCGGGTCGAGGTACGACAGCCCCGTGGCTGGGTCCATCAGCGCCTTGCTATAGTAGGAAACGGCATTGGTGTCCACATCCAAGATGAGCAATTGGTCTTTACCCTGGCGGAACGCCAATTCCACGGTATCCTTGAGGCGTTTTTCGTCTTTGCTCATCACCTTCAGCCTATCCACCACCAGTTCCACGGTGTGGTTTTTGTAGCGGTCGAGTTTCATGCCAAAGGTAATTTCTTTCAATTCTCCATCCACACGCACGTGCAAATAGCCCTTTTTTCGATATTGCTCAAAGAGGTCTTTGTAGTGTCCTTTGCGGTTTTTCACTATGGGCGCCAAGATGTAGATTTTCTTACCTTCGTATTTTTCAAGGATGAGCGACAGGATTTTTTCAACGGAATACTTCACCATGGGTTCGCCTGAAACGTAGCTCACGGCATCGGAAGCGCGGGCAAAAAGCAAGCGCAGATAGTCGTAGACCTCGGTGGAAGTGCCCACCGTGGAGCGCGGATTTTTGTTGGTGGTTTTCTGCCCTATCGAAATCACGGGGCTCAATCCGGTGATTTTGTCCACGTCGGGTCGCTCGAGCACGCCGAGCATATTGCGCGCGTACGCGGAAAAAGTCTCCAAATATCGGCGTTGTCCTTCGGCAAAAATGGTGTCGAACGCCAACGACGATTTCCCGCTACCACTCAGCCCCGTAATCACGGTGAGGCGGTAGTGCGGGATATCCACATCTATGTTTTTCAGATTGTGAACACGTGCTCCGAGCACACTCACACATTCAGTTTCTTTCCCATTGAAAATCATCATCTGCAAAGTTACGAAATTTATTAGAAATGAGAAAGAGCCGGGAGCGATTAGCCTTTAGCCTTTAGCCTTTAGCCGGGAGCCTTTAGCCATCATAGCTACTATAGCTACTATAGCTACTATAGCTATTGTCTGCTAATGGCTAATGGCTAATGGCTAATGGCTCAAGAATGTTAAAAATGTGTTAAAAATTGCGAGGGGTATTGACTCGTACCTAAGGGTAATGCTTAATTTCGCAGCCGTAATTATTTCACCACGAATTTGCGCATTTTCCGTACAGAATTATTACATTTGAGATCATGAACAAATTATACAAAATTGGAGAGTTTTCAGTACTCTGCCGTGTGACGGTAAAAACACTGCGTCACTACGAGAATTTGGGTTTGCTGCTGCCGGCTAAGATTGACGCCGAAACGGGCTATCGCTACTACCAAGTGGGACAGTCGATGCGGCTCAATCGCATCCTGCATCTGAAGCAATTGGGCTTTTCGCTCGATGAAATCGCCGGCTTGTTTGCCGACGGCACCGACCGCCCGTGCCTTGCTTCCATTCGGGAGAAAATCACCGTCTGCCAGCAAGAATTGGATAGGCTGAGGCTTCAGCTTACACAACTGCAAGTGCTTGAACAACAATCCCTCAACAATGAACAACAAATGAACGATTTCACCATTAAAACGATTCCTTCACGCATTGTGGCTTCTTATCGCCGCGTGATACCTTCCTACGACCAATTGGGCAAGATTTGCTACACCGTGATTGGCCCGGAAATGATGAGAGTGGGCTGCACCTGCCCCGAACCGCAATACTGCTACACCGTGGAGCACGATTTGGAACACAAAGAGGCTGACATTGATGTGGAATACTGCGAGGCAGTGGGCGAAATGCACCCCGATACCGACATTCTGCGCTTCTATGAGGCGCCGGAGATTCCGAAGGCGCTGTGCTACAACTATCGCGGTAGCTACTCGAATTTTTCGGAAGCGATGGCGCGCGTGATGCAGCACGCGGAGCAAACCGGGCTGCACATCATCGCACAACCAAGATTTAGCTACATCGACGGCCCTTGGAACAAGGAAAACCCGGATGACTACCTCACTGAAATCCAAGTGCCGGTAGAATAAGAGAGAAAAAAAGCCTACCCCCGGCCCCTCCCTGAAGGGAAGGGGGTGAGGTTTTTGGAACCTTGATTTTCGATTTTCCACAACCGACCCTCCGAGGCTCATGCCCTTGGCTGCGGCAATCTCCAAGCTGCGCTTCGGCTACGCCTTCGCTTGCATGGAGTTAACGACAATAAGCGTAACTATTCAGCTATGCAATAATATGGGCGCACTGATTGTGGGGATGCTGTT
>JBJECV010000087.1:0-10677 GCA_051871435.1 Sodaliphilus sp. | reverse complement strand
CTTTTTCGCTCGATAACACCCTCCCTACCAACGTGTCGGAAACCACCATCGGTGCCTACACTCAGTACACTTTCAAACCAAGCGAGAAGTTGACCTTGATGCCGGGCATCCGCTTCGACCACTCCTCTCGCTACGGCAATTTCATGACGCCACGCTTGCACATGAAATATTCGCCCACGCAAGCATTCACCCTGCGTGCATCGGCAGGAAAAGGCTTTCGCTCACCACACGCTATGGCAGAAAATGCCCAAATGCTGGCTTGCGGACGCACTTTTATCATTGCCGAAGACCTGAAGCAAGAGGAAGCATGGAATTATGGCGTGGCTACCAATTTCCATTTCCCCATTGCCGACAAACCGCTCGACATCAATGCCGAATACTACTACACCCATTTTATCAATCAAATGGTGATGAACATTGATGGCATTGCCGGAGCAAACACGGTGAGCTACTCTAATTTGCACGGCAAAAGCTATAGCCATACCCTGCAAATTGATGCCACCTATCCGGTGTTTGAAGGATTTACCGCCACCGGTGCTTTCCGCTATACAGACGCCCGCACCACCTACGACACCGGCACACTGAGCCATCGACCACTCACTTCGCGCTACAAAGCACTGCTCACCCTATCGTATGCCACACCTATGAAAATATGGCAATTCGACCTCACCGGGCAGCTCAACGGACACGGCATCCTCTACAATGGTTCGCCCTACCCCTCTTATTTTCAACTTCAAGCACAAATCACCCGGGAATTTCGCCGACTCAGCGTTTATGTGGGTGGAGAAAATCTCACCAACTACCGCCAGCCCTCCCCCATTGAACATCCCCACAATCCCTGGAAGCCGCAATTCGACGCCACCCAAATTTGGGGTCCACTCGATGGCGCGATGGCATACGTGGGCATCAGAATAAAATTAGAAAAATAGAAATTAGAGATTTATCCATTAGCCATTAGCCGCCAGCCATTAGCCGTTAGCTGGGAGCTATAGAGGCTATAAAAAGCTAAAAGCTAACGGCTAAAGGCTAAAGGCTAAAAGCTAACGGCTAAATATTATTGTTTATGAAAAAGTTTATTATTCTCTCCGCTTTTGTGGCACTCAGTTCGCTCTGCGCTTCAGCTGCCAAGAGTCCTGCCACTACCGACACCATCCGTGTGACCACCACCCCTCAAATGCATTGCTCCGGATGCGAAAACCGTATCAAGGAAAACATCCGCTTCGTGAAAGGCGTGAAAAAAATAGAAACTTCGGTAGAAAAGCAAACCGTGACCATCATCTACGACAAAAAGAAATCCGATTTTTCCGACTTCGCCGAAGCCTTCAAAAAAATAGGCTACACCATCACAGCCATCAAAGAATAGAAATTTTGAATTTGCGAAATTGAGGGCAAGCTAATTCATTATTAAACTACGTGAAGCAATTGATTACGGTTTTTTTATGGAATTTTAAGGTGTGGATAGTTTTTTTATGATAGGTTTTTGCAGTTTTTAGAGGTAAAGCGTTTGTTTTGTTGCAAATAATGCGTAATTTTGCAGTTTAGAAAATTGTGGCTTCATTGCGAAGGTGCAATGGGTCGCTATTGATGATAAGCAATTACAACCAAATTTGGATATTTTACCCATGACCGGCAAAATTTTTTCATTACTATGTGCTGTGGCACTGCTTAGCAGTTGTGGCGAATACAACAAGGCGCTCAAGAGCACCGACTACGACTATAAATTTGAGTTTGCTAAAAAAGCATTCGAGAAAAAGAAATATGCGCAAACCTACACCTTGCTTGAAGATGTGCACAAGGTGTTTCGCGGCACCCCCAAGGCAGAGGAAGCACTCTATCTGCTGGGGTTGAGTTATTACGAAAATAAAGACTACCTGAATTCAGGTTCTTATTTCAAGCAATACTACACCCAATATCCCAAGGGCAGATACACCGAGTTGGCTCGCTACTATTCGGGCTATGGCTATTATTTGGATTCGCCCGACCCGCAACTCGACCAGTCGGAAACGGTGAAGGCAATTGAGGAGCTTCAAGCCTTCCTCGATTATTTCCCGAAGAGC
This sequence comes from Sodaliphilus sp., assembly GCA_051871435.1. GTDB lineage: Bacteria > Bacteroidota > Bacteroidia > Bacteroidales > Muribaculaceae > Sodaliphilus. Next base: position 8,620 of record JBJECV010000087.1, on the reverse strand, counting down.
GACAAGGTGTCGATTGCGCAAAATGCCATTTTCGAGCTTCAAGACAAACTCGTGCTCAAGCAGCTTCAAAACGCCACACTCTATTTCAACTTGGGAAACTATATGGGCAATAATTATGAAAGCTGCGTGATTACCGCTAAAAATGCTATTAAGGATTATCCCTACAGCAAATATAAGGAGCAATTGGAATTCCTCATTCTCAAAGCTCGCTTTAATGAAGCCAACGAAAGTGTGGAAGAAAAGAAAGAGGAACGCTTCAACACGGTGATCGACGAATACTATGCTTTCGTGAATGATTACCCCGACGGACCTAACCGCAAAGAGGCCGACAACATTTTCAAGATTGCTTCAAAACACGTGAACGACAAATAAAAACATCAAAACAATATAAGATTCAATAACAATGGATTATAAGAAAACAAACGCACCGCAAACCACCACAGTAAACGACCTCATTGAACTCGCAAAGCCCACCGGCAACATTTATGAGAGCATTACCGTGATTAGCAAGCGTGCTAACCAAATTGCTGCCGAAATGAAGAGCGACTTGGAAAAGAAACTCCAAGAATTTGCTTCAATGAACGACAACTTGGAAGAGATTTCTGAAAACCGCGAACAAATCGAGATTTCGCGCTACTACGAAAAGCTCCCCAAGCCCACCCTCATTGCTACTCAAGAATTCAAAGACGGAAAACTTTATTTCAAAAATTTGGCAAAAGAGAAAGAAGGTCTCGACTTCTAATCATCAATTCTTTTTTTTTAAATCTCACACAGTCACAGCAAATCGCTATTTGCTGTGACTGTTATTTACCCCCCCCACTATGACCATTTTAAAATTATTTTAACCACGAAAAACGAATCAGTAGAAAACGAAGTGGATTGCCGTATTGAGGTTGACCATACCCAACCTCCCTCCGTATCTTTGCCCCCAAGTTCTTTGAAATTTTTGAGTCAACAATTCGGGGGACCTCACACTCACGGATGATGATGGAGTGAATATATAAAATTATCCGTGTGATTAGATTGATTCGTGGTCTACAAATAATCTGGGATCTGTGTGGGCAATTTCGCTTTGTACCAAAAAAAATTGGTCCAAATTGTTTTCTATGCGTAAAAAAAGGAGCAACGCGTAGGCTCCGGGAGGGAGGTGCACGCGTTGCTTGTGATGTGGGTGTGATGGATGAGGCGGGGATTAGATGACGCCTTGTCCCATCATAGCGTGAGCCACTTTCATGAAGCCGGCAATGTTGGCGCCCTTCATGTAGTTGATATAGCCGTTATCTTCTTTGCCATATTTCACGCATTGATCGTAGATATCTTTCATAATTTGGTGGAGGTTCTTGTCCACTTCTTCGGCAGTCCAATAAATGTGTTGAGCATTTTGGGTCATTTCGAGGCCTGAAGTAGCCACACCACCTGCGTTTACAGCCTTGCCGGGAGCATATACCATCTTGTTTTCGATAAACAGGTCGATAGCTTCTGCTGTGCAGCCCATGTTTGATACTTCAGCCACGAGGAGCACCTTGTTGTCGCGGAGCATTTCGGCGTCGGCTTTGCCCACTTCGTTTTGAGTGGCGCAAGGCATAGCGATGTCCACTTTTTGTTCCCAAGGTTTCTTGCCAGCAAAGAATTTAGCATTGGGATATTTCTCGGCGTAGGGTTCGCACACATCGTTGCCGGAGGCGCGGAGTTCGAGCATAGTTTCAATTTTGTCGGGGGTGTTGATGCCATCGGGGTCGTAGATGTAGCCATCAGGACCGGAGATAGTCACCACCTTTGCGCCGAGTTCGGTAGCCTTCAGCACGGCACCCCAAGCCACATTGCCGAAGCCTGAGATTGCCACAGTTTTGCCCTTAAAATCGGTACCGAGGTCTTTGAGCATGCTTTGCACATAGTAGCAAGCGCCAAAACCGGTGGCTTCGGGACGAATGCGGCTACCGCCGAATTCAAAGCCCTTGCCGGTGAGTGTGCCGGTACATTCGCGAGTGAGTTTTTTATACATACCGTAGAGGTAGCCCACTTCGCGACCGCCCACGCCGATGTCGCCGGCAGGCACGTCCATATCCGGACCGATATTGCGCCACAATTCCATCATAAATGCTTGGCAGAAACGCATGATTTCGGCATCGCTCTTGCCGCGAGGACTAAAGTCGGAACCGCCCTTAGCGCCACCCATAGGCAGCGTGGTGAGTGCATTTTTGAAAGTTTGTTCGAATCCGAGGAATTTCAGGATAGAAAGGTTGACAGAAGCGTGGAAGCGAATGCCACCCTTATACGGGCCAATGGCATTATTGAATTGCACACGGTAGCCCAAATTATTTTGCACTTCACCCTTATCGTCAACCCAAGTGACACGGAAAGTGAGGATGCGGTCGGGCTCGACCATGCGTTCAATAATTTTTGCTTTTTCAAACTCAGGATGCTTGTTGTATTCATCTTCAACGGTGAGCAACACTTCGCGAACAGCCTGCAAATATTCCTTTTCACCGGGATGTTTTGCTTCAAGTTCGGCTAAAATCTTATCTACATTCATGATAGATACTGTTTAAGTTATTGGGTTAATAGTTGTTTGTTGATAATATGCATTTAATGCAGTAGGGCTTTTTCCTAACTACATGGCAAATATATAGCAAATTTTCAAATCCGCCACACCTTTTTGGGAAAAATTTCCAAAAAATCACAAAAAAATTACCCAAGCCAATAGCAAAATGCCATAGTTAGCCACTTTAAGTGCCTACTAAAACGATTTTTTCAAGAGTCAAAATGCATACAGCACCTGAGCGAATCAACGGAGCGCCCCGGGTGGTGTATATTCTAAAAAAAGATTAAATAGTGTGATTTTTGTGCATCGCACACATTTTATATGAGATATTATCCTTATCTTAGCATAATAAATTAAACTTTGAGCTATAATCAAGGTCTAAAAAGGAAAGAATTTGATGCCTTTTTGGCACAAAATTTGCACATTAAATTAATAACTAATATATAGAATTATGGATAACAGATTAACTGCTTTATTAGGTATCGGATTGCTGAGCTTGGGAATACATGTGCAGGCTCAGGACTACGATGATATTTATTACGATGGTAGTGAATCTAACAAGAAAACCGAGAAGGTGATCAGCACTCCCGTACGGTCATCCCGTGTGAGCACCACTACCATAAGTAGCACACCGCGCAAATATCGCATCCCGGCTATTCCTTCGTCGTCGCTTCGGAGCGATGATGAATACAATCGACGTGGGGCATATAGCAGAGAGGCCATTGCCGACTCGCTGCAAGCAGACACTGCTTATTTGTCGAACGAAAATTTTGCCAATACCGAACGGATTGAGCGCTTCTATAACCCCGACATTGTGAGAGGTTCCGACGATGAAGAGCTCATCACGCTTTACTACGATACCAACCCCACGGTGAACATTATCGTGGGCAACTCATTTCCATCGTGGGATTGGGGATGGGATTGGTGGTCGAGCTCGTATTATTATCCTTGGTATGGCTCGTGGTATAGCTCATGGTATGGACCAAGATGGAGCTGGACATGGGGATGGCACAGTGCGTGGTATAGCGGATGGTACGACCCCTGGTATGGTCCATCGTGGTCGTGGTATAGCCCTTGGCATTATTCCTGGTATTCGCCATGGTATGGTCACCACCATCATTGGGATGCTCCGCATTGGCGCCCCAACCACTATTATTCCGGCAACGGACGCCGCCCCGGCGGTTCATCGTTAGGACATGGTAGCAACATAGGCAGCGGTCGCCGTCCGGGCTATGCATCGAATGGTTCCAACCTTGGCACCCGTCGTCCGGCCGGTTCTTCCGGTAGCAATTATGGTGGCAACCGCACCTATGGTAGTGCCAATGTGTCGGGCGGACGTCCCGGCTATGCATCCGGCCGTTCGTCGTCCTACAGCTCGCCATCCTATAGTTCTCATTCTGTAGGGAACGTGGGTAGCGGCACAGCCACGGGTCGCCGTCCATCGTCGTCGGTGAGCAATTCCGGGTATAGCAGCAAGAGCAGCAGCTATGGCACCAACCGAGGCAATTCGTATAGCAGCGGTCAGAGCACACGTTCTACAAACAATAGCTACTCCACCTCACGCAGCAGTAGCAGTCGCTCATCCTCATCGTCGTCGAGTTGGGGTAGCGGCAGAAATAGCGGCAGTTATTCTGGCGGAAGTCACTCAAGTGGAAGTCATTCCGGTGGTGGATTCTCCGGTGGTGGAGGGCGTCGTCGCTAATGATTTGTCATATTTCTTATAGTCAACACTCACAAACAATCTGATAAAAAAAACTATCACACAATGAAGAAAATATATTTTGCCTTGCTGGCGTGCTTGCCACTATTGGCCAACGCTCAAGAAGCATTCGATGCATTGAAAATGTCGCAAAACGATTTAAGCGGCACAGCCCGTTTCCAATCCATGGCAGGCGCCTTTGGTGCTCTTGGTGGCGATATTTCCACCCTCACTCAAAACCCTGCAGGTGTGGGCGTGTACAGGAGTAGCGATGTGAATGTGACCCTTGCATTGGATTTCAACAACACCAAAACGCCCAATGTGAGCAACAACGAAACCAATTTCACGGCTCAATCGGTGGGCTATGTGGGCGCCATTAAACTCAACAACGACTTTATGCCCAACCTCAACATTGGCTTCAGCTACAACCGTCAAGCCAATTTCAAACGTCGCTATAGAGGCTACAACAATGGTGCACCCACCTCGGTGACAAACTACATAGCCGCCAATACCGGTTCGTGGACGCCAAGCGAGCTGTCGCAAACCGACCGTGACCCCTACTACAATTCCAACGCTCCTTGGATAAGCATCCTGTCGTATAACAGCTACTTGATTAATGAAAACAATAAGCGCTGGCAAGGTCTCTATGGCGATGGAACAACAGCATACAACGAATTTGACGTGCAACAAGAAGGTCACAACGATGAATACTCCATCAATCTCGGCGGCAATATCAAAAATATGCTCTATTGGGGTGTGGGCGTAGGCATCTCCGACTTTGTGTACGACAGCTATCAATATTATGGTGAAAGCCTTGAAAATGCCTACATTGCCAATTATAAAACCAACGACATTGAAATCGGTGCTGCCGACTTTGGGTTTGAACACTTTTTGCACACCACCGGTACTGGCTACAACTTCAAACTCGGTTTGATTTTCAAGCCCATCAACGAGCTTCGATTTGGTGCCGCCTTCCATACTCCCACCTATTTCGATATGAAGGATTGCTACAAGAGCAATGCCAGCTTTGATATGAATAGCTCGGAGGAAAACAGTTACTACGGCACCAACGAAACCGGCGAAAACGGATTCTACGACGAAATTCGCTACACCTTCAAAACGCCTTGGCGCTTTATGGGAAGTGTGGCAGCCGTGATTGGCAAATCCGCCATCGTGAGCTTCGATTACGAATATGTGGACGCACCCTCGATGCGCGTGGAAGACAACTACGGCTACGAATATGTGGAAACCACCAACAATATTAAATCTTATCTGAAGGCTTCAAGCATTTATCGCATCGGTGCCGAATATCGCGTAACGCCCAACTTCAGCGTGCGTGCCGGTTATTCGCTACAAAAATCGCCGGTGGAAGAAGCCGTGAAAGATAATAGAGCAAATGTGGTGACCGTGAACACCAACCCCATCTATGAATTCGACAACGATATTCAGCACATCACCGCCGGCTTTGGCTATCGCTACCAAAACTTCTATTGCGACCTTGCCTATGTGCACAAATCGCAAAAAAGCCAATTCAATGCCTTCTCCCCCATCGTGTATGGAGGTGGCGACATAGAGCCGAATGTGTTCAGCGAAGTGAAGACCAACACCAATCGCGTGACGATGACCCTCGGTTTCCGCTTCTAATCGCATAGCACCGCCACGCTGGGCGGCGCAGCCAAAGCAAAGTCGATTGTATGCTTTCCGTGCAATCGGCTTTGTTGTTTTAGATATTTTTCGTAATTTTGAATATCCAAAACCATTCCTCCTTTCATGAGCAACAACACCTCCTCAAATATCGACCTCAACAACCCCGAATTTCAATGTGCATGGAAACTGCTACGCGAAACCAGAAAGTCGGTTTTTCTCACCGGAAAAGCCGGTTCGGGCAAAAGCACATTCCTGAAATATATTCGCGATAATATCAACAAGAAGTGCATTGTGCTGGCGCCTACGGGGATTTCGGCCGTGAATGTGGGAGGGCAAACGCTACACTCCTTCTTCAAAATTCCCTTCCGCCCGTTGCTTCCCGATGACCCCGATTTTTCGCCTCGAAAAATCAGAAAGACGCTCCGCTACACCAAAGAAAAGGTGAAAATTATCAAAGAGCTGGAGCTGATTATTATCGACGAGATTTCGATGGTGAGAGCCGATATCATTGACTTTATTGACCGCGTGCTACGCATTTATTCCAACAACACCCGCGAGCCCTTCGGCGGTAAGCAATTGATGCTGGTGGGCGACGTGTTTCAGCTCGAGCCGGTGGTGACACGCGATATGAAAGAGATACTGCGCCGCTACTATCAGCAATATTATTTCTTCAATGCGCACGTGTTTGCCGACATCGGCTTGGTGCCCATTGAATTGGTGAAAATGTATCGGCAGACCGACAGCACTTTCCTATCGCTCCTCAATAGGGTGCGTAGCAACCATGCCACCTCGGCGGATATAGCCCTGCTTAACGGGCGCTGCAATCCCAATTTCAACGACAACGGAAAATTTGTGATTACCCTTGCCATGCGCCGCGACACGGTGGATGTCATCAACGAAGAACATATGGCAGCCATTAAATCGCCGGAATACACTTTTGTGGGAACGATTGATAAAGTGTTCCCGGAAAACGAACTACCCACCAGTAAAGAGCTCGTGCTCAAGCAAGGTGCACAGGTGATTTTTATTCGCAACGATAAAGAAAACCGCTGGGTGAACGGCACATTGGGCAAAGTGCACGACTTGGGTGACGATTTTATTAAGGTGGAATTGGAAAACGGCGACATCCACGAATTGCAGATGGAAACGTGGGAAAACATGCAGTATAGCTACGACGAAACAGAAAAGAAAATCAACGAAACCGTGTTGGGCACTTTTTCGCAATATCCCATCAAACCGGCTTGGGCGCTCACCGTGCACAAAAGTCAAGGGCTTACATTCAACCATGTGGTGATTGACTTTGGCGGAGGCGCGTTCACTTCGGGGCAAACCTATGTGGCGCTGTCGAGATGCACCTCATTGGAAGGCATCACCCTTTTGAAGCCGCTTTCAGAGCGCGACATCATTGTGAGCACAGCCGTGATTCATTTCAGCCGGAGTTTCAACAATCAAGCCCTCATTGAAAATGCGCTTCGGCAAGAGAAAGCATTAGCGCTCTACCGAAAAGCCAACCATGCCTTCAACCATGGCGAGTTTCGCGACTGCGTGAACTACTTCGCAGAAGCCATGGAAATCAACGATTTAACCAAATCGGAAGCAGTGAAGCGATTGGTGGCGAAAAAGTTATCCCATATTAGCGCACTCAACCGCAAAATCCAATCATTAGAAGAAGTGATTGACAGTCAGAATAATATACTCCGTCAACTTGCCGAAGAATACACCCAAATGGGGAACCAGTCGCTCGGCTATGGCGATTTGGCGAACGACGACGAAGTGCCCTACGGTAATATGCCGACTATGGATGAATTAACTTTCAGGGCTGCCAATGCCAATTTTAGCAAAGCTATTCGCATCTGCCCCACCTTTGTGGATGCATACATAGGGAAGGCACGCTTGCTCCACACCATTGGCGAAGCCGACGAAGCGCTGAAGCTCTATAAGCAAGCGCTCGAAATGAATCCGGAAGCTCTCGAGGTGCACTTGCAGATGGGCAACCTGTATTGCGAAATTAAAAATGTGGCAGAAGCCATTAAGTGCTATAAGCGTGCCATTAAAGCCGACAAAAAATCACCTCTCCCCTATCAGGCGATGGCTGCGATTTACCACAAAATGGGGCTCTATGAGCAAGCGGAAATTTGCAAACAAAAAGCCGAAAAACTTAGAAAAGCACAGCAGAAAAGGAATAAGAAGAAGTGAGGATCTTTTTTAAGAAGTTAAAGAAGTTGAGACGAATGTGTTTGCGCTTGAGTATTTCGGCGAATGGCTTCATTGGGGTGGCATTTGAGGGGTTTCTTTCCATCGACGGTAAATGCCTTTGAAAAATGCAGGTGCATGCAGGGCATCGCCAAGAAACGAGACCTCGATGTTTGTAGGTTTTTTACACCATTTTTTGATGTTGAGATTCACCAGGAAAGTGGCGCCATCGCCGTCACAGTCCACAAATCTGAACCCATCGTGCTTCAATTGGCGCTTTAGCAATAGCATGTCGGCTTCGGAGGAGCACTTCACACAGTAGGGCAGTGATTTTTCGTTATGAACGAATGCGCTCTCCTGCTGCTCATCGAATAGTTTGTAGTACACGGATTCCCACATAGCAAATAAAATAGGTTATAAGTTTTGGTGCAAAGGTATGCGGTGCTTGTGCCAATAACTTTCCCATCTTTGCAAATTTTGCTAAATAGGGATATTCGCAAAATAGCTAACTAATTATTTGTCAGAAAGATAAATTTTTT
>JBJECV010000086.1:0-10683 GCA_051871435.1 Sodaliphilus sp. | reverse complement strand
GCCGGTAACCGATGCCACCCACCTTGATGCATGCCGTTAGGTATGCAACCCTACCAAAGGTGTTCCAACTGTTTCATTTCGCTTTTGGACAAAAAAAATTGGTCCAAATCGGAGCAAAATCCAGGTGATTCAAGTATTCCACATGCCGCGGGCCGTCGGAGATGGCGTATTGTGGTTAACTCCATGCAAGCGGAGGCGCAGCCGAAGCGCAGCTTGGAGACTACCGAAGCAAAAGGTATGTGCGTCGGGAGACGGTCGGTTGTGGCAGGTAGTAGCTTTGTGAACAAGAAATTCTTCCCACCACAAAAGCAAAAAGCCAAGAGCCATTAGCCTCAGCGATGTAGCTAAAACCTAACTACTTTTTTCCCGTTTTATGCCACAAAGGAAAAAAGATAAGCATTATCAAGAGCCACAAATATAGCAATTGGGGTAATTTTCCCCCAAAAAATGGAGAAATATGTTACAAAATGTGCGAATTGTAACATAAAGTTAAAAAAAATGAGGTGTTTTTTTGATTTATAATTTTATCTTTGCGCCAAATTAAATAAGTGTGGTTTTCCAATTTAATTACTTCAAATATGAAAAAAATAATTACTTTATTTTTTGCACTTTGTGTGGGAGCGTTTGCTTCCTCGGCAACAGCAGCCGTGGGTGATGTAAATGCCGATGGCGCCGTGAATGTGAGCGATGTGACCGCCCTCGTGAATCAAATTATCGGCTCCGGCTCGTATTCCGCACAAGCATGCGACATCAATGCCGACGGCGATGTGAATGTAAGTGATGTGACCGCCTTGGTAAACCTGATTATCAATGGTGGTGGCGGAAGCGAGGTCTCGAGCAAAACCTTCACTGTGAATGGCGTGAGCTTCGATATGATAGCCGTGGAAGGCGGTACCTTCACTATGGGCGCCACCGAAGAGCAAGGCGCCGATGCTACCACTGATGAAAAGCCCGCGCATAAAGTGACGCTATCTTCTTATTTGATTGGCAAAACCGAAGTGACACAAGAATTGTGGCAAGCGGTGATGAGGAGCAACCCGAGCAATGTTTCAGGCACAAATTTACCCGTGGAGCGAGTGTCTTGGGATGATTGCCAAACCTTCATCACCAAACTGAACGAACTCACCGGCAAGAAATTCCGCCTGCCTACTGAGGCAGAATGGGAATATGCTGCACGTGGAGGCAACAAGAGTCAAGGCTATAAGTATAGTGGTAGCAACACTATTGACGATGTGGCTTGGTACTACTCAAACAGTAGCTTAAAAACTCATCCCGTAGCCACCAAGGCACCCAACGAATTAGGTATCTACGATATGTGCGGAAATGTGTCGGAATGGTGTAGTGATTGGTATGGTAATTACAGCAGTTCGGCTCAATCCAATCCTACCGGGCCTACAAGTGGCTCTTACCGTGTGCTGCGCGGCTACAGTTGGTACAGCGATGCGAGATACTGTCGCGTGTCGTGTCGCGGCGGCTTCTCGCCTGGCATCACCTACGGCGACATCGGCCTCCGCCTCGCCCTCGATGAGCATCCAACCTTCACTGTGAACGGCGTGAGCTTCGATATGATAGCCGTGGAAGGCGGCACCTTCACTATGGGCGCCACCGAAGAGCAAGGCACTGATGCTTCCACTGATGAAAATCCCGCGCATAAAGTGACGCTATCTTCTTATTTGATTGGCAAAACCGAAGTGACGCAGGAATTGTGGCAAGCCGTTATGGATAGTAACCCCAGCAATTTTTCAGGCACGAATTTGCCTGTGGAGATGGTGTCGTGGGAAGATTGCAAAGAATTTATTCGCAAGCTGAATTCCCTCACCGGAAAGAACTTCCGCCTGCCTACTGAAGCAGAATGGGAATATGCAGCACGTGGCGGCAATAAGAGCCAAGGCTATAAGTATAGTGGTAGCAACACTATTGACGATGTGGCTTGGTATGTATCCAATAGTGACTCAAAAACTCATCCCGTAGGTACCAAGGCGCCCAACGAATTAGGTATCTATGATATGAGTGGTAATGTTCATGAATGGTGTAGCGACTGGTATGGAAGTTACAGCAATTCGGATCAAACCAATCCTACCGGCCCTCAGAGTGGCTCTCACCGTGTGCTACGCGGCGGCTGTTGGTACCACAATGGGTGGTGCTGTCGCATATCGTATCGCAACCTCACCTCGCCTGGCAACACCTACAGGTTCATAGGCCTCCGGTTGTGCCTCTCCGAATAACAATTCTCCTTTTTATCTTCTTTATCTTCGTTTCACGCCACAAAAGGAAAAAACCATTAGCCGTTAGTCAAGAGTCATTAGCCTTAGCGATGTAGCTAAAACCTAACTAATTTTTTCCCGTTTTAGGCCACAAAGGAAAAAAGATAAGCAATATCAACAGCCACAAATATAACAATTGGGGGGGGGGGATTTTTGCATAAAATAGGGAGAAATATGTTACAAAACTTACAGATTGGAACATCAAGTTGAAAATAATGGTGTGTGTGTTTTTGATTTTTAATTTGCCTTTGCGGCAAAGAAATAGCTTGTGATTTTCAAATTTAATTACTACGAATATGAAAAAATTATTTACTTTATTTTTTGCACTTTGTTTGGGGGCATTTGCCTCCCTGGCAACAGCAGGCGTGGGTGATGTAAATGCCGATGGCGCCGTGAATGTGAGCGATGTGACCGCCCTCGTGAATCAAATTATTGGCTCCGGCTCGTATTCCGCTCAAGCGTGCGACGTGAATGCCGACGGCGACGTGAATGTGAGTGATGTGACCGCCTTGGTGAATTTGATTATCAATGGTGGTGGCGGAAGCGAGGTCTCGAGCAAAACCTTCAACGCAATCGGCGTAAGCTTCGATATGATAGCCGTGGAGGGCGGCACCTTCACCATGGGTGCAACCGCCGAGCAAGGCAGCGATGCTTACAGTGATGAGAAAACCGTCCACCAAGTGACGCTATCTTCTTATTTGATTGGCAAAACCGAAGTGACACAAGAATTGTGGCAAGCGGTGATGAGGAGCAACCCGAGCAATTTTTCAGGCACTAATTTACCCGTGGAGCGAGTGTCTTGGGATGATTGCCAAACCTTCATCAGCAAATTGAACGAACTCACCGGCAAGAACTTCCGCTTGCCTACTGAGGCAGAATGGGAATATGCTGCACGTGGAGGCAACAAAAGCCAAGGCTATAAGTATAGTGGTAGCAACACTATTGACGATGTGGCTTGGTACACAGACAACAGCAGTAAAACCACGCACCCCGTTGCCACCAAGGCGCCCAACGAGTTGGGTATCTATGATATGAGTGGTAATGTTTATGAATGGTGTAACGACTGGTATGGCAGTTATAGTAGCGATTCACAAATCAATCCCACCGGCCCAACAAGTGGCTCTTACCGTCTGTTACGCGGCGGCTGTTGGAACCACAATGCGAGGCGCTGTCGCGTGTCGTATCGCGACGGCTTCTCGCCTGGCAGTGCCTACGGCGACATGGGCTTCCGGTTGTGCCTCTCCGAATAACAATTCTCCTTATTCGGTTCGTAGTTGGGTGGGGTGCCCAAGCCGTAGCAAGCAGGGCGCCACGAGCCGCCGCGACCGCCGAGCAAGGCAGCGATCCTTACAGTTATGAAAAGCCTACACATCAAGTGACGCTATCATCTTTCCACATTGGCAAGAGCGAGGTGACGCAAGAATTGTGGGAGGCGGTGATGGACAAATCTGTGAGCGAAATAGCATCTGAAAATAGATGGAACACGTATGGCGTTGGCTCTAATTATCCGATGTATTTATTTCTTGGGACGATTGCCAAGAGTTTGTTACAAACTAAACAAACTCACCGGCAAGAAATTCCGCCTGCCTACTGAGGCAGAATGGGAATATGCTGCACGTGGAGGCAATAAGAGTCAAGGCTATAAGTATAGTGGTAGCAACACCATTAACGATGTGGCTTGTTATTCCGATAATAGCAATACAACCGCGCACCCCGTTGCCACCAAGGCGCCCAACGAGTTGGGTATCTATGATATGAGTGGTAATGTTTATGAATGGTGTAGTGACTGGTATGGAAGTTACAGCAGTTCGGCTCAAACCAACCCTACCGGTCCTACAAGTGGGTATGGCCGCGTGTACCGTGGCGGCGGCTGGCCCTTCAGCGCGCGGAGCTGCCGCGCGTCGTCTCGTAACTCCGACAACCCGGCGAACTGCGACCGCTGCATCGGCCTCCGCCTCGCCCTCTGAGGTTAAAATCACTCTTTGTTTCGAAACAAAGAGTGATTTTAACCCGAAGTGCATCTTGAATGTGGACTCAAATTCGAAAACACGCCACCGTGGGTGTGGCAATGAAGTGTCTCTGAATGATCGGAGCTCTCGGAATTGACTCATGACGCTCGCCTAAGGAAACGCGTGACACACCTTTGCCAGGGTTGCATACCTGACGGTATGCTTCAAGCCGGGTGGTATTTTTCGGCGGCTTTAGTATGGTTGAGACCACAATTGCCCACTGATTCGTCATTTAGCTATCAGAGCTATAGTGGCGATTGATAGCTGAAAGCTAACGACTGATGGCTAACGGCTAATGGCTGCTATGGGGTTTCGAAATTGAAGCAGGCTATGATGGCTTTGCGGATGTGGACAGCTTCGGGGTGGTTGGTTTTGAGGATGGTGAGGATGGTGCGGATGTAGGCTTTCTTGTCGTCGAGTCCCAGAAGCGTTGCCACATTGCAGTCGGAAAGCATGTGCTTTTGATTGAACACGCGCATCACTTGAGCGTAGTTGCCGGTTTGGATGTAGGAATGGAAATTTCGGCAGAGGTCATCGTAGATGCTACGCGGGTTGATTTCGTTCACCAAATCCATCATGTGATTTTCGAGGGCGCTGATGTTGGTAAATCGCTTGTCGATACGCAGTTCCACATCGTGCTTCACGCGGTGACGCACGTGCTCCATGGCTTGCTGCTTGATTTGGGCTTCAAACATTCGCATCACGGCCCGTTTCACCTTGTGGAATACCTCTTCGGGGTCCTTTTTGCGGTAGCGTGCCACCGCCTTAACCACATCCTCAATCAGCAGGATATTTTCCACTTCTGCCACATTGGGCACCAGTATTTTTTTAGCACGCAAATATGCCACCTCCTTTTCGCCACGACGGTCGCGGTCGACGATACCCCAGCTGTTTAGGTGGTGGAAAGCCTGCAAATCGTTGAACGCGCGCACACTTTCAATCACCTTATTGCAGCTACCGAGCGGCTTCACGGTGTAGTCGCGGAAAATGAGCGGATAGAGTTTGCCGTCTATGCTGTGCGTGTCGTCGCCCTCAATGAAGAGGACCGGTTTGCGGCTACCCAGAATATCGAGGTAGATACCCTCGCTCAGGTGGTTGCTCGATGGCATCACCTCGTAGTCCCACAACCGCTTTTCGGGATCGAAACTCTTCACCCACACGCAGTGGTTGTCGATACGCGAAGAAGCAAATTCAATGTTGTGCGTGTTGTAGACAAAGGTGCAATCGGGGCGCATTTCCTCAATCACATTCCAGAGCGTATTGATCATCGACTTATGGATAAACGCGCCCGGGTCGTCGACCAAAATCACCGCTCCCGGCATGGCATACTGCACTGCGCCGATGTAGTAGAGCACCGCTTTTTCGCCATCGCTCAGTCGGAACGCCGAATAGCGGTCGGAATTGCCTTCGGTAGAAAAGATGAGTTTGCCATTTTCGCGGAGCACCTTATTTTTGGGGAACACCTCCTGCCACATTTTTAGGGTGGTGTCGAGTTTGGTTTTGGGCACGGGTTGCTCTTGGTTGAGGAGCAGGCGAGTTTTGTAGCGCATCAGGTCGTGAAATTCCTCCATGAGCATAATGTGCACCAGTTTGTCGAACTCCGTGTTGGCGAGGCTTTTGAGCAGCGGGTTAGCCTCATTGAACTTATTAAAGATGTCGCTCACCGAGCCCGGCATCACCTGTGTGCGCGTTTCGGGGAAGATGGCACGAAGTGCGCAGAGGCGGAAAGCGCGGTTGCCGGAAAGCGCCATAATTTGGTCGCAGAAGCACGTTTTACCGCTTCCGTTAGCGCCAATCACGGTCACTTGTCGGGCATTGATGATGGTGGAAGCCTGTTCGCTATTGAGTTTTTTTGGCAGCTGGAGTTCCATAGTGTGGTCAGTGTTAGGGTGTGTGATTACGTTTTCAGTGGTAAATTTAGTGAATTTTGCTGCAATTTGCAAGAAAAAAAGCGAAAGCTTTCGCCTGATTTGTGGAGGAAAAAGGCGAAAGCCGTGATGGGATGTCGGAAAGCGGGAAGGCACTCCCCTACTCGTTGCCGGGTATGCCATCAATGATGGCAGCCATGGCTTTGAGGTCGAATGCTTCGGGGTCGTGATGGCCGTACCAATCAATCAGCTCTTTTGCTTCTTCGGTGTTTGGATTATTCAGTGCTTCAACATAGCCTTGATATCCCCAAGTGCCACCCACATCTTCAATAGGGCATGCTCGTTTGCCGCCAATGAGGCTCACACGGGTGCGGGATTCGCCCTCGGCATACTCTTCTACTTTTTGCAAAGTGATAACATGGCTCCAACTATCGCCGAAATCGTATACGAATAAGCATTTTTTGCCTATTTTAGATAGCAAATCAGCAATATAGTAGTCGCGAGAGTCCAAACTATTGAAGTCCAAAGCATCTTCATTTCCATCTTCCGGAAGTATATAGAATTCGCCGTCGTGTATGAATTGGTGAAGATGTGACATTTCCCATCCCATAGCCTTAAGAATCACGTGTGCCAGCGACTCCAGCTTTAAGTTGGAAGGAACCACAATTTTGCGCCAAATGGGTGGCTTCAAATCTTTCAATTCCACTCTAAGCGTATATTTTTGGGGTTCCCATTCAGGGTCGAGTTCAATTTCCGGAACACCGGAGAATTGCCAATCGGGGTTATAAGGTAAGTCTTCCTCGGTTGGCGAAATTAAATCAGAGATGATAGGGCTGTTGATTGGATCGAGAAGATTGTCTGAAACCTTTGATAGGAATTCAAACTTACCCTCATCATCGAGGAGCATGAAGGATTCGTACAATTCGTCGGGCGAGAGTCGCAGTTTCATTGGATAGTGCTGTATTTTTAGTAAAATAATAGAATGATGGAGGCAGTGCGGTGCCTTGATTTACAAATTTAGGCATAATCCTTGAATTAGCAGCAAAGAATCGGGTGCTAATTGCATATAATTTTAGGAACAAATAATTGTGAGGACGAAAAAATTATGTAAATTTAAAGTGCCACTGCAAATTTACATAATTTTTCAGATATAATCTTGCCTTTTTACACGTAGGGTGTGGGATTAGGGGCGGATCCAGAGGGAGCGGATTTTGCGGCGGATGGCGAGGATATTGCCGGTGGTGATCGACGCCATGATGGCAATTGCCACCACGATAGAAGCCACGATGGTGCCACCTTTGGTGCCTAAGCCACTAAGCATCACCATATAGGAAGCGCGGGCGGCGAACATCAGCACGAGGGCGAGGAAAAGCACGGCGCCGTTGATGTAGAGCACCATTTTAATGTAGGGTCGCGATACTTCTTGCGGCGAGTAGCCCAACATGAGCAAGTCTTGGAGTTTGCGGGTGTTTTTTTGCAACAGCAAATAGATGCTCAGCATCAGCACAAAGAACGACAGCAAACTGATGAGCACGCCCACAATCACCACAATCGACACGATAACGGTAAGGAAATAGTAGGTTTTGCCGGAGTTGGTTTTGTCGCCGGCAATGTTGTAGCTGTGTTCGTCCATATATTTCTGAATGGCAGGGTCGCCCGGACGGTTCACCTCAATAATGAGGCGCAAGGGTTGCAATTTGCCACCTTGGCCGTATTTATTGTTTGCCCAAGTCATAAATTCTTGTGGCACGATGATGGTGTTGAGGCGGTTGCTAAATCCCACGATGCGGCCTTGCACATTGTCGCGAAGGCCATTACCGGCGAGGTTGAACACCAGCGGGATGCTCGATGCCTCGCTTTCGCTGATTTGCGGCATGCCTTGCGTGGAAGCAAAGCCGAAATTGTAGAGCGAAAGATAGTCGCGGCTCATAATCACCGGCACGGTGGGATTGGAGGGATTGAACTTCCAAGTGGGGTCGACATCAATAAATTCCGAAGGAATGCTTTCGAAGAAAAACTGGGTGCGCATAGCGTGGGCATTGTCAACCCCGATGCTCGCCGTAACGGCAAACTCGCTATTGACAAACGGCGCCACCTTGCGGCACCAGGGTTGCGCCTTGATGTCGGCGATGAGCTCGGGAGAGAACTCCGTGGTGCCCCCCATCAGCGCTCCGGCGCTGGTGAGATTGCGCGTGATAATCAGGTAATCCTTGCTGATAAACGACTCCTCATCGTTGAACACCGGCAACACATCGCAATAGAATTGCACCGCCAAAATCACGATAGACAAGCCAATGAGGTTTGCCAGCGAAAAGCCAATGAGTTGCGCCTTGCTAATGTGCTTGCGCAAGAGTTTCCACATCAATGAACGCTTCATAGTTTGAATTCTTTGTCGACGGTGATACTTACATTATTGCCCACACTGGTGCTGATGATGCCGGCGCCTTGTCGTGCGGCTTCTTCGGTGACCATCTGCGCCACGATGGCATTGTTGGTGGCATCGAGGTGGCTCACAGGTTCATCGAGCAAGATAAAGTCGGCAGGCTGGCAAAGTGTGCGGATAATAGCCACACGCTGCTGCTGACCGATAGAGAGTTTGCTCACCGGGCTATTCACCTTTTCCGGAATGCCCAATTGCTCAAAATATGCCAGGATTTCGGCGTTAGTCTTATGATGGGTGAGGCGATTTTTGAGTTGTATATTCTCCAGTGCCGAGAGTTCGGGGAAAAGTCGCAAATCTTGCGGAAGATAGGCGATGTGTTGCTTACGAATTTGGCACCACTGCGGAATGGAGAGCGAGCGAATATCTTCGCCATCGAAGCAGAAAGTGCCCGAATAATCCACGCGATAGCCATAGATGTAGGCGCAGAGGCTCGATTTTCCGGTGCCGCTTTCGGCAGAAATCAGATAGTTCCTACCACGCACCAGCTCCACATCTTGGAGCCAGATTTCGCTGTGATTATCCTCACGTCCGGCAAACACGGCAGGCAGGGTGTGATGTAGTATGATTTTCTCCATATCGATGAGCGAATTATTACAGAATTATTTATTGTCGGCCGGAGGGCTCACCACCAATCGCACTAATTCCACTCGGGCGGCATTTTTCTTCAGCACCGTCACTTTAAAAGAGTCGAAATCCACGGTGTCGCCCTCATTGGGGATGGCGCCGAGGTGGTTGAGCAAAAGTCCGGCGATGGTTTGATAGTCGTCGCTTTCCGGCAAATCGAGGTGGTGCGATTCGTTGATTTCCTCTATTTCCATTCTGCCCGAGAACTCGAAGGTGGTTTCGTTGAGTTTACGAGCCACAAGCGCATTGTGGTCGTGTTCGTCTTGTATATCACCAAAGATTTCCTCCACGAGGTCCTCCAATGTCACCAATCCGCTCGTGCCGCCAAATTCATCCACCACGATAGCCATAGAGCGGCGCTTTTTGAGCAGATTTTGCATCATATTTTTCGCCAACATGGTTTCAGGGGCAAAGAGAACGGGTTTCATACGGTCTTTCCAATTCACATCGGTGACAAAAAGTTCGCTCACCGAAATAAAGCCCAGCACATTATCGATATCGTCGTGATAGACCACGAGTTTGCTCAAGCCGGTTTTCGAAAAAATTTCCACCAGTTCGTCGCGGTCGGTTTCATTGATATCCACCGCCACGATTTCGTTGCGCGGCACCATGCAGTCGCGCAAGTAGGTGTTCGAAAAATCGAGGGCATTTTCAAAGATTTTTACCTCACGTTCCACCTGCTCATTTTCGTCTTCGCGCTTATCGATGGTTTCTTGCAGATAGGCATCGAGTTCTTCCACTGTGAGGCGATCCATTTTCGCTTTATCGATTTTGATGCCGATAATGCGCATGAGCCATTGCGAAAGCATTTCCGTGAAGCGGGAAAGAGGATAGAGCACACAGTAGCATATAAACAAGGGGAGGGAAAACATGCGCAGCGAGGCGTTGGGGTTGATGCGGAAAATGGCTTTGGGAAGGAATTCGCCCGTGATAAGGATGATGATGGTGGAAATGATGGTGATAATAATGAGTTGGAGAAACTCATTACCACCAAGCCATTCGTTGATGGGTGTGCCGATAAGGCTCGCCATCGCCATACTGTAGACCACATTCACCACATTGTTGCCCACCAACATAGTGGAGATAAACACATCGCTGTGGCTGTAGAACGAGCGGATGATGCGGTTCACCAAACCGCCTTTTTGGATGTCGATTTCGAGGCGCACTTTATTAGCCGACACGAAAGCAATTTCCATGCCCGCAAAGAAAGCCGACAGGAGCATAGTGATGAGCACTATAATGAGGGAATATGTGGAGATTGTATCCATACCACAAAGTTACAATTTTTCTTTTAATTTCAGCGAAAAAAGCAGCGGAATTGATGTGACATGGAGCACAAATTGAAGGTTAGTCGTGCTTCGCACTTGGTTAGAGGAAAGCCTACCCCCGGCCCCTCCCTGAAGGGAAGGGAGTGAGGATGAACACCTGAAACACCAAATTGAAGGTTAGTCGTGCTTCGCACTTGGTTAGCCGCT
>JBJECV010000085.1:0-2405 GCA_051871435.1 Sodaliphilus sp. | reverse complement strand
AGTAAGTTTTCTCAATATAAAAAAGCATGGAACCTCAGAATAATATTATTGTCGGTGGGTCCCATGCTGTGATTTCTTGTAGTTAACTTTTAGGCATCCTCCTTTTCTCCAAGAATTTCGAGGGCCATATCCAAGATTTTAGTGTCGTCGAGAACCACATAACCGCCATCAGGACCCGGTTCAATGTGCACCCCCATATTGATGCCGTATTCATAATTTGAGCCACCGAAGTAGTTACGAACCGATTGGTCGGTCATATTGAGCTGATCTGCAATTTTGTGGATTGAACCTTCCGGCAAACTATCTTTAATCCGACGAAGTTCTTTAAAAGGAATTGTTTTTGGCATGATTATGTAAAATTAAATAGTTAATAAATGGAGTTACTTATTAATTAATGCTATAAAATTATTACAAATATTGGTAATTTCAAAATATTTGCGCCGATATTTTTGCTAAAAGGGCTTAAAAAGTGGTTTGAGCCGCCGCAAACGCCATTATTAGTAGAAAATTTGTGGCTACGGCATGGTTAATCCACACTGCATCGCTCCGATGATAGATGGTGTGGATGGCTGGAATGTGGCTTCTATTTTGCGCCTTTTTCCAAAGCCATGCCACAAGCCAAGTTGCCCCGATGCCCACGAGCATACCGCCCAAAATGTCGCCGGGATAGTGCACTCCGAGATAAATGCGGCTGTAGCTCACGATTGCCGCCCACGAGAGGAGGCAAAGCCAAGTGTAGCGATTGCGCACCACCAGTGCCACAAAGGTGGCGATGCCGAACATGTTGGCGGCGTGGCTCGACACGAAGCCGTATTTTCCGCCTCTGTAATCGTTCACCACATGCACGAGCGCTTGCAAATCGGGGTTGTGGGTGGGGCGTAGGCGTTCCACCAAGGGCTTGATGATGCCCGACGACACGCGGTCGGCAATGATCACCACCAGGGCGATGGCGATGAGCAGGGTGAGCGCATTTTTCCAATTGCCTTTGCGCAGGGGAAGTGCCAACACGGCGATGAGGATGAGCGCCGAAGAAAATTTTCCGGAAATGAGCCACATCAGTTGGTCGGCGAAGGGGCAATGCCATCCGTTGATGGCTACCAATAGGGAGGCGTCGAGTTGCTGAAGATAGGAGAGCATAAAGGTGAGAAAGAGGTTGAGGATGATGAAATCAAATTTTTTCGATGTCGGACGATAGAATCCAGGCATCTTCTTTGGCAGGGGCTTCCACCTTATACCAAGTTTCTTTCTTTTCAAGATTAGATGCTACCGAATCCACGATACACACCTTGGTGCCGCCTTTCAGACGATAAGCCACCTCTTTTTCCGACGGAGTGTGGGGTGCTTTGCTCAATGTGGCGCTTTGTGGCATCACAATGGCTTGATGGTGGCTTTGCACCACCGAGCGCTGATAGAAAGCGCATGCTATGGATGCAACAAATGCCAATAATAGCACTCCGGCGCCGAAAAAGCCCACTTTCCGCCACAAAATGCTATCCATAAAAATGTAGGTGGCAATGGCAAGGAGCATCACCACAAACACGATGCCTGCCACCAAGGCCCAAGCATTGCTCGATAGCATTCCCACGCTTTCTTTAAAGATGTTTTCCAGCACGCTTCCGGGTTCATTTTCCTCAATTTTTGATTTTTGGCGCACATACGAGAGGTTGCTGCGTGCGTCGTGGTTGGAAGCATCAAGCAAGAGGGCGCGCTCAAAGCAGAGAATGGCTTTGGGCACGTCTTGCATCTTGTAGTAGCAGCAACCCAAATTGTAGTATAAATCCGATGAGGTGCCTTGCTCAAATTGTGATTCATATATTTTGATGGCATCTTGATAGCGCTTTTGGCTATAGGCACTGTCGGCACTTTCGGCAGAGGCAAATGCCCCGCCGGCAGAAAGCACGGATATGATGAGCACGAACAGTAATTTTTTCATTTTGCGGAGGGTTTAATTCGTTTCACATTTTCCAATTCTTCCATCACTTTGGCGGCTTCTTCAAATACGCTCTTTTTGTTTACTTTGCTCAATTCGGGAGTGTATTGAGCGTATTCGCATTGTTCAAGCAGTTGAAGCAGTTGCGAGCGGAGTGCTTCGCCCACGCCATATTTTTCAAGTTCGGCATCAATGTTGTCTTTCGAAAGTTCCGACACAGGGATGCCCAATTTGTCGCTCAAATAGCCCCACAGTGCAGTGAGCACCTCGGCATAGAATTGGGAATCGAGGTTTTGGTCCATATACTGTTTGGCTTGCTTCAATCGCTTTTGTGCCACCTTTCCGGCTCGCTTCACTCGCATGAGTTGCACATTAGCACGCTCTTTCACGAGTTTGCGATAATACACCAAAATGCCGGTGAAGATGGCAAATGGCAACAGCAATGCCAACCAGTATGCCCACGTGTCGAGCCACA
>JBJECV010000084.1:0-2407 GCA_051871435.1 Sodaliphilus sp. | reverse complement strand
CACAGTCAGTCCAACCTAAATTTCTATGATATTATAGCATAGCTGAATAGTTACAACTTCTTCATACAATAAAAAATTAAATAGTTTGAAAAATTATGGTTGCAAAAATAATAAAAAAATCCGATTATCAAGAAATTAGTGCGAAGGAATTTTTGCGGGCGTGCACGGCTCTTTCATTTAAGGATGCGCACACTGCTTTTGATTTGAATACATTTGCTTTCCTTTGCGGCATGAAACGAACAAAAAAGTCGTGCATACAGAAAAGATATTACCCGGGAGCTATTAGCTGTTAGCCATAGGGGCAAAAGGGAATTATGAATTATGAATTGTGAATTATGAATTATGAATTGTGAATTATGAATTGCAAGGTGGGGATTGTGGGATTTTAGAAGATTTAAGGGTGGAATGTGGTGGGAATTTTGTACCTTTGCATTTGTGTTTGTGATTCACTACACCACTACGCTATGATAGAACCTGCATTGTATTTGATTCCGGTGCCACTGAGCGAGGGCACTTTACCACAAGTGCTGCCTGCCGCCAACATTGAGTTGGTGAGCCACATTCGGCATTTTATTGTGGAGAATGTGCGTTCGGCACGGCGTTTTCTCAAAAAATGCAATCGGGAAATCGATATCAACAGCCTCACGTTCTACGAGCTGAATCGGCACACCGATGCGCGCCAAGTGAGCACCTATTTGCAAGCCTTGGAGCAAGGCGAGGCAATGGGTGTGATTAGCGAGGCGGGGTGCCCTGCCATCGCCGACCCGGGCGCCGACGTGGTGGCTATTGCGCAGCGCAAGGGACTGAAGGTAAAGCCGCTGGTGGGTCCGTCGAGCATATTGATGGGACTGATGGGCAGCGGATTCAACGGACAAAGTTTTGCTTTCCTCGGGTATCTGCCTATCGATGCCGGCGCTCGCGCCAAGCAACTGAAGGTGATGGAGCAACGCATCGTGAAAGAGCATCAAACACAGATATTTATAGAGACACCTTATCGCAACAATGCACTGTTGGCAGATTTGGCAAAACAGCTGCCTTCGCACTTGAAGCTCTGCGTGGCGAGCGATATCACCGGCCAACGGGAGCAAATCATTACGCGAGGCGTGAAAGACTGGGCGAAACATCCCATCGACCTCAATAAGGTGCCCACCATTTTTCTCCTTTATAAATAAGAAGGCCAAAACACGATTGAAGAGATGAGTAAGAAATACAACGATAAAGCAAATCAATCCCGCCAAAGGTCGATATTCTTTGACGACGAAGAATTGGTGGAGCCGGAGGTGCAACCTGCGGAACCGGAACCTCAGCCGGAGCCTGAAGCCAAGGCTTGGCGCATGCATTTTGCCAGTTTTGGTAGCGGCTCAAGCGGCAATTGCTCCTACATCGGCAATGAGCATGAGGGCATATTGGTGGATTGCGGTGTGGACCCCGACATCGTGCTGAAAGAGTTGGAAGCCAATGGCATCAAGATGCACAAAATAAAAGGCATCCTCCTCACGCACGACCATGCCGACCATGTGAGATTTGTGTACAAACTTTTGCGCAAATATAAGGCGCCGCGCATTTGTGTGTGGTGCACCAATCGTTGCCTCAACGGTATGCT
Source organism: Sodaliphilus sp. (assembly GCA_051871435.1). Classification (GTDB taxonomy): domain Bacteria; phylum Bacteroidota; class Bacteroidia; order Bacteroidales; family Muribaculaceae; genus Sodaliphilus. Next base: position 804 of record JBJECV010000084.1, on the reverse strand, counting down.
GCGCAAGCATAGCATCTCGAATCGCATCAAAGAATATCACAAAGCCATTTTCCACGAAATTCCGTTTACGGTGGCAGGAATGACCATCACGGCGTTCAAACAGTCGCACGATAGCGAAGACTGTAGCGGCTTTATGGTGGAAGGCGGCGGACATCGGTTTGTGGTGTCGCCCGACCAAGGCGAAATCACTTCGCGCGCCGAATTTTATATGCGCCAAGCGCAATACCTGATGATAGAGAGCAACTACGACCTTCACATGCTACGCACCGGCAAATATCCTGCCTATCTGAAGGCACGCGTGGAGGGCGGCAAAGGCCATCTCGATAATAAAGTGACGGCAAAGTTTGTGGCCAACATTTGGACACCGGAACTGAAATTCGTGTTTCTCAACCATTTGAGCAACGACAACAACACGCCGGAAATCGCATTAAGCGAAACCCGATCGGCATTGGAGCAAAAAGGCATCACGGTGGGCGACGCCAGTTTTGCACCCGACCAAGCGAAATGCGATGTGCAGCTCTATGCCCTACCCCGCCTCACCACCAGCACTTGGTTTGTGTTTTAAACAAAGCCTACCCCCGCCCCTCCCTAAAGGGAAGGGAGTGAGGTATATAGAACACTTAAAATCGCTTACAGTTCAAAACCAATTGACATTATACGAGCCAACAAGGCTAATGGCTGACGGCTCAGGGCTGACGGCTGAGGGTTTGTATCCGGATGGTGGGCATCCCGTTAGGGATGCGATGTGCGTAGGCCGGTATGAGATGAACACGGAGCGCAGCGGAGTGTTCATCTCATGCCGGT
>JBJECV010000083.1:0-10899 GCA_051871435.1 Sodaliphilus sp. | reverse complement strand
ACCAAAGGTGTTCCAACTGTTTCATTTCGCTTTTGGACCAGAATAATGGGTGCTTTTGTGTCCAAATAGAAACAAAATCCGGGTGTTTCAAGTGTTTCGAGTGTTTCGAGTGTTTTAGGTGTTTCAAGTGTTTCAAGTGTTTCGAGTGTTTCAAGTGTTTAGGTGTTTCAAGTGTTTCACGAACAAGAAACCCTAACCAAGCGCGAAGCGCGGCTAACCAAGTGCGAAGCACGACTAACCTTTCAAGTGTTTCAGAAGATGTAAAAACCTCACACCCTTCCCTTCAGGGAGGGTCGGGGTTAGGCTTTTTTCCGGAGGGGCTTGGGGTAGGCTTTTTTTTACCGGAGGGTGGGTTGTGGCAATTTTCTACACGAACTATATACCAACTTCACACTTTTTCTACTAATCCCCAATACGGCATTTTGGAATTTTTTCGCTTTTATGGGTGGGGGTGTTGTGGATATGAAAAAAATGCAGTAAATTCGTAGCAAACTACATCAACTATGGGCTGTATTTCATTTACATTTATTGGCGGGTTTATTGGGGTGATTGCTACCGATGGCTCGTTTTGGGGAGGTTTAATTGGTTTCGGTATTGGTCTAATTTTGGATACATTAATCTCCGGCAACAAGAATAACGACAAACAACGGCGCAACACTCGCACATATGCCCGTGAGGAGCAAATCGGATTTGATGATTTCCTCTACAATTTAATTTTTCTATCTGCTGATGTAATTTTTGCCGATGGCAGAATCTATGAAAGCGAAACGGCATTTTTGCGTAGCAGTCTGACGCAATCGTTTGGCACCGACACTGCCATTAAAGGGATGAATGTGTTTACCCGACTGAAAGAATTACGTCGCTCGGGAGGTCCAAGCCAATGGGATAGAATGATGGCAGAGGTGTGTGAGCGAATGCGTGGGATTCCCGACACAGCAGCTCGATGGCAAATAGTGGCGTTTTTGGCGGATATAGCGAAAAGCAGTGGCAGTGCTTCGGAGGTAGAGATTCGGAGAGTTCGCGAGATTGCCACGCGTATGGGCTTTAGCTCGTCGAGCGTGGACCAATTCTTTGCCTTGGGTGGCGATTCTGTGGATGATGCTTACACCGTGCTGGGCATCTCGCCTAATGCCACCGACGATGAGGTGCGCAAAGCCTATAAGAAGATGGTGTTTCAAAACCACCCCGACCGCGTGGCGCATCTTGGTGAGGAAGTGAAAAATGCCGCAACGAAGAAAATGCAAGAAATCAACAAAGCAAAAGAAGCAATTTTCAAAGCCCGGAAGATGAAATAACAATTTGGAAGTTAAGAAGATTCTTTTAGAAGTTAAGAAGTTGAAGGAGTAATCACTCACTTCGCTCGTTGGAAGTTAAGACGTTTGTTTTTGGATGGAAATGATGGATTTGGATATTGTGACCGGCATTGTGGTGAGGCGGTGGGCTTCGCCTTGTGGGGTGCTGCTTTTGGGGTCGGTGGGCCATCAGCTCTGCCTGTGTGATTGGGAGGAGCGTAAGCATCGCCTTCGCGTGGACCGAAAATTAACAACCGCGCTAAAAATGGAATACCGCAAGGGCACATCGGAAGTGATAGCGCACACCATTGCTGAACTCGACGCTTACTTTGCTGGCTCCTTGCATGATTTTTCCGTGCCGACTCTGCAAGTGGGGACTGAGTTTCAGCAGCGAGTGTGGCGCCAACTTCAGCAAATTCCTTACGGTGCCACCACCACCTACGCTCAAATAGCTGATGCCATAGGTCAGCCTCAAGCAGTCCGCGCTGTGGCAAACGCCATAGGAGCCAATCCCATATCCATCATCGTTCCGTGTCACAGAGTGGTAGGCGCCAATAATTCGCTCACTGGCTACGCCGGCGGCATCACCGCCAAGCGCACCCTCTTGCAGATAGAAAGCAAAAAATCGTGCCACCTAATGTCGCTAATGTCGCTAAAAGAGCTAAAATAGCTAAAATAACTGCCTACTCGTTGACTTGTTGACTTGTTGACTTGTTGACTTGTTGACTTGCAGACTTGTTGACTCGTTGACTTGTAGACTTGCAGACTTGTTGACTTGTTGACTTGTTGACCCAAAATCCTCAGTCTTGTGGGTAGAGGGCGAGAAACACGTTGCTTTCGCGGAGTTTTTGAGCTTGTGAATGGAGCTGTGCAAGCGACACATCGCCCACCACATATTTGTAGCTGTCGGAATAATAGCTTTCGTGGATAGTGATAAAATCAAGCAGATTAAGGGTGGCAGGGCTATCGTATCGATAATAGATGCGCACGGTGTAATCGTTGGTGAATTGCAGTGGATGCTCACTTTCCAACTTCTTGTATTGGTAGCGATAATCGTAGAGCTGCGCAGTGATGTCGCTCAGCACGGCAGAGCCGGTAGGAAATCCGCCGGCGCCTTGTCCGAACATAAATTGCTTATAATAGAACAGTCCCTTAATCACCACGCCATTAAATTCATCTTCCACACTATATATATACTTTTGTTTGGAGAGCAAATGGGGCATCACGGAAAGCGTCAACTTATCATCGTTCACTTTTTCCGCCCATCCCACGAGCTTGATGCGGCGACGTTTTTCGTGGGCGAATTGAATGTCGTGTTCATTCATATTGCCGATGCCGAAATTAAATATTTGCTCCGGCTGCACATACACGCCAAAGGCATGAATGGTGATGATAATGAGTTTAAAAAGCGAGTCCCATCCGCCGATGTCGAGTGTGGGGTCGCTTTCTGCGAAGCCCAATTTTTGTGCCAATTCCAATGCTTGCGAATAACTCATTCCCTCATTGAAAATTTTGGAAAGGATGAAATTCGATGATCCATTGAGAATACCCTTCACCGAGATAAGCAAATCGTTGTCGTAATATTCCTCTAAATTTCGAATCACGGGAATGCTACCGCAAGCCGAGGCGTCGTAGAGCAAAGCGGTATTGTGAAGGCGTTGGAGTTCAATCATTTCGTTGATGTGGCGTGCGAGCATCTTTTTGTTGCCGCTCACCACGGGCAAGTGTGATTGTAGTGCACGCTTCACGATATGATAAGCCGCTTCGGCATCGTCGATAAGCTCCACGATAAAATTCACTCGCTCATCGGAGAAAATATCATCGGCTTGGTCGGTAAATTCCAACTCGGGTGCTTCGGCTTGGTGCTTCGCCACATTGCGCACACACACCTTGATGATGTTCACATTTTCAGGTTTAATTTTTTGCAGCACATCGTAGAGCCCTTTGCCCACAGTGCCAAAGCCGAATAGGCCGATATTGATGATTTTTGAATTCATATTAGGAGATGATTGGAGAGCCGTTAGCCGTTAGCCATTAGCTGGTTTTTGTTATTTTGATTCTTAACTCTTTATTTAATGAATGATTGAATAATGGAATCTAATTTCTCGCTTTCCACCAAGAAACCATCATGGCCGAAATCGGAATCGATGGTGAAATGGCGGGCATTCGGAATATGATCGGCCATGAATTGTACATCGCATGGCGGGAATAGCAAATCACTGGTGATGCTCACCAACAGCACCCTTCCACGAATGGATTGTAGCGCTTCTTCCACAGAGCCGCGCCCACGCCCTAAGTGATGCGAATCGTAGGCTTGAAGCAGGCGATAATAGGAATAAGCATTGAAGCGGCGGCGGAGTTTTTCGCCTTGGTATCGCTGGTAGGAAAGCACTCGATGCATAAACGGAGAATCATAAGGCTCAGAAGGGTCGGCTTGCGTTTTGTCGTAGGCTTTCCCTCCTCGATAACTCAGCAGGGCGATGCTACGAGCCGTAGCCATACCACGGAGCCCGGCTTGAGGTTGGCGCTCGCCAAAGGAGGGGTCGGTTTCGATTGCCATACGCTGACTCTCATTGAATGCCACACCCCATGGATAGGCTTGTGCGCCGGTGGCGATAAATACACAATTTTTAGCAAAATCGGGTTGCATCACACTCCATTCCAAGCATTGAAAACCGCCCACACTGCTTCCAATCAGCATTTTCACGGATTGAATGTCTAAGTGATTTGCCAACAATTGATGCGCACGCACCATATCGCGAATGGTTACCTTTGGAAAATCGCCATACCAGGGTTCACCGGTGGCGGGATTCACCGAGGTGGGACCGGTGGTGCCATAACACGAACCGAGAATGTTGGCACACACCACAAAATATTTATCCGGGTCGAGAAATTTGCCTTTTTCCACCGTTCCCGGCCACCAATCCGCCACATCGCTATTGGCAGTGAGCGCATGGCACACCCACGCCACATTATCTTTGCGGGGAGAGAGCGTGCCATAAGTATGATAGGTGATTTGCAACGAGGGCAACACCTCGCCACATTCCAGCGCAAAAGGCTGATTGTATGTAAAAATGTGTTCCATAAATTAAATGTGGTGCAAAATTACAAAATATCATCCTACTATACAAATGTGTCAGCGGAATATTTTCTTGTATTTAGGTTTATAAAAGAAAATCATTCTTTCCAAGATTGTGCCAAATAAATTTGTTACCAAAAGAAAAATAAAAATGCTAAATGCAAGAACCACCACTGGTAATCCCACATTTAGCATCTTCTACTGGTGATCCTATGGGGAGTCGAACCCCAATCGAAGGAACCGGAATCCTTTATTCTATCCATTGAACTATAGGACCATTTATTTGAAAAATACTCTCACGCAAGGTGTGATTTTTTTTATTTGGTATGCAAAATTAATGATAATCTTGTAACTTTGCAAATGTGCACCGCAAGAAGCCTGCCTTTTTCGGTAAAACTTTTTTGTGATTTTTTTACTAACAAACGACTTTTCTATGACTGTGAACATTGAACCCTCTTGGAATGTAGTCCTTTCTTCGGAATGGGAAAAGCCCTATTTTCAAAATCTTGGGCAATTTGTGAAAGAGGAATATAGCCGCAAGCGTATATTTCCTCCGGGTAAAGAAATTTTCGCGGCTTTCAATGCCACCCCTTTTCACGAAGTGAAAGTGGTGATATTGGGACAAGACCCATATCACGAGCCGGGGCAAGCCAACGGTCTGTGTTTTTCTGTGTGCGATGGTGTGCCGTTTCCGCCGTCGTTGCTCAATATCTTTAAGGAAATCAATGCCGACACGGGTGCGCCCATTCCGGCAAGCGGCGACCTTTCGCGGTGGGCAAAGCAGGGTGTGTTATTGCTCAACTCCACACTCACGGTAGAAGAGCACCGCGCGGCATCGCACCAAGGAAAGGGCTGGGAAGAATTTACCGACACCGTGATTGAGCGCTTGAGCCAGCAGTGCGAGCATTTGGTGTTTGTGCTCTGGGGGGCGTTTGCCATCAAAAAAGGAGCTAAAATCAATAAACAAAAGCACTTGGTGCTCACCTCGCCTCATCCATCGCCACTGTCGGCATACAGAGGATTTTTCGGCAATCATCATTTCTCAAAAGCCAATAGTTATCTGATGGCACACGGCAAAACTCCTATCGAATGGTAAACAAAGATGCTATATATATAGATGTGGTGCGCTACATCAGCGAGCTGATAACGGCCGACACACTGCCCGCCGGCGTGCTCTGCAATGTGATGGCTGTGCTCCACGATGCCTTGCCTCACTATTTTTGGGTGGGTGTATATCTGGTGAGAGCAGAGCGCTTGGAGCTGGGTCCTTTCCAAGGGCCTCCGGCTTGCTTCTATATTCAGAAAGGTAAGGGCGTGTGTGGCACGGCATGGGCAGAGGCTCGCACCATTGTGGTCCCTGATGTGGAGCAATTTGCGGGACACATTGCTTGCAGTTCGCTATCTAAAAGCGAGATTGTGGTGCCGGTGATGCGTGATGGCGAGGTGGTGGCGGTGATTGATGTGGATAGCCAAGCGCTTAACGCTTTCGATGACACCGACCAACACCATTTGGAACACATTGCCGCTATGCTTTCCGAAACCGGACTACTTTAAATCGAGTCAACGGGTCAACAAGTCAACAGTTTTTGGCTGAGTCATTTTTTTTGAAAAGTTTTCTTTGCGGATGAAAAAAGCGGACTTAGTTTCACAACCGAGTCCGCATTTTGTTCTGTCTATTATTACCATTAAAAAACTTGTCAAATCACATAATTTTCTAAAAACGAGAATAACAAAGTTTACTTTTTCACTGCAAAGTTCACACTTTTTATAAAATTTCGCAACAATAATGCATAATTCAGAAAAATATCCTATATTTGCGGATAATTTAGCAATAATCCGAACAATTTACTGCAAATAACCACTAACTTAGAAAATTATGATTGAAAAACTTGACGCTATCGACATCAAAATTTTAAAAGTGCTTCAGCAAAATGCCAAGCTCACCACTAAAGAATTGGCAGAAGCCGTACACCTCTCTCCATCGCCCACTTTTGAGCGACAAAAGCGATTGGAACGCGAAGGATACATCAAAAAATATGTGGCTATCGTCGACCCCGAAATGGCGGGAAATGGTATGCAAGTGTTTTGCAACATTCGTCTGAAGCAGCATGGCAAAGGCCACGCTCGCGAATTCGTGGATGCCGTGAAGCAAATGGAAGAAGTCACCGAATGTTTCAACACCAGCGGCGACTACGATTTTATGATTAAGGTGTTTGTGCGAAATATGCGTCATTATCAAGACTTTGTGCTCAACCGCTTGGGCGAAATGGAATCGGTGGGCTCCGTCCACAGCGTGTTTGTGATTGGCACCGTGAAATGCCTCCACTCCGTCCCTGTTGCACAATAACTGCTTGGTTCAACGATAAAAAGCATACCCCCCGACCCTCCCTAAAGGGAAGGGGAAAATAGCTAAATAGCTATCTTCCAATTATGAATTATGCATTATGAATTATGCATTAAGTAAGCATTGTGAATTATGCATTAAGTAAGCATTGTGAATTATGAATTTAAAAAAAAGACACCGCGAAATCACTTCGGAGTGCCTTAGGAAAAAATAGTATGAATAAAATGAGGTAAATTAAGGTTAATCTCTTTAATTTCTTTATATCTCAAACCACATTCATCAAAGATGCGGCGATGGATAATCTGCTTCAAAATCCGCACTTTCGTTTGGATTAAAAATCACTTTCATTTCAAAAACTGTACAAAGATATTCAACAAATTTCAAAAATGCAAATAATAATAGAAAATTTAAACTAATTCAACAATCAATAACACCAAAATTCCTTTTTTGAAGGCTCAGCCATAAATCATCAACCCCTGCAGCACGCCTCCATCACAAATAAGGTCTATTCCACAAAGAGTGCAAAATTTCAACCAATCGACTTGAATTTGCAAAAATTCACTCGCAATTTTGAGGAAATGCACGAGAATTTTTGTTATTTTGCAAAATGAAAAGCCGAGGTAGCGAAATTGCCCCGCAGAGGGGTGAAATTTTCACCTCTCATTTATCAAAATGCGAAATCAGATTTTCTCCATATCATCACTACTCTTGCTCTGCCTCATGCTCGTGGCGTGTAAAGAAAATATGAGCAACGATGTGGTGGTGCAAAATCCTTACTTCACCGTGGCGGCAGATTCGGTGGTGGAAGGCGATTGGGTGGCGCACGTGATTTCGCCCACACATATCGTGTCGAACTATGCCGCTGCCGACACTTCCCTCTTTAGCGAGGATGGCATCGTGTGCTTTCGCTTGGCTTTCAATGGGCACGACAATGAGCTTCCGCTCCACAATTTCCACTATGCTCCCATCGGGGTGGACACCACTATCGTGGCGTGCCAGGCGGGACCGCGCCCCTCTATCGAGGGGAAAACGAATGTGAGCGATTGGCATCTGAAGGTGGACTTGAGAAGCATAAAGAAGCAATTGCAAACCCATGGCTTCTTTGCCACTCCCACCGGCGACACCATCTACAGCGAAGAATTTAAAGGCGTGTGGGTGGCTGGCAACATTCCACCGCTGTCGTGGAACTTTTTTAATTTGGAGAGCAACGCCGAACTAAAACTCCACGAAACCGACACCGCCGGTATCTACGAGCTGCACATTCCGCTGAATTTACGACCTGAGCCCGTTCATCACATCGGTGAATGGAAAATTGAAAAGACAAATCCCAACTATCCCACCATTTCCACCCCTATGCCTATCGTGGATGCACTCTATAATATGAGTATCGACGACATTGGAAAAGGCATTGAAAGCAGCAACGGGGTGGCGCAATTTCCCAAGCGTGCCAACCACACGCGCATGAGTTATCCCATTTTGCTTTCGCTGGCTTACCTCAACCCGGAAGCATCAATGCAAACACTGCGCAATTCGGTGGAAAACGGGGTAATCTCGCATCGCCACAAACGCAGTGTGTGGCCTATCAACACCGACGATATTTCGTGGGCGATGGCGGCATGGGAAGTGTATTCCGTTACGGGCGACAAAAAGTGGCTCCGATGGGCATACGATGTGGTGAAGCGCACCATTGAAGAAGAATACGAAATTAATGGCGACATTCACACCGGATTGATTCATGGTGGCAACCAATTCTCTTTTGCTCAAGGACAAATCTATCCGGCGTGGATGGGTTATAAAGACATTTACGAAACCGCATCGCTATCCAATAATGTGCTCTATGAGCGCGCATTCGAGATATTAAACGATATGAGCGATGAGTTAGACCTCGAAAGCGAATACGGAGAAATGGCGCAAAGCCTGAAAGACGCCATCAACCAAGCTCTCTGGAACGAAAGCCAGCACCACTATTTCCAAGGCACCTACCTCTATGCAGCCCCTATGCAATCGCCCATTATCGACAATTTTGCACAAGCGCTGGCTGTGCTGTGGAATATTGCCACCGACGATAGAGCGGAAAATTTGATGATGTACACCCCGGTCACCCACTATGGCGTGCCTGCCATCAGCCCGTATTATCAAACCGACGACCGCGTGAATTTGAGCGAAATCGTTACCCCCATGGTGCAAGCCTTTTGGAATATGGCTGCCGCCAAAACAGAAAATGAGGCGATGCTGCGCTTGGGGTTGGGCGCCATGTATCGTGCACAAGCACTATTTTGCGCCAATAAAGGCGCCTTCTACGGCACCAACGGCATGCCACTTGGCAATAGCCAAGCCGACATCGCTTCGGCAGCCGGCAATGTGGCAATGGTGTTTCGCATTTATGCCGGAATGACTTTCCTGCCCAATGGCATTGAATTCAACCCCTTTGTGCCCGTTTTCCTCAAGGGAAAGAAGGAAATCCGTGGCTTTAAATACCGCAATGCCGTGCTCAATATTTCCATAGAAGGCACCGGCAATAAGATTGAAAAATTTATCATCGACGGAAAAGAAACCCACGACAATTTTATCAACGCCAAGCTCACCGGCACACACTCCATCACCATCAAAATGAGTCGCAGCATTAAAGCCACTCAGCAAGTAACGATGATGGACCGCAATTTTAGCGTGCCGCAAATGCCTATCGTGCAGTGGAATAAAACCACCCACAAGCTGCTCAATTTTGCCGAAAACCGCCACTATCGTATGATTATCAACGGGCAATACCGCTACAGCATTCCCGACAGCATTTTCCGCATCCGCCGGGAGAACGCGAATTTTGCCGCAGTGGGCGTGATTGCCATCGGCAACCAAAGCCAGAGCTACCTTTCGCAACCGCAATATGTGATGAACGATTACATTGAAATTCCTTTTACCTCGGTGGCAAAAGGCGGTACCTTGCTGCGAAGAGCAGAGAAAGGAAAAGCGGTGGTGGAAGTGAGCAGTGTCAAAAATCAGCAATTAGAAGTGGAAGTAATGGTGCCGGAAGGCGGCGACTACCTCATTGACATTCGCTACGCCAATGGCTACAACTCTCCCTTCTGCCCCACACTCTCCATTAAAGCCAACACCCATCAGCAAGGCACCATCGTTCTGCCTTGCCGTGGCGACAAAGAATGGCTCAACACCGGGTGGTCGAACATCATTAAAGCCGAACTCTTAAAGGGTAAAAACACCATCTCCGTGGAGCGCACAGCAAGCCACACCACCATCACCCCGGTCCTCCTCCATTCCATCCGAATCACCAAAAAATAACCGCTCCCCCAATCCAAATAGGGGCAAAAATGACAGGAACGATTTTGCTATTTCGTATGCAAAATTTTCACCACTTTGCCATCGTGTTTATTCAGTTCTATGTAAGGAAATCTCCCTTCACAAGGCTTCCCTTTTTCATCCACAGGATTGCCACCATAGATAACCCAAATTGAATCGTTTGCAAGATAGCCTTTAAATGGCATATTGCGAGCGAAAGATTTGCTAAATCTATTTTGAAGTATAGGTAATGCTACCTGAAAAGCAACCTCAAGGCTTGGCAACACGTCACTTTGGTTAGGAAATTCAAATGGAAAACGATAGCCATTAGTGACACTCTCAATTTTGGCAATGTTATTTTTTTGCTCGGTAGCCAAGCCATTTGATGCAGACGACAAAGCGACAGCTACCATAGCAAATAAAACACTGATAATCACAATTTTTTCTTTCATTTTCAATAATTATTTATAAGTTGTAGACAGTTTGTTTAAATACTTCATAAAATTTGATATATTATAAGGAAGTAAGTGATTCAATCTATTAGGGTCAAAAATATCACTTGGCATTTCAGTACTTATCACCGTAACTTCACCTGATTGGCAATCGTATTTTCGTAAAGAGCCATTTGGGGTTGCCACATAACCATCCACTTCATTTAAATTGTAGACAAATATATCGCCTCCAGATGAATGTTTATTACCTTCTGCGTCATTTGTTTCGCCTGAAAATTTATTATTTACAAAACTTGGACTATAGGCTGCATGGGTATGAGCTCTTGCAACGACACTTTCCCCATTATCAGGCTCAAGAGGATTTGTTGCTTCATTTGAGGTTCCTTGTGTAACTATTCAGCTATGCTATAATATCATAGAAATTTAGGTTGGACCGACTGT
>JBJECV010000082.1:0-11014 GCA_051871435.1 Sodaliphilus sp. | reverse complement strand
CCTTAATCACCTGCAACGAAGTTACCACGCTGCCGTCGGCCGGGTCGGTGGTCCAATTATTATCCCCGCCGGAAGAAGTTCTTACGGTGAAGTAGAACAGAGTGTAGAGATTGCAATTGCCGGTTGCGCCATTATTGTTAAACCACAATTCGTCGCCCACCACAGCGTTAGGAATCATCACGGTGTAGTTGCCTTCATCGGTTATTTCTTCGTCAAGTGTGATTACACCTTGTGTACGAAGGCGTGGGTTCACTTGAAGTGTGGCAGAGAAGGTTTTGTATTCAGCCTTGTTCAGGATAGTGATAACGGTATCGTTACCATAAACCGGTTCGCTGAATTCCACCATAATTTCGCTCAGAGATGTAACAGTGCTTTCGCTCACCGGATCGGTAGCAGTGATAGTGATGGTTTCTACAGGAGCGGCATGCACGGTGTAGTTTAAGCGCACCTCTTCTTCTTTCACATTGTCGCCCACTTTATACACGCCGGCTTGAAGCACCACGGTGTAGTTGCCTGTGGTGGTGATTTCATTATCAGGCACAATGGTGAAGCCATTTCCAATCTTGGTGTTAACCGTACATTCAGTCACTTGGGTTCCTTCTGCGTCCTCAATCCACACGAGGGCGTCGGGGTTGAGTGTAGCCGAGATAGCTTGCGTGTCGTCGGCACCTTCTTTGGTGGTGCAGTTCACGTAGGAGAGACTTTCCAAAGTGGAGCCCACGATAGGATCGGTAGCGAAGTCGTAGTTGCTGTATTGCAAGTTGAGTTTAAAGTTCACTTGATAACCGGGCATATAGTGGCCATATTGTCCATTATTAGAGATGTAATCCGGAGTCACTACCACAAGGCTATCCACACAGAGGGTGAATTGGTGAGCGTGAGAGAGTTCAGCGTTGGGTGTAATCACCACTTGCTTGCTATTGTCGGCTGCCACTGCAATCGAAGCCGGGATGGTGGTGCCATTGTTTTGGTCGGCAATCCACACCGGAGTTTCGGGAGCGTTCACCGAATTAATTACCACATCGGTATCAAATGTGAGTGCGATGTTGTCTACAGAAGTAGCGATTTCACCTTCAGAAATGGAGCAAGCCACAGGTTGCAAGTCGCCCACGAGTTCCAGACCGGGGTTATACTTCACATTGAAATCGTGTTCATAGCCGTCGGCCGACACCTGACCGGTAAACGATACGCGGATATTTTTACCAGCCACGATTTCATCAGAGAGAGGAATAGTGTATTCAATGCCCGACAATCCAATATCTTCAGAAGTGATACCGCTGGTGATATCAGCCTCTTTTTTCTCATCGGATTGCGTTTGATAAGTGATATGCACACCGGTAAAGGTGAGCGCAGCCTTGTCGGAGAAATACACCTTGAATTGATTTTCGGTAAGTTGCGATTCGCTTGCAGGAGTAAATTCTGCTTGAATATCGCTACGATATTCAGTGTAGGGCACTTCAAAAGCCACTGAGCCGTAGTTGCCTTGAGTTTCGCTGAAGCTATGAGTGCCGTCGGCCATAAGAATGCCTGTCACCTTCACCGACATTGTGTTCCAGATATCGTAGATCAAGCCCATTGCCTCAAACGAGCGGAGTTTGCCGGTGAAATCGATATACATTTTTTTGCCATCGATGGTGATTTTGTCGGCGTCGATCGTTTCGGAGTAGAAATCATCGGCTTCGGCGCTACCTATCTGAATGTTTACAGTGGCGGTTTGGCCGTTTTCCTTGGTCATCAGGTCGTAGTCGAATTCGAGCACTGTGATGCCTCTTGCGTCGCCCTCAACCCAGTAGGAAAGGAATTCCGTTACACCGGTGTTCGACACCAAATAGTGAGGCTTTTCAGGGGCAAGCCATTCAAGCACGAGTGTGCCATCTGTGCCATAAATGATATTGCTATCTGCTTTCGACTTCAAACCGGTGATGGTGAGTGTCATCTTATCGCCGGCATTGAAATATCCGTTTGCCAGCCATTCCGAAAGCACCGGTTTAAGAGCGTAAATCAGTTTGCCGGAGTTGGCATCTTCAATTGTTTCAATATCGGTTGCGGAATGAGAGCCGATGGTGAGAGTGGCCTTATCGTTGGCAGTTGCGGCAAGGTTGAATTCGATTTCCACCTGTCCGTCGCGGCTGTCTCCAATGTTGTAGGTTTCACCCACCGGTTGTGACACGCTCACCACTTGAAGTTCGGTGATGTCGGTATCCATAACGGCCATAAACACCATATTTGCACTCAGAGATGCAGAGGAAACGATGTAGTAGGTTTCTCCGGCGGTCACGCTTGATGTGGTTTTCTTAGAGAAATACACATCATTGTCGGTATAGGAACCGTAAGCAAAACTACTGATTGAGGTGGTGTAGTCCACATCGGATGCGTCGGCATTAAGTGCAGTATACACGTGCACTGTTTGCTCTTGCGACCAGATGGTGAGTACACCGCTTTTGGCGGGCGTAAACTGATACACAGCATTCGCCTCGGGGTACTTAGTGTTGAGGTCCAACGTCTGCAAATCGAGGGCAGAAGCCGAAACCGACACCATCAGCATTGCTATCAGCACCCACAATTTTGTGAGGTAGCGATAGCCTGATGTAGGAATTGTTTTGTTCATAAATAATTTATTTGTTGGTTAATGATGTGGTAAGCGCTCTGCCGGAGATTTCCGGCAGCCGCTTACCGCTTATTAAAGAATAATCTTTTGTGCTGTTACGCCATTGGCAGTGGCCACTTTCACGATGAGCACACCGTGATAGCCGCCGGTGGCAATCGACACCTTGTCGCATCCGGCTTCTGAGCCCAACAATGCGCCGTTAGGCAAATAGAGCGCTACGGCTATGCGACCTTGAGCCGCTACTTCTACCGAATTGCCGTTGGCGTCCACTTTCACGTTGTGGTTGTCGGCTTCCACGCTGTTGATGCCGGCGGGCACCAATTGTGTGAATGGCACCGTAACGGCATTGAGCAGTGTGCCGGAATTGCTGTCCATAATCATGAGCACAATCTTGCCATTGTTGTGCACCGACACATTTTCCGGATAAGAAAGAGTGAGCGATTGGCTATACTTCTGACCGGCTTCAAACTTCTGCGGGAATCCGATATTGCTGCCGGTGATATTGCCCCAATAGGTGCGTGCCACATCGTTGTGTGTCACACCGGCTGGGTTCGGCGAGCCATAGAGACCACCCTTGCCCCACTCTCCGAGAGCCGGGTCGTCGACAGCGTGGAAGTTGTTGGCTTGCGAGTTGATTAATCCGTCTTCAAGAGCCACCGGGAATACATTGATGTATTGGTTCTTCATATTGAGCGCCGATTCAATTTGCACGGTGAGCGAGATGTCGCGGGTAGTGGGATCGATAGTGGCTTCCGGCACGCTAAGTTCGAGATAAGTGGGGTTGTCCATTTCAGATGCCACCATATCTTGCCACAAGTTGAAGCCGTTGGAGAAGCAAATATTGCCATCGTCGTCGGTGCCGAGAGGCGACACAATCCATCCGTTGCGCTGAATCATAGCAGAGGGAGCCGCCATAAGTCCGAGCGATGCGCTATACGATTCAAGCGCGGAATTGCTATATGGGTCGCCCGTGTAGGTGTGAAGTGAAATCGGGATGATACGATCGCCGAAGAGTTTTTCGAGGTTTTCGATGGCCACGATGCCTTGTGGACAGTTGGGACAAGTGGTGCCGGTATATTCCTCGAGCACCACGCGCTTCACCGGTTCGAAGGTGAGGTCTTGAATCGAAGCCTTGGTTACATCGGTGTAGTCGTCGAGTTTCACATCAATCGTGAAGTTGTTGATTTCGCCCACGGTGAGCGGAAGTTTGTTGGCAAATTCAAAAGCCACCACATCGTTTTTCTTCAAAGTCAGATTCGATGCGCTGAATTGGTCGATGGGATTGCCTTGGGTGTCGTTGAGAGTAAGCGAGATGCTCGAATAAGTGTCTACTTCCGAGTTAATCTTCACCGAACCTGCGATACCGATGTTTTCTTTATTCACCACCGCTAAGCGGTTTGTGAGCGATAAAAGATATTTGAGGTTGCGCATCACCACGATATTGTCCACGAAAATCATACTTTGGTTATCGTTGTTGTTCCAGAAACCGATGTATATTTTCTTGCCGTTGTATTTAGCGAGGTTGATGGCATAGTGTTCCCATTCATTTTCAATCCCATCTTCGGTTTCGCCTTCAGAGAGCTGATAGGTGGTGATTTCGCCTTCGCTCTTCATCTGCTCGATAGTGGATGAGGTGAGCACATTGAGGTTTTCGTCACATTCCCAAATCACGATTTTGAGTTCATCGTTCTTTGTGCTGAGTTGCTTCTGAGCATCAAAAGTGAGTGTGCAGAATTCGTCGGGAATTTCGAGTTGGGGTATTACCATCCAGTCGTCGCTCTGACCCGCCGGCGAATACATAGAAGTGGAGGTGGCGAAGTAGTCGGTCGATGTGTTGCTTTCGCGAGTGGAGAAGTTCCAAGGCTCATTGTCGGCATCAAAACCGATAGCCACCATATCTTCGGTGGGAGTGTTGTGGTCGCCCTCGTAGCGTAGCATACGTGCCAGCGATTGAGCCACATTGTTGAAGTCTTCGCTGAATAGCGTAGCGTTGTCGGAACTGATTGAGCGCTCATAAGTGCCCACGTAATTGATTACAATTTCTTCGTTGGCCGATTTTGGAGAACCGATAATATCGGTCAGCGAGCCGGCATCGAGCACCACCTTGTAGTTGGCTCCGGCGTAGAGATATTGGGTAGCCGCCGGGAGCAATCCCACCACCTTAGTGTTGGCAGTATTCACCACCACCGACATACTTGCCACTTTGTTGTCGCCGTCTTCCGTCACTTCATATAGCGAAGCGGCGGCTGTGTCGGTTACTTTCACATTTGATGTGAAGGTGAGCGTGGGGAAGATGGAGGTGTTGTCGAATTGGGATATTTCGGAGCCCTCTATCGGGAATATTGAGTCTAATGCCACAGGCTTGTCGTCGCGGCCTATATAGCTGAGAGAGATTGGTTTGTTCGTCTTTTCGTTGTTGCTTGCAAGGCAGATGGTGCCTGCAGGAATCTCCACGGTGTAGTTTTTCCCTTCTTCGAGGGCGCTCTCGCGGAAAGTAATCACCAGCGAGTGCTTGTCGGAAGAAGAGAGGGCAAAGCCCATGGAATTGCGCACTAACTTGCCATTATCATCACGAAGTGCAGCGCTGTTAGCACTTCCGATAGGCGAAATTTCTTGCGAGAAACGCAAGGTGATGGTGCTCAGCCAATGGAATTGAGTGTTTTGAGGCGGAGTGGCTGTAAATTCTTGCAGCAAATCAATACTGTCGCAAGCAATTTCAATATCCTCCGGCAAGGTAACGATATAACTTTCGCCTAATGGAGAAACCATAGAGCCCAGCACGGTGCCATCGGCAGAACCGGCCCACAGTGTGCCGGTGTTGTCGAATCCGGTGGTGCCGGTGTAGTCCATACCATAGCGTTGGTTGGTAATCAGAGAGAAGGGATACCAAATGCCCTTGCTCAGCACTTTCCATTCGCGCAGCGGAGAGGTGACAGGTGTTGAAGCAAACACGTTGCCATTGTTGTTGACCCAACCGGTGCGCATGTCGTAGTACTCTGCACTGTTGTAGTTGGTATAGGTCATGGTTTCGAGGTCCAGCACGCTCACATACATATTGTCGTCGGTGTTGCGAATGGTTCCGGCCACCCATTTGCCGTTTGGACTGATTACCGGAATGCCTTCGAGCATCAGATAATCGGATGGCGCGTTGCTACCGCCTTTGCCAAACTGTATGTAACTCTCATTGGTGCGGTCGTAAATGAAAGCTGTAGGGCGGATACTCTGGTTGCCGTAGATCACGATGTAGCGACCATCGGCTGAAATCTGGCTGTAAGTTTCTTGGCGAGAGGTATAATCCTGAGGCATGGTGGGCAATCCATTGAGCGTGATCACACTATTGGAAGAGAGGTCCCACATAATGCCTTGTGAATTGGAATTGAATGGGTCGGAGGCATTGTCTTCGCCAAAACCTACGGCATACTTGCCGTCGGGCGTAACGCTATTCACGTAGCCACATTCCACATTGCTCGGAAGGTCGAGTTTGGTCCAAGTTTGGTTGGTCAGATTAAACACACCCGGAACCCCAAAGTAGCTTCCATCGTCGCTGAGTGTTCCGTTGTAGCCACCCACCACAATGTTGCCATCGTCGGTGATGTCGCTCACCACGTAAATGCCATAAGCATCTTCATTGGTTTGGTCGGCGGTTTTCACCACGGTTTCTTCATTTGTGGTAAGATTCACGATGTGCACCACGCCGTTTTTCCGTTGGTCGGTGGTGGCACCTTTCACGATGGCCCATTTCCCATTGTCGGAAATGGTGTGCACAATCGAAAGGTCGACATTCTGCTGTAGGAGAAATTGGGGTTTCTCTATAGCCTGTGCTGTGGCATAGATAATGCCCAAGCATATAATGAGCATGAAATTGCGTATTTTCATCTTGCTTCGCGTTTTGGTATTGTTATGTTAAAATACAGCCTTCTTTGTGGTGGTCTTGCCACCGGAATAGATGTTGCGAACAATGTAGATGCCCTTTTCAGGAGTTGCCACACGGCATCCTGCCAAATTGTAGTATTCTGTGGCGATAGGATTTTCAATCATCACATCGTCGATGCCCGTGTCGTCTTTCACATAGTTGACCGTTACGGTAGGACCTTCGGCGGCAACCGTGTAGATGGGATTCACACCATCTTCCACTTCACCTGAGGCAACACACACGTTGGCCTTATAGACCACTGTGGCGGTTCCATCTTCGGTGAAATACCATTCTGCTTGGAGCGGTGTCACAGAGCCGGCTTTAAGTGCGTTCAGCCCTATGATATTGCCTTTCGAGCTCATGCGAGGATAGGTTTGCTTGCCGATTTTGCTGTCGGACAGACAAGTACCGAAAAAGCAGATATCGTGACGCCCGTTTGGGAGTGTCTTGATTTCGTATTCAAGCTGCACTCGGCGTCCGTTTGCGCACACATTTTTGATAGCCAAACCGCTTGAGATAAAGGGGTCGGCAAATTCGTCATCGGGGTCGCTCACCACTTGGCTTACTGTAATCACAGCATTGTCGGCTACCACGCCGGTTTCTTCGCCGGCGGCATTGATGTACACAAATTGAATGTCGGTTCCCGACTGTGCAAAGAGTGATGCCACTCCCCAGCACACCATTGTTAAAAATAAGTAGATTTTCTTCATCATTATCTATGTGTTAGTGTTGATTATTTGTTATTAATATTGGCATAGGCAATTCGATCACACTGCTGCCACAACCGGCACTTTCACCACTTGAAGCACCTCGTTGGGGTTGAACACGAATGTCACAATCCACATATTACCCACATTCCATTCTTCCGGGATGGTGGTGGCGTAGGATTTTTGTTCTGTGTGGTTCATCGCCACTTCGATGGCTTCTCCATCGCGGTCGTTGACCGATGTGCGGAACACGTGGTTGTGCACATATTCGAGGTTGGTGCTATTGTCGGCTAATTTTTGCCGGCTCACCACATTGTCTTCTATGAGCCAAACCTGTAGGCGAGTATTGGAGTAATCGCCTTTGCTGCTCACCTCCACATCAATGTTGAGATTGCGCGAGGCGGCATCGTAGTTGCTGATGGCATTGATGTGGATATACGATTTTTGCAATAGCAAATCGGTGGCTATCGAAGCCCAAAGATTTGAGTTGGTGCTTACCACTTTCCGATTAAAGTAGCCACAGGGCTGTTCTTGAATGCCTCGCTGGGTGGCATAGTAATCGCCAGTTTCGGTGGTGAGCGGGTAGTATTTTCCCGTTACTGTTTTGCCGAAAGGCCCTCCATAGATGCCTACCGCCACCACCGCATCGCCAAATGCTTGGTGAAGCTCCTCGAGGCGAACCATAGCGTCGGGGCAGTTGGGGCAGTTTTGCCCGGTGAAGTCTTCAATCAAAATGCATCGGCTTGCATCCGGCTCAATCACGCCGTCGTCGATAAATCGCTCGTTTTCGCTGATATTGCTACAAGATGCGAAAAGTGCTATCGCCGATAATGTTATGATGTTTTTTAGATTCATTTTTCTAAATCTTTGTGATGATTATCTATATATTATTCTGTGAATGGGGGGTAATCTCGGTGTATCAGAAGTTGAAATTATAGGAAGCCGTAAATCCTTTGCTTGCCGGCACATATCTGCACACGCCACCTGCACAGTTGTATCCGGCTCTGGTGCGTCCGTAGCCCACTTGCAAACGGTGAGCGCCGTGATTGTAGGTCACTAAGCCTTGATAATAGTGCGTGTTGGTGACGCCGGTATTAATCATATCGGCAACGGTGATCATAAAGTGGGGCAACACCGATAGTTCGAGCAAGGCATACATCCAATCGCCATCGTCTTGCTTGGTGTTGAGATATTGCAATTCTCCACGGAGCGTGAAGGTTTTATTGAAGCGATATTTAGCGTCGGCCACGAAGATGTTGCTGTGAATCATACCGCCTTCGCCTTCCACCACGGTTTTGTTGTAGTATTGGTTCATATACATCAAGTTGAGCCAAAATGAGCGGCTCATGCGTTTCGAGAGTTGCACGTTGATGTCTTGATAATATTTTTCATTGCCCCATTTCCAGAACGATGAGCCATAGCCGTCGCTACCCATTGTGGAGCCTTCGGTCACATGGTTGTTGCGGTCAATGGCGTGAACGTGAGAGAAGTTCACCTTCACTTCTGTACCATATTTGCCGCCCAATGCTGTGCCTCGCTTGAAGCGGTAGCCCACTTCGGCTTGGTAGGCCCATTCTCCATTGGGCTGAGTGGCGTAGGGGTAAAGGGCTGCCAAAGCATAGGTGTGTTCGTAAGTGAACGACGGCAAGTGGTTGATAAACGAAGATGTGCCGCTCACGGTGCGACTGCTGCGAAACGACATATTATCGCTGCGCTTAGCCTGAAGCAAAATGCTCAGACCGCTCTTTGAGTAGGATGTGGAGAGCATTGCCACATTGCCCCTCCGATAGATATAGGGATAATTTTTATCGAAAATGGGGTCCTGAGTTTTCCAAGCATATTCACCCAGCACGCTGAAGTTACCCACATGCAGATTGGCGCGCACATCAAAGGCGTTGACGTATTCCGGCACGTTGAGCACATAGCGATGGGGCACACCATCTTCGCTGTCCACTTGGGTGATGTCGTTGTGATTCTTTTCGTATTTATTCACCCACGAGAAGCCTAAGGTGAGGTAGGTGCCACTTTCCGCCATACGTTTAAGCCATTTGTCGGTGTTCAACTCAATGTCGGCGCCGCTCACCAAACTCTTGTTGAAGTCCCAATACCGGCGTTGCTTTCCCGAAAGAGCCTTGATGGTGACACCTTCTATGGGCTTCAAAATCACGCGGCCGCCCATCAGTGCATTGTCTACGCCAAGGTTGCGCTCTTCGTATGTACGCAATATAAAACCTGAGCCAAACTGCTCGTAGAGCGAGCCTGCTGTGATGTCGATTTTGTCGTATTTCAAACGCAGATAGCCGTGCATCACACCCCACCCTTTCATATCGGCTTCGTAGCCGGGAAGCGGATGGTCGAGGTATTCCACACGAAGTCCGGCGGAGAGGTGCTTGTAGGCTGCTGAGAGGTCTACATAGGTGTTCGTTTTTCCCCAATCGTCGTCGGTCACAGCGCCAATGGCTGCGTCGGATTGCGGAATGAGAATGTCGGTCTGTATGCTACCGTTAAACACCACCTTGTCGTTCTGACCACTATCTTGAGCACAAGCAGCCACAGCGGCAATACCGAAAAGGAGGGTGGCACATATATTTCGTTTCATTATTTGAGAAATCATAGAATGGTTGATTAAAAAAACGCGCATTTCACAATATGGAGAAAAAAGTGTGCAAGCAATGGCTTGAGGCTATTATTTGAGCAACTCTCGCACTTTTTCTATCAGCTCTTCTTCTGCACCTTCCACATAGCCACTGTGCTTATACACAATATTGCCATTGCCGTCGCACACCATCACATAGGGAATGTTCTGAACACCACAAGCCCTACGGAAATCGCCATTTGAGTCGAGCAGCACCTCATAGGTCCAACCGTGATGGTCGATTTGTGGCTTCACCTTTTGGGCATTTTGCCCCTCATCTATCGACACGGCTACTATTTTCACACCGGTTTCCTCTTGCCATTCCTCGTACACTTCACTTATGGCTGTGAGCTCTCGCATACAGGGTTTGCACCAAAGCGCAAAAAAGTCGATAATAAACGGCTTACCATCATTGCGGATGGTGTCGGTTTGAATCGTTTTTCCGTTGATGTCTTTCAGCGTAACTGAAGGAATTTGGGCATGAGCACTATAGCAAACGCCCGCAATTAAGGTGAGTAATAAAAATAATCGTTTCATTTGAATATGAGAAGTTTTAAATAATGAGCATGAAAGCTATGGTAAGTTTCAATTATCGCCATACCTGCTTGTTGAAACCAAGAGGCTTGCGATAAATGCGAAATAGAGTAGTGTATCACCAAGACCCAAAAACAATCTTCATCTATCCTCGGTAATGATGGAGAATATCATACCGAAAAATAGAGGTGTCACAACAAATATACAATTTTGATGCAAATATACAAAAATTCTATGGAATCTATATTTTATACCCTATAAAAATATCTATTCTTCATCATTTTAACACTCGTAGCGCCTATATCACAATTATTAGCCACACTGCCAAACATAAGATTCACCCCTATCCCAAGCGCAAACAATTCTTATTTCCCAAAAACATTTCCAAATAAGCACATTTAATATTGCTTATATGAAAATATGATTATAGGGCGCTGATAAATAGCTGTTTACAGGGGGGATAAGGAGGTGTGTTTCAATAATCGCGCCGAATAAGCCATTCTTGGCTCAGTAGAAATAGTGTGGGGGCAATATGCCAAAGCCATACCTCTTGAAGCGCGCGCCAGGTGGATGCCATATTCTGTTATCATCAACAAAGAAATTCCCGATGCCATCTT
>JBJECV010000081.1:0-2457 GCA_051871435.1 Sodaliphilus sp. | reverse complement strand
AAAAACGCCAAGCCACTTAAATATTACGTGGAATAATAGCTGAATTATGGATTAAATATTTTTGCAAAATTGTAAAGATTTTTCAATGCCCATTCAGTCCAATTTATGCCAATTTGTACCAAAGCGTACCGTAAAAGGGTGCGAAATTTCAAAATTGAAGCAGGAAATACCTCAGAAGCTATGGCAATCCGAGTTGTGAAAAACGTGTAGTTTTTGTGTTTTGGACCAATTTGAATTGTTTTGGCACGGTTTGGACTGATGTGGCACGATTTGACACGCTGATTGTTCAATTTTTATTGTTAATTTTGTAAAAAGATCAAAAACCATCTCATTCAATTATAGTAACAGCTATGTCAGAACAAGAATATATTGAGCGCCTAAAGGATGAAATCAAGAGCAAACTTAAGCATTCCTTGGATTCTCCCACCGATTTCAATTATTTGGCGTTGCAAGTGAAGCAGGTCACCGGCGAGGATATATCTTCCACCACACTGAAGCGCTTTTTTGGCTACATACAGACGGATAGTGCCACTCGCAGATCGTCGTTGAGTATTTTGGCGCGCTATTTGGGCTATCCGGGCTGGAGCGATTACGTTAAGGGCACTGCCCCGTCGTCCGAATTTTTGTCCACCAAAGTGGTGATGGGCAATGGTGTGGCTGAAGGCGACATCGTGGAAGTTACTTGGGGCGAAGACAGAAAGGTGACCTTTGTGGCCTTAGGAAATAATAGATTTGCCGTGGTGAAGAGCGAAAACTCTATGCTGATGGATGGCGATGAAATGGAGGTAATGATGTTTGTGCTCAATCAGCCTCTTCAAATTAAGAATGTGATGCGTGGTGGCGTCAACATTGGCCACTACACGGCGGGTCTCACCGGCGGATTGACGATGCTCCGTTACATTCAAGTGTGAGCATCGCGCCGAGCTTTCCGTTTTCATTTTTGACAAATGTTGATACCATTTGGCACGTTTTGTTTGCATAATTCGGCAAAGTTTGCGAAATTTGTGGTGATTAAAACCCCGGATTTCCAACTCAGCCCACAGCGTATGCAAACTTCCACCTTTTATCACGATGGCGACATTCCACAGTCGCTTTTTTCCGATGCTTTCACCGACATTTCTTTGCTCCACAGCTCAAAGAATGGCATGACCGAGGTGTATAAGGCACAGCGCATGGGCAAATGGTATGTGCTGAAGTGCATCACCCCGGCAGAGGCTTCCAATCCGCGCATGCAGCAGTTGCTGGTGAAGGAGTTTGAAATCGGCTTCCATCTCAATCATCCTTTTGTGGTGCAGACCCACGGAATTGAGCAAGTGCCGAATTTGGGCACGTGCATCGTGATGGAATATGTGGATGGCTTGAATTGGGACGATTTCCTCGCTCAAGAAAAGGTGTCGAAAGCCGAAATCAATAGGCTACTGATGGAGCTGTGCGACGCCGTGGGCTACGTGCATTCCCACCAAATTGTGCACCGCGATATCAAGCCCGAAAACATTCTCGTTACGCGCGACGGTCATCACCCCAAATTAATCGATTTTGGCTTCGCCGATAGCGATGCTTTTGCCGTGGTGAAGGAGCCGGCAGGCACCGAGGGATATGCCAGCCCGGAGCAAAAGGTGCCTGGCGCAATCGATAATAGAAGTGATATTTATAGCATTGGTGTGCTGATTTTGAGCTTGCCACATGTGTCGCGCAAGATGCGAAACATTGCCTATCGATGCAAAATCAGCGACCCCGACAAGCGCTTTGCCAACACAGCGGAAATTAAAGCCGTGTTGATGCCCACTCGCCGATTAGGCTGGCTCATTGCCGGACTGGTGGGCTTAGTACTGACGGTGGCTCTGGGCTGGTTTGCCTCGTATCGCTATCAGAGCAGGGAGGTGAAATTGATGTCGGAAAAATCCATTCGCCAGCAACGCCCAATCGACAGCCAAACCAAGCAAATAGGGCATCTCACCGGTAGCCTCGATTCCGTGAAAAATGTAAACGCTGAAATCTCTAACGATTTAGCTGAGCGCAACCGCAATAGCGAAGCACTGCTAAAAGCCAATCAAGAGATTGAAGCATTAGCCAAAGCACATCTCCAAAAATCCGTCGGTGGTTTTAAAAGATGGAAAACCGACGACGGCTCGAATTTTATGCAAGATAATTACGCGGAGTGTGTACAGCTGGTCAATTCCGAGCAAGCGCGAAACTCGGCAGTTACTTCTTTACTGGAAAAATACAAATTAACTTCCACCGACGCCGGAGTAGATGTGCGCTCACAGCTCAACAACCGCTGGAGGCAAGTAATCGACGAAGAATTTACCAAATGGATGAAACGTATATACTCAACACCATAATCCCCCAACAGCATTTTTTATCAACACATTATTTGTTATTGATGTTGAGAATAGCGTTGACAAAAGTTACTATGTTTGCAGTGGGAATGTGGTTTGGGGTTGGAGATGGCGTTGA
>JBJECV010000080.1:0-11070 GCA_051871435.1 Sodaliphilus sp. | reverse complement strand
GAATTTCGGGCTCTCCAGAATTTATGCTTGCCCCCACTATTTTTCTACTGACCCGAAATTCCGCCTTCAAATAATTATTGTGGTAGTGTAAAAACTAAGCCGGGCATGGCGCGCTGTGTAGCGGGGCATGTCCGGCTTTGTGATTGCTTTGTGGATGTGGTTTATTCTTCGTCCACTTCTTTCATCGTGGTGAACACATTTTGCACATCGTCGTCTTCTTCCACGGCATCAATGAGTTTTTCCACTGCTGCACGGCCGTCGGCATCGAGTTCTTTGGTGTCGGTGGGGTCGTACACAAATTCGGTGCTTGTGATTTCAAAGTCATTGTCTTCGAGATACTTTTGGATGTCGCCATTGGCTTCAAAGGCACCCGAGATGGTGATTTCGTCGCCTTCTTGGTCGAAGTCTTCTGCACCAAAGTCGATGAGCTCGAGTTCGAGGTCGTCTAATGTAACGCCTTCTTTGGCCTTGATATGAAAGTAGCATTTGTGCGTGAACATAAATGCCACGGAGCCGCTATTGCCGAGCGAACCGCCGTTTTTGTTGAAGTAGGTGCGGAGGTTTGCCACGGTGCGAGTGGTATTGTCGGTGGCGGTTTCCACCAGCACAGCCACGCCGCCGGGGGCGTAACCTTCGTAGATTACTTCCTTGTAGTCTTTAGCGTCTTTGTCGGTAGCTTTTTTAATGGCGCGCTCCACAGTGTCTTTAGGCATATTGGCAGCCTTAGCGTTGCTCATCAGTGCGCGGAGGCGGGAGTTGGCAGTGGGGTCGGAACCACCGGCTTTCACTGCCATTGTGATTTCTTTACCGATGCGGGTAAAAGTGCGCGACATATTACCCCATCTTTTCAATTTTCTTGCTTTGCGATATTCAAAAGCTCTTCCCATGTGATAGAATGTTTATATAGTTTGTTTTTATGTTTTTTGCTTCGATTAGTCGTGGTGTTCGCTCACGATAGCGATAAACACGAGGTCGGTGTCGCCGTTATTGATCAGCGTGTGACCTTTGCCCATAGGGCAGTAGTGCATTTGTCCCACGGTGAAGTCTTCTTCCGTGCCGTCGTTCATCACGATGTGACCGTTGCCGCTTAGAATGTAGTAGGTTTCGCTGTTGCGCTCGTGGATATGCATTCCTATCGATGCGCCGGGGTGCAATGTGCCGTGCATAATGCGGTTTTGGTCGTCGAGGAAAGTTTTCACCACATATTCTTTTTCGCCGCCTTTAAAATTAGGCACCACAGCGGCAGGCATATTTGGGAAATCGATAATCATAGTTGTTGCAAATATTGTTTCATTTTTAGAAGTTAAGAAGTTAAAGAAGTTAAGAAGTTAAGACGAATGTCTTGCTTTTGGGTCTTTGCTTCTTTGCTGCTCTTCTTTTTTTCTTTATTTATCATTTTTAGAAGTTAAGAAGTTAAAGAAGTTAAAGAAGTTAAGACGAATGTCTTGCTTTTGCTTCTTTTTTATTCTCTTTTCTCTTCTTTTCTTTATTTATAATGTTTAGCGGAGTTGTGCTCCAACTTCTTTTTGCAAGTTAGTTACAATTTTTTTCATCACGGCCTCAATTTGCTTGTCTTGCAAGGTTTTTTGGTCGTCTTGCAAGAAGATGGCAATGGCATAACTCTTTTTGCCGGCTTCGAGGTGCTTGCCTTCGTACACGTCGAAAAGGGTTACGCTCTTGAGCAATTTGCGTTCGCTTTGTTCCACCACGCGTTTGATTTGTTCGTAGCTCACGGCGGTGTCTACAAGCAGTGCCAAGTCGCGGCGCACGGGCAGCGTTTTGGGTAAATCGTGATATTTCACGTCTTTCTTAGCGGCGAGGCGGCAGAGCACATTCCAATTGAATTGTGCGAAATACACCTCTTGCTCCACGTCGAATTTCTTTGCCACATCGGCGTTCACCACGCCAAGGGTGCCAATGAGTTTGCCACCGCGGTTTTTGTAGGTGAGAGCGGGTGCGAGCAAATCGCTTTCGCTTTGTTCCACCACTAATTCTTTTTCGCTGATGCCAAGGCGGCGGAAAATATTTTCCACTGCTGCTTTCAAGTCGTACACCGAAAGCGGGCGCACCGGGTCTGCCCAGTTGTCGTCGTGGTTATTACCGGTAATCCAAATGCCCAAGGCTTGGTGCTCAGTGTAGGGTGCAAGCGCCACTTCCGTGTTGTCGGTTTCGGCATTAAAGTGATAGAGGTCGCCGAATTCATACATTTTGAGGTTGGCGTTTTTGCGGTTGATGTTGCGCGCCAGACTTTCCAAACCGCCGAACAGCAGGGTTTGGCGCATCACATTCAAGTCGCCGCTCAAGGGGTTCATCAGGCGCACGCAGTTGGCCACCGGCACACTTTCGAGACCTTCGTAGTAGCTCGACGAGGTGAGCGAATTGTTCATAATTTCGTGGTAACCGGCAGCGGTGAGTTGCTCCGAGATAAGGTTTTGCATATCGTCGCGGAAATCCACGTCGGTCTTATTGCTCAGCGAGCCCTTCACTTCGGTGGTAAATTCCACATTGTTGTAGCCATACACGCGGAGGATGTCTTCCACCACGTCGCACGGGCGCTGCACATCCACGCGATAGGTAGGCACCACCAGGTGGAGCGTATTCTCGTCTTCGCGCTCAATTTTCATTTCCAGGCTTTCCACAATGCCCTTGATAGTGTCCTTGTCAATGTTTTTTCCGATGAGCCCGGTCACATAGTCGTATTTCAGTTCCACCGGGAAACCGGGGAAATCTTTGCTTTTCACGTCGATGATATCGCCGCAAATTTCGCCGCCGGCAAGTTCTTTCACCAAGAGTGCGGCGAGGCGGAGGTTGTAGACGGTTTCGTTGGGGTCAATGCCGCGCTCAAAGCGGAAAGAGGCATCGGTGTTCAATCCAAATCGGTGCGCACTTTTGCGTACCCAAGTGGGGTGGAAGTAAGCACTTTCGAGAAACACGTCGGTGGTGCTCTCGGTCACGCCGGAATCCAAGCCGCCAAACACACCGCCGATGCACATCGGCTCTTCAGCATTGCAAATCATCAAGTCGCGGTCGGTGAGTGTGCGTTCCACACCATCCAAAGTGGTGAATTTGGTGCCCGCTGCCACAGTTTTCACCACCACTTTATCGCCTTTCACCTTAGCAAGGTCGAAGCAGTGCATGGGTTGACCTGTGCCCAGCAGGATATAGTTGGTGATATCCACAATATTGTTGATAGGGCGCTGACCGATGGCGCTCAGGTAATCTTTCAGCCATTTCGGACTCTCTTTCACTTGCACGCCGCGAATGGTGAGACCGCTGTAGCGCGGACACGCCTCCGTGTTTTCCACTACCACGGGGATGGCGCCGTCGGGACGGTCGCTCTTGAAGGCGTCCACCGAGGGGCGATGCAGAGCGGTGGGATAGCCGTTGCGCTTCATCCAAGCATACAAATCGCGTGCCACACCATAGTGCGAAGCGCCGTCCACACGGTTGGGTGTGAGGTCCACTTCTATGAGCCAATCGCTCTCCACGCCATAGTAGTCGGCAGCGGGCGTTCCCGTAACGGCATCGGCGGGTAGCACGATAATGCCGTTGTGGCTGGTGCCCACCCCTATTTCGTCTTCGGCGCAAATCATACCGCACGATTCCACACCGCGCAGTTTAGAGCGCTTAATGGTAAACTCTTGGTCGCCGTCGTAAAGTTTGGTGCCAATGGTGGCGACAATCACCTTTTGCCCGGCAGCCACATTCGGCGCGCCGCACACAATTTGCGACGGCGCCTCGCCATTGCCGAGGTCCACGGTGGTGACATGCAAGTGGTCGCTATTGGGGTGCATTTCGCAAGTGAGCACTTCGCCCACCACCAAGCCTTTCAAGCCGCCTTTTATGGTTTCCACTTCTTCGAGAGCGCCCACTTCCAAGCCAAGCGAAGTAAGGGCTTCGCTCACCTGCTGCGGGGTTAAATCAAAATCGATGTATTCTTTAAGCCATTTGTATGAAATGTTCATAACTTGATATATTTGTTTTTGTAGTTTTCGAAAAGATATTTGGGCATTGCATAGTGCAAATATGCCCGGCATCGCACAATCAAGTGCCTATAATCGTGCAAATTTACAAAGAATTTTCTACTTATAAAAAACCATAGCCATTTTTATCTAAAAAATGGCAATATCCTTCGCCCGGATTCGGCTAAGGGATTCGAATAACGAAATAAAAAACAAGTGCCAACGGATGGTGTGCCGGGTGGCTTTTTGGGGTTGGCACATCTTGGATTTTTTGCTGATTACCTTTTTTCAATGTGTTTCATGGCTTTAATGCCGCTGCGAATGTGGCGGAAAGCCCTCATAAATGCGATGCCCGATGCCTTGTGCACGCGCCATGCCATCAGCGGAAGGCGGAGCCACATGGTGGCGTGGAAACACCGATAAAGCACTGCTCCGTTGGCACGTAGCACCTTCTCGTCGGCCAATCGAGTTACGGCTGTGGTGGGCCCCAAATGCTCCACCACCTCGATGGGGAAATACTCGCAGTGCAATCCGGCGCGGATGGCATCACTGATAAAAATGTTTTCCTCACCGGCACCGAACAGTTCGGCACCCAATCCGAAGCGTTCGTCAAATCCCACCGTGCCCACCACCGATTTGCGCCGAAAAGCTATTTCACACGAAATCACGTAAAATCCCTTCATGCGCTTTTTGAGGTTGAACCTCACGGGCGGATAGCGCTTCGGTTCGGTGTCGTTTTTTGCGATAAAAGTGGCAATATCCAATTGTGGATTTTGTGCAAAAGTATCCGCCACGGCGCGCAGTGCTTCAGGCGTGTAGCGGCAATCATCGTCGCAAATCAAGCAAATATCGGCAGAAGCATGCTTCAGGCAATGGTTGCGATTGCGGCTGAGCCCCAAGCCCGGCAGGGTGTAGACCTCCACATCATCGCGCCCGGCCAATGGCTCCGGAATGGGGCAAGGCTTGAACTCCCTGCTTTGCTGCCACGACACCAAGTAAGTCACCCCACTGAGAGGCGGCAACAGCAAATCGGGAACGCGCAGAATCCCATCGTTGAAAGTGCAGATAAGCAATTGCAGAGTCATTCGTAGCCGGAATTGGTTTTCAAATTCAAAGTTAATCCTTTTTGTGCGAATATCAAAGCCCCGGCGCCGTTCTTTTAGGGAAAAAATCTTGGCGGATTGGCGGGGAGGCGGTTACGGGCTTTTTTGTAGAGGTGGATGGCGATGGGCAGGTTGAGGACGTAGAGCAGGATACCCACCAGGAGGAAAGCGGTGGTTTGGACGGGTTTGGTGCCTTTGTATTGCCAAAAAGCCACCAGCATCACCAGCATCACGAGCACCTCCACCACCGTGATGGCACACACCCATTGGCAGCGCTTGTGTGCTTCCACATCCACCACGGGATACACCGGTCCTTGGTGAATGATGCCGCGGGTAATCATTCTGAATGCCAACACTCCGGCGAGCACAAATGCCGCGAAAAGCAGCAAAGAATAGCAGAAAAAGCGATTTTCGATGGCGTTCATATCATCTACGGTGAAATCCAATCGGCCGTCGTCGGGAATGTTGAAGTAATAGGTGTGCGCATCGTTTTGCCGGTCGAGGTAGGGGCTATAGCAGGAATAAGATTCATAGAAATAGGCACGGCGGTGGGCGCAAATCACCAATCCGCGCACATAGTAGCCGCCTTCGTCGCGGTGCCGCGATTTGTAGAGCATCGCCATGTGACCGTCGATTTTGGGCGCCGGCATCATATCGTAGTCCTTGAAATAGGGGTTTTCGGTGGAGAGATAGCTTTGAGCTTGCTTGTGATAAGTGCTGAAAATGTTATGAAATCGAGCGCTCAAATCATACACATTAATATGTAGAATATCCTCGGTATCGCCATTCTCCATCACCACCGACTTTTGAAATGCCGCCAGTAGCGGACCGCCGCCACGCTGCTCCAATTCGCGCTGAAATTCGCCCGATAGGCAAAATTCCTCGAAATGTTCTTCTCGCGGCTCGTTCACGCTAAACAAGCCTTCGGCGTAGGTGTGCCAGGGCCCTACCATCAGGCGCGCATCGGCATAATAGAGCCAAACCACACCCGCCAAAGCAATGATTCCCATCAGCATCAGCACGAACAGCCGCTTGGTGATGAGCATTCGCCGAGCAAACCGGAGAATTGCCCCTTTCACATTGCTGATATGATACCGAAAGCGCATGGAGAGAAATTGGAGATGATGGTTGTTTGGAAGTTGTTAAACCGATAGCCTGTGGCGCATCATCATTGAAGTGACCATTGAGGTGACTAAACCCACGGCTGCCACCAACACAAACACCAGCGCCACGTCGGTGAACTGCACCGCCACGGGGTAGGCTTGCACAATCACAGCATCGGCATTGGCAGAGAGTTTGAGCCACCCGAATTGCTCTTGGCACACGCAGAGCGCCAAACCGAAAAGCACCCCCGCCACGGCACCCACCAGCGCTATGAGCCAGCCTTCAGTTACAAAAATGCGGGTGATTTGCCGGTTGGTGGCACCCAAACTCTTGAAGGTGCGGATACTTTCGTCTTTTTCTATGATTAAAAGCGAGAGCGTGCTAATCACATTGAAGGTGGCAATCACCAAGATGAACGCCAATAGCAAGAACGTAATCCATTTTTCCATATTCACCAAGCGGAACGAGGCATCTTGCTGCATGATGCGGTTTTTTACCACATATTGCTCGCCCAAAATCGCTTGAATTTGCTCCATCACATCGCTCTCCGATGCGCCGGGGGCGAGTTTTACCTCCACTTGAGTGGCTTCGGTGGTGTAGTCGAACAAGCCGCGTGCCAAATCGATGGGCACATACACCAATTCATTGTCGTAAGCCTTTTGCTTCACCATAAACACGCTCGACACAAACACCGAATCTTCGGTGAAAGCATTCAGCGGGTCGTTGAGGTCTACCTGTCCGCGGCGCTGCGGGGCATACAAATTGAGCATGCGTAGCGAGCCGGGGCGCGCGTTCAAGTTCACGGCAGGGCCCACGCCCAGCACGGCATAGCGCGACACCTCGTCTTGCAACAAAAATTCGCCTTCCACCACCACACTGTCCACGCCCGTGAGCAGATGGTAGTCCACCGGCACACCTTTCAATTTGAGCGGCATACTGAAATCGGCAAAAATGGCAAGCGCATTGTCTTCCACCACAGGCATGGCGCGTTCCACGCCTTCCACCGCCGAAATGGCAGTAATCACGCTGTCGGCATCGGCAATGGTTTTGCCGGTAGCGGCGGTGATGGCGATGTCGGGGTCCACCACTGAGAGTTTTTCTTCAATCAATTGATGAAAGCCATTGAACACGCTCAGCACGCACACCAGCGCCGCCGTGGTGACCACCACCCCTAAAACCGAAATAATGGAGATGATATTCACCGCTGTGTGGCCTTTTTTGGCGCGCAAATAGCGATAGGCAATATGAAGCGACAGGTGGCTCATCGGCAAGGGTGTTTATGCTTCCGCTTCTTCATGCGCGTCGCCCTTAATCGGGTCGGAAGCCAGCAAATCGTCGATGTGCTGAATGTAGTCGAGCGAATCATCAACGTAGAAATTCAATTCAGGCACCTTGCGCAATTGGTAGCGCACGCGTTGCGCTAAGTCGTAGCGCACCGATTTGGCGTTGGCGGAAATGTTGCTCACAATGGCATTCGCCTTATCGCCGGGAAACACACTCAAATACACCCGAGCGATGCTCAAATCGGGCGACACGCGCACGGCGCTCACGCTCACCAGCACGCCGGTGGTTTTGGCGGTTTCCAATCTAAAAATTTCGCTCAACTCCTTTTGGAGCAGGCGGGCTATTTTTTCAATTCGTGTGGATTGCATAAATAAATCAGAAATTTTACTATTTATATATATGGAGTGCAAAGGTAAGCATTTTTAGTGGAAAGGTGCATCATAGCGCAGCGATTTTGCACGAAAAATTTGCAACGTTGCAGAAAAGCGCAGTGCTCCATTTTTGGCAGTAACTTTGCATCGTGATTCAAAAAGATGACCAATTTTAATTAACTCAATCATAAAATTACACACAAACTATTTAAAACTATTTTACGACGATGAAAAATTCAGTTTACAATGTAGTGATTCTCGACAAGAGTGGCTCGATGAGCGACATGCGCCGCCAAGCTGTGGGCTGCGTGAACGAAACCTTTGGCTGCATTCGCACTGCCAACAAGCAAAATGAGGAGCAATCGCACTTCGTGACTTTTGTGCAATTTTGCAGTTGCGGATTGCATACCATCTACGAAAACACTCCGATTGAAAAGGTGAGCGACATCTCTTTGAAAGATTTTAACCCCTGCTGCTGCACACCGCTCTACGATGCCATTGGCAATGTGTGCACCGCCTTGCACGCCAAGGTGAAAGACGACCCCACCATCAGTGTGGCAGTGACCATTATCACCGACGGCTACGAAAATTCTTCGCGCGAATTTACCGCTAAATCCATCAAGGCACTCATTGAGGCGTATAAAAGCGAAGGATGGCTGTTTGCCTACGCCGGTGCCGACCACGATGTGGAATCGGTGGCTTTCAGCCTCTCCATCGATCACCATCTGCAATTCGAAAAAACCGACGAGAGCATCAAGCACATGTCGGGTGCCATGGCTGAAGGCAGAATATCTTGGAGCAACAGAATCCATGCCAGCCTGATGGACCTCGCCGGAGCCGCACCCGAAGAATTTCTCGCTGCGAAATGTGAAAACGCTAAGGATTTCTTTGAAGAAGAATTTGAATAATTGAGAGAGGGTTTGGCACGGTTGTTGCTACTCACAATTAGTGGCAGCAACCGGCCTTTTTTATTCACTTTTTCAGCAACGCAGCAATATGATTATCAAAGGAGACCGCCGATTAGGCTTTGACCCCGAATTTTTTAGCCATTTGGAATTTGGCAAACTCTATGTGTGCGCCGCCACCGAGCAGCAAGCCGAAGGCTATCGCCACATCCTTCACTCCGGAGTGCACAACCGCTCGAGTATGTGGTGGATGTCGGGTTTTGAAATCGCGCCCAAAATCGTGCCGATGGTCAACACTTTGGGCTTGGTGATTGCTGCGCGAAAAGTGAATGTCGGCAATATTGGGCGCTATTCCGTGTTGGCGTGCTTGATTCAAAATCTTGACCGACTCGATGATGCCTTGCAGGTGTTCTATGAGCGCCTCTCGTCGATGGAGCCCGACGCCGACGACGAAGATGGAACTTTCACCTTGCTTTTCCCCGAGGAATCTTCTGCCATAGAGCTCAGCGCTATGCCCCGAAGCCACTTCCCCGAAGCACATCCTTTCCAGTGTCTTGAGGTGGGAAGTGCGCCGATGGAAGAGAATATCATCAATTGCGAGGATTCATTTGCCGAAATTTGTGAAGATGGAGATGCTGCAATCGATTTTCTCAACGAAGATTCTCTTTTCGAAGATTCGGAAATCGTAGTACCGAATTTTTGTGACGACACCGACAGGAAAGGAGCCGCTATCGATATTTTCGCCGATGAAGATGCTCAAGAAGAAGCCTATGCCAACTCGCTTTTGCAGCAGCGCGACCACGATTTACAACTCATCCAGGGCTTGGTGATGGACTTTATCCGGAAGTATCACACCGACCCGTCGAATATGATTGCCGCTATGCTGAAGGGAAAATATGTGGTGAATAGTATGCCGCTTTTGGTGGTGAACCGCAATCGCGAGATTGTGTTTCCGGAATATAACGAAAGCGAACTCCGGCTCAGTGCTGCCAGCCGCACGCTCTACATTTGGTTTTTGAAGCACCCCGAAGGTTGCCGACTGAAGGATTTGTGCTGTTACCGCGAAGAATTGCTCACCATTTACGAAGAAGTGGCACCCGGGCACAATTTTTTGGAAGAAAAAGTGGATGCCCTATTAGATGCCGGAAAAATCAACCAAAACCTGTCGCGCATCAAAAAATGTGTGCGTTGCATCATCGTGAACGACGATATCGCCCACCACTACTACATTAGCGGCGAACGCAATGGCATCTACACCCTGCCCATCGCCGCCGACACCACCAAAGTGCGCCTCCCACAGCCGCAAATCCGATAATCCTTTTGAACTTCTTTAACTTCTGAAAGTTGTCTCCTTGACTTCACGCCAGAGGAAGAGCTTGTCGCTGGGGCGGATTTTGGTGTCGGTTTTGATGGAGAAGCGTTCGCCTTTTTTAGTCATTTCCACGGGTTTGAGGTCCACGCGGATTTCTTGCAGAGTGAGCGGCAATGCGCCGGTGGTGGGGCCGGTGATGAGGATTTCGTCGCCCACATGCAATTCGCCTGCTTCCATCTGAAATTCCGCCACGCCCAATTTCGAGAAATAACGGATGCCTTTGGCGGCATACACCTTCACGCGTGTGGCGCTCGAACCGTATTTGCTCGTCCATTCGCCCAGACGCTGACCCAAGTAGTAGCCATCCCAAAATCCGCGGTTAAACACCCTCGCCAATCGTTCGTTCCAATCAGCGATTTTCTCATCAGTGTAGGTGCCTTCCACCACGGCATGAATCGCTTCGTTGTAACACTCCACCACGGTGCGCACATATTCTGGTCCGCGCGCACGTCCCTCGATTTTGAACACCCGCACGCCGGCGTCAATCATCTTGTTGAGGAAGTGGATGGTTTTCAAATCCTTCGGGCTCATGATATATTGATTTTCGATGGCGAGTTCATCGCCGGTATCGCGGTCGGTCACCACGTAGGAGCGGCGGCAAATTTGTCGGCACGCGCCGCGATTGGCGCTGGAGCCTGCCTCGTGCAGACTCATGTAGCACTTGCCACTCACCGCCATGCACAGCGCACCGTGACAAAACATTTCGATGCGCACTTGCTGTCCGTGCGGACCGCGCACATCATTTTTTACAATCGCCTCGTGCACCGCCTTCACTTGCTCCATATTCAGTTCGCGCGCCAGCACTTCCACATCCGCCCACTGCGCATAGTAGCGCATGGCTTCGCTGTTGCTCACATTCATCTGGGTGGAAATGTGCACCTCCACATCAATGGAGCGTGCATAAAGGATGGTGGCCATGTCGCTGGCTATGATGGCGCTCACCTTTGCTTCTTTGGCGGCATCCACTAT
>JBJECV010000079.1:0-2552 GCA_051871435.1 Sodaliphilus sp. | reverse complement strand
GCTCAAGGTAATTGTGCATTATGAATTATGAATTATGCATTAATCTAACGGCTCCCTTGTCTTTTTCTCGGATTTCTACTCGGCGGATTTTGCCGCTGATGGTTTTGGGGAGTTCGTGCACGAATTGAATCACGCGGGGGTATTTGTAGGGCGCTGTGGTGTGCTTCACAAAGTCCTGGATGTCTTTCACCAAGGCGGGCACGTCTTTTCCGCGATATTCTTTATCAAATTCAATGCCGGGGGTGCTGACGAAATCTTTGCTGAGCACAATGGTGGCTTTCACTGCCATGCCGCGCACTTCGTCGGGCACGCCGGTCACGGCACATTCCACCACGGCATCGTGCTTCATGAGCGCATTTTCCACCTCAAACGGGCCAATGCGATAGCCCGACGACTTAATCACATCGTCTTTGCGGCCCACAAACCAATAGTAGCCGTCTTCGTCGCGCCAAGCGATGTCGCCGGTGTGGTAGATGCCATCGTGATAGTTTTGGCGGGTGAGTTCGGGGTCGCGGTAATAGCCCAAGAAAAGGCCTTCGGGGCGGCGTCCGTGGGTGCGGACAATGATTTCGCCCTGCTGTCCTTCTTCCGCCACGCGGCCGTCGGCGGTGATAAGGTCGATATCGTAGCCGGGGTTCGCCTTACCCATTGAGCCGGGGCGCGGTTCCACCCAGGGATAGGTGCCCACGGTGGCGGTGGTTTCGGTTTGTCCGAACGCTTCGTGCAGTTTGATGCCGGTGAGTTCATACCAGCGGTCGAACACGTTGGGGTTGAGTGCTTCGCCGGCGTTGGTGCAATATTGCAGCGAGGAAATATCGTATTGGCTCACGTCTTCGCGAATCAAGAAGCGGTACACCGTGGGTGGTGCGCAAAACGAGGTGATGTGGAATTTTTCTATCATTTTCAGCACATCTACGGGTTTGAATTTCTCGAAATCGTAGACAAACACATTGGCGCCCACTATCCATTGGCCATAGTATTTGCCCCACACGGCTTTGCCCCATCCGGTGTCGGCGAGGGTGAAATGGAGGCTATTTTCGTTGAGGTTGTGCCAATATTTGGCGGTGATGATGTGGCCCAACGGGTAGCGGAAATCGTGCGCCACCATTTTGGGTTCGCCACTGGTGCCGCTGGTGAAATACATCAGCGAAATGTCGCCTTCTTCGTTCACCACCTCTGGGCGCACAAAAGCGGGTGCCTGCTCTATGCCGGCATTAAAATCGTCCCATCCTTCGGGCACTATCGGACCGATGGAAATGTAGTGCTTCACCGAGGGGCATCGCGGAGCAGCCTTGCAGATGTGGTGCACCACTTCGTCGTCGCCCACCGCCACAATGGCGCGGATGGTGGCAGCTTCGCAGCGATACACGATATCGGCATCGGTGAGCAAATGCGTGGCGGGAATAGCCACAGCGCCCAATTTATGGAGTGCCGTGATGGCAAACCAAAATTGATACCGGCGCTTGGTGATGAGCATCACCATGTCGCCACGGCCGATGCCCAATTGTTGGAAATACGCTGCCGCCTTGTCGCTCTCGCGCTTGATGTCGGCAAAGGTGAATTGCTTCACACAGCCCTCCTCGTTGGTCCAAAGCAGTGCCTTGCGGTCGGGTTCGATGGTAGCCCATTGGTCCACCACATCGTAGGCAAAATTAAATCCGGGGAGGTCTTTAATGTGGAAATTCTGCATAAAATCGTCGTAGGAGCTGAATTCCACTTTATCTAAAAATCGATGTAACATAATAGTAGTAGAAAAAATCTTCGTTTTACTGTGCCGGCCATTATTTGCTGGCGATGAGTGAAATAAACACGAGCGGCTGATTGTCGAGTGCTTGCATATAGTGTGGCAGGCGGGCGTTGAACACCACGCTATCGCCGGGATTGAGCACGATGGTTTTGTTGGCAATATGCAATTCTTCTCTGCCCGAAATCACGTAGTTGAACTCTTGCCCGGGGTGGGTGTTGGCTTGCGCCGTGGCGTTGTTGGCGGGCTCGAGTGTCACCAAGAACGGATGGATGATGCGGTCCACAAAGCCCTCTGCCAGCGATTCGTAGCAATACGCCTTCGAGCGCTCCACGCGGGCACCGGTGCCCGCACGTGTCACGTAGTAAGAACTCATTTTGGGCGAGGTGCCAAACAGCAGTTCGGGCACTTGCACGCCATAGATAGAGGCTAAATTTTGGATAAAACTGATGGGAATGTCGTGGTCGCCACTTTCGTAGCGGCGGTAGGTGTCGGCTTCCACGCCGCAAGCCTCGGCAATCTCCTCCACAGTGAGGTCGAGGGCGTCGCGCAAACCGGCAAGTCGACTTGCCACCTGACGGATATTATCGTTGTCGTTCATAATGATATGTATATAAAATGTTAATTTTCGTCTAAATTTTCCACACCTAAAGCGTGACCTTGCAAATATAAAAAAAATAGCAAACTGCAAGACCACTTTCCACAAAAAATCATCAATTTTTTAGCATAAATAGTGGAAGTGTGTGAATTTGTTGCACATTCGCAAAAATAATGCGCAAATCGAAATGTAATTTTTTGTTTAAAAGCC
>JBJECV010000078.1:0-11618 GCA_051871435.1 Sodaliphilus sp. | reverse complement strand
CCCTCCCGCATGCCGTTAGGTATGCAACCCCACCAAAGGTGTTTCAAGTGTTTCAGGTAAACAAGAAACCCTTAACCAAGCGCGAAGCGCGACTAACCAAGTGAGCTTGCGAGCGGCTAACCAAGTGCGAAGCACGGCTAACCTTCAATTTGGTGTTTCAAGTGTTTCAGGTGTTTCAAGTGTTTCAGGTGTTTCCGCATCCTCACTTCCCTTCAGGGAGGGGCCGGGGGTAGGCTTTCCTCTAACCAAGTGCGAAGCACGACTAACCTTCAATTTGGTGTTTCAAGCGTTCCACATCCTCACTCCCTGAGTGGGGGATAGGCATTCGGGGGAGGCGTTTGTGACAAATCTCCACAATGCCGCACAAACCTCATCTTCTAACCTCCAATTTCTCTAATTATTTTTTTGCATATATTAGGATTATATCTTAAAATAATGTAAATTTGCGATGGTTAATCAATTTTACGCCGATGCAATATTATATCGCAAACAATGGACAGCAAGCCGGACCCTTCGAGCTGCACGAGCTTTTAGCCAACGGGCTGAACGCTAACTCCTATGTGTGGTGCGAAACGATGCGCAACTGGCTCCCTGCCACCCAAGTGCCCGAAGTGGCTGCATTGCTTAGTCAATCTCCCGACCAAGGTCCTATCCGGTCCGATTTCGCCTCCACTATCCCCAATCCCGATAAGGAGGTAGGATTTGTGGCTGCGCTGGGAATCTGTTTTTCCAAATATGTGGATTTCACAGGGCGTGCTCGCCGCTCAGAATACTGGTGGTTTCAGCTCTGGCAACTCATTTTCTTGATTCTCACCTGCTGTCTGTCAGGGGTTGTGTTTTTCCTTCCAATCGCAGCCTCCACTGTTCGCCGCCTCCACGACACCGGTCGCAGCGGCTGGTGGTGGGGTGTAGGCATGGTGTGGTATGCGCTTTTGCAGGCGTATGGTGTTTATTTGCAATTTACTATGGGCTATGCCAATTTTTACTACCAGATGATAGCGAGCACTCCACTTCTCGTGAGCCACCTCCTCTACTTCATTTACCAAATCGTAATCCTCGTGTTCTGCGTGCAGGATTCGCAACTTGGCGAAAACAAATACGGCCCCAATCCCAAATATTAATTTCTGAATCATCAAATAATTCCATAAATTCAACCATTTATTAATCCCATCATTTTATGAAGTATTTTATCACAAACAATGGGCAGCAAAGCGGACCTTTTGAGCTGCACGAGCTTTTAGCTAATGGGCTGAACGCTAATTCTTATGTATGGTGCGAGGGTATGCCCAACTGGCTCCTTGCCACCCAAGTGCCCGAAGTGGCTGCATTGCTCCAGCCCCCCACTCCCGAGCCGCCCTATCAGCAACCCCCACAACCCGGCTATCAGCAGCCTTACCAACAGCCGTCTTATCAGCAACCCGGCTATCAACAACCACCTTATCAGCAGCCCTATCAGCAGCCTTATCAGCAGCCTTATCCTCAAGCTCCCAAATCAATGGATTTTGGAGAAGCCATTAAGGTGTGCTTCAATAAATTTGCCGACTTCAACGGCCGTGCCCGCCGCTCCGAATATTGGTGGTTCTGTTTGTTCTCCGCTATAGTATGCACCATCACTTGCGGTATTGCCGGACTTGTGCTCCTGATTCCTTCACTTGCTGTTACCACACGCCGCTTGCACGACACCGGTCATAGCGGATGGTGGCAGTTTATTCAGCTCGTGCCTTTTGGCGGTATTTTGTTGCTCATTTGGTGTGTGCAAGATTCCGACCCGGGGCCGAACGAATACGGACCCAACCCCAAATTCTGACACTCCCACATTTTCATATCGCCGAAGCGCCACTGCTTCGGCGATTTTATGTGCAAAAGGGCGAAATATGATGAACAAATCGGAGCATACCGAAAAATGACGCCATATAGTTTTGACTATTCGCACAAAATGAGTAATTTTGTGCAGTAAAACATAGAACAACTGCATAACTACTAAACGATAACTAATTTTCAATCAAAATGATTTATCCGATTCTTACTCCCGAAGAAGCTGCCGAATATATCCAAAACGGTATGAATATCGGCGTTTCGGGTTTTACCATCCCGGGAAACGTGAAAGTGATTCCACCGGCCATCGCCAAGAAAGCTATCCGCGAACATGAAGCAGGCCGTGAATTTAAAGTGAACATCTACAGCGGCGCGTCGACCAACGATTACACCGATGGCGAACTCTCGCGCGCTCATGCACTCAACTACCGCACGCCTTATCAATCGCTCCCCGAAGTGCGCAACCGCATCAATGCCGGCGAAGTGCACTACAACGACCGCCACTTGAGCGAACTTGCACAAGAATTCCGCTATGGCTACTATGGAAAAATGGATGTGGCGCTCATTGAAGCGCAAAGCATCACCGACGATGGCGACATCGTGCTCGGCACTGCAGTGGGCAACTCACCCACATGGCTCCAAATCGCCGACAAGGTGATTATTGAGCTCAACGACCAAATTCCGGAATCCATCAAGGGGTTGCACGATATTCATGTGCCCCTCGACCCACCTTATCGCCGCGAAATCCCCATCTACTCCGCTCACGACCGCGCCGGCTCGCCGGTGGCGCACGTCGACCCCAAAAAGGTGCTCGGTGTGGTGAAAACCAGTATGCCACTCGGAAAGGAAGAAAAGTTCACCCCGGTGGACGAACAAACCGCTATGATTGGCAAAAACGTGTGCGATTTCTTGATTAGCGAAATGAAAAACGGCAAGATGCCGAAATCGTTCCTCCCCATTCAATCGGGTGTGGGCAATATTGCCAATGCCGTGCTCAATGCGCTCGAAGAAAGCACCGAAATTCCGCCATTTGAAATGTACACCGAAGTGATGCAAGATAGCGTGCTGAAGTTGCTCAAGAGCGGACGCTGCAAATTTGCCAGTACTTGCTCGCTCACACTCTCCAGAGAAGCAATGGCCGACCTCTTTGCTAATATCGACACGCTGCACGACAAGATTTTGATGCGTCCATCGGAAATCAGCAACAACCCCGAAGTGATTCGCCGCATTGGCGTGGTGTCGATGAACACCGCCATTGAAGTTGACATTTTCGGCAATGTGAACTCTTCACACGTGAATGGCACTCGATTGATGAACGGTATTGGCGGTAGCGGCGACTTCACGCGCAACGCTTACACCAGCATCTTCATGTGCCCCTCCATCAAGAAAAACGATTGCATCAGCACCATCGTGCCAATGGTTACTCACGTGGACCACACCATCCACTCTGTCGACATCATCGTCACCGACCAAGGTGTGGCCGACTTGCGCTTCAAAGACCCCTTGCAAGCCGCTGAAGAAATCATCGAAAAGGCTGCACACCCCACCTATCGTCCGTTGCTCCGCGAATACCTCGCCAAAGCAAAAGAAAATGGTGGCGGTCACATCTACCAAAGCCAAAAGTTGGCACTCGAATTCCACCGCGCCCTCACCGAAGAAGGCGACATGCGTAAAGCCAACTTCAGCAAATAAGCCGATAGCCATTAGCTATCAGCCACAATAGCTCACATAGCCCCTATAGCAGCATCTATAGGGGCTATAGCTTTTCAGCCCGCCCCACAAATTCTGCGCGGGTGTTCCACGGTGTTTCGAGTGTTTGATGAAGGGGTGATATGTGCCATCCTTGGCACTAATTTGTTAAAAAATCCATATCATGTGCGGATATTGTTGATGTTTTTGTATTTTTGTTGTCAAATTCAGAATAATTATTGTCAAAAATGAAAGAAACGCGAGAATTACTGCACACCAATGGCTATGCCATCTATCATATTGATGCTTCTGCAGAAGCCTCTGAAGCGTATGAATTGTCGAATGAATTGCGCCTGAATATGCTCATTTTTTGCGAAGAGGGCCATGCCGAAATAGAATTCAATACGCAGCATTTTTCCCTCACTCGCAGGTGTAGGTTTTTCGGCACGCACATGCTCCAGCTGAGAATGAGTCAATTGTCGCACGATTTTAAGGCTTGGGTGCTGCTGCTCGATGGCTCTTTTTCGCGAGATGTGTCGGTGGGGATGCCTATCGAAACCCTTAGCGTGCTCTATGCCGAGCCAGTGAAAGTGGTCAGCGATGCGCAAGAATGGGACTTGCTACTCACGCTCATGCGTAGCATGCACATGTATCACACCATGGGCGATGGCAACCACACCTCTGAGGTGGCAGGATGCTTGTTCCGCAGCATGCTTTTGGTGATGGTGGAAAGCCAAATTAAATCGGGCAATTTTTCGAAGGTGCCCACCTACACCATGGCCGACACCTATTTCCGAGATTTTGCCTATTTGGTGGCAGATCATGTGGAGAGCGAGCACGAAGTGTCGTTCTACGCCGACCGCCTCAATATCACCACCAAATATTTGAGCGACATTTGCAAACAAAAAATTGGCAAAGGAGCCAAAGAAATGATTTCCGAAGTGCTGATTTCTAAATTGAAACGCGATGTGAAAATGAGCGGCCTTTCGCTGAAGGAAATCTCCTACAAATATGCCTTTGCCGACCAATCGAGTATGGGCAAATTCTTTAGAAAAATGACCGGTGTGTCGCCGCTTGAATTCAAGCAAGCCTGCGGCATGAAAATCGACTAAATGGAAAGAAAATACAAAATCTTTTTGCTGATTTTGCTGGGAGCATTCACCGCTTTTGCACCACTTATCAACAACACGCTCGGCCCCATCGTGGGGCTCGTGGCATCACATTTTCAAACCTCACAAGCCGTGGTGAATGTGGGTCTCACCGCTGGCATGGTGGGCTTGGCGGTGGGCCAACTGGTGCTCGGTCCGCTGAGCGATAAATATGGCCGACGCCGTCCGCTATTGCTGGCTGTGGGCTTATTTTTCCTTGCCTCATGCGCTGTGGCGTTTTCGCCAAATATGGAATCGTTTATTGCCCTGCGCTTTTTGCAAGGCTTTGGCGGAGCCGGAGGCATCGTGATATCTCGCTCCATCGCAGCCGACAATTTTAGCGGCCACCAACTGATGACCGTGATTGCCATCACCGGTTGCATCAATGGCGTGGCACCCATCGTGGCACCTATGGCGAGTGGCGCTATGGCAGGGCTGATGGGCTGGCAAGGCACTTTCTATATGCTCGCCTCCATCGGGCTGCTCATGGCTGTGGGCACCTACTATTTGCGCGAATCTTTGCCCGACGGGCGCCGCATCAATCGCCCGCTTTTTGCCACCTTCCGCCTCTACGGCACCGTGGTGCGCAACAAGCAATACATTCTCTACGTGCTGCACCAATGCACCGCCGAAATCATCCTTTTCGGCAACATTGCCTCGGTGTGGAGCATCCTCAGCCATTATGGCTACACCAACCCCGGGGAAGCCGGCATCGCCCTATCGGTGAACGGC
Organism: Sodaliphilus sp.; assembly: GCA_051871435.1. Classification (GTDB taxonomy): domain Bacteria; phylum Bacteroidota; class Bacteroidia; order Bacteroidales; family Muribaculaceae; genus Sodaliphilus. Next base: position 6,234 of record JBJECV010000078.1, on the reverse strand, counting down.
ATCTTCATCGCCTTAGGCGCAGGTGGCGCAGCCAAATTCTCCAAAGCCACCACCGGCGTGAAAGTGAGTTGCGTGGGTATGCTTATTTTCAGTGCTATTGAGGCTGTGGTGCTATTCTTGGACTTGGGATTTTGGCCCTACGAAATAGTGCTCTGCATCCTGCTCACTTTCATGGGCTTCACCCTCACCGCATCCACCACCATGGCATTAGACAGCGAACGCCGTCAGGCCGGCACCGCATCGGCACTGTTCGGAGCTATGGGCTTCGTGTCGGGCGCCCTCGCCTCACCCTTAGTGGCATTAGGCAACCCCGTGCACAGCACCGCACTCGCCTTCATCTCCGGCGCCGTGCTCTCCTGCATCTTCGGCCACTTCGCCCTCCGCCAAACAGCCAAATCCCCCACCCACCTCGCATAAAATCCGGCTCAGTAGGAAAACTATAGGGACAACCATACGGGGCGAGTGAAAATATCCAACACTGATTCCACAGATTTTTTTTAGACCACGAATCGCACGAATGATTTATCATATTTACCCCGTTATAATCCGTGAGTGAAATTTGTGTGAGGTCTTCAACTTATTGGCTAAAATGCACCTACCCTCCCCCACAAGACTATCATCAAGCAGCCCCATTTTGGCTACCTATTTCTAACTTCACCTATGTGGGTGGGGAAGATTTGTTGGTAGATGCGTGCGGTGGCTCCGGTGTGGGTGGAGATGTATTTCCCGGCGATGTTGCCGGCATTGGCGCGCGCGTCGGTGTTGGAGAGCATTTTGTTCATTAAATCCACCAATTCTTGTTGATTGTTGATGCAGAATCCGCCGCCTAATGCGATGAGGTCGTGTGCTTCGGCAAATTTTCCGAATTTGGGTCCGAAGGCCACGGGGATGCCGTAGACTGCCGCCTCATTGATATTGTGGATACCGGCTCCGAATCCGCCGCCCACGTAGGCCATTTGTCCGTAGCGATAGAGCGAAGAGAGGATACCGAAACTGTCGATAATGAGGCAGTCCATTTCGGCGGCTTGCGAAGCATTGGAGGCGCTGTAGAGCCCGGTTTTGCGCTTGATGCGACTCATAATGGAATTGAGGCGTGCATGGTCGAATTCGTGGGGTGCGATAATCAACTTCATATTGGGGTGTTCGTTGAAGTAAGGAATCACAATATCTTCATCTTGCGGCCACGAGCTGCCCATCACCAAAGTGAATTTGGCGTTTTCCACAAATGATGCAATCACGGGAAACTCTTTAGCAGCGGCGCGCACTGAAGCCACCCGGTCGAATCGGGTGTCGCCTGCCACCTCCACATTTTCCACATCGATGGCTTTGAGCAATTGGCGCGATTCTTCGTTTTGTACGAAAATGCGCGTGTAGCACTTGAGCATATCGCGGAAGATGCCACCCCATGGGCGGAAAAAGATTTGGCTATCGCGGAAGATAGCGGATATGAGGTAGGTGGGGATATTGCGGCGGCGGAGTTCGCTCAAATAATTGCCCCAAAATTCGTATTTCACAAAAATCGCCATCGAGGGGTTCACCAAATCGAGGAACGTGTTCACCTCGGCGGGCAAATCGAAAGGCAAGTAGCACACCACATCAGCCAGGTCGTAGTGCTTGCGCACTTCGTAACCGCTGGGCGAGAAAAAGCTCAGCACGATGTGGGCATCGGGGTTTTCCTTTTTAATGCGCTCAATGAGCGGGCGTCCCTGCTCAAATTCGCCGAGCGAAGAGGCATGTATCCAAATATAGCGATGGGCGGGATTGAGTTTTTCACGCAGCAAATCGAAGGTGCGCTTTTGTCCTTCCAGCATGGTACGCGCCTTGTGGCCGCGCAATGCAGCCAATCGCACAGCCAATCGATATGCTTTAATTCCAAAGTTGTAGGCGGGGTTCATCAAATTTTAAAAATTACTTTGTAATGGTGAGGCATGATTCATCTTTTTAGCATTTTTGCGATGCTTAAAGATGCTTTGGTCGATATACAGTCGGCAAGTGAGCTGTTGCCAAAAGCCGGTGATTTGGTTGGTGGCATGGAAAGTTAGGGAAGCATTGAGGTCCACAAATGCCGTTTGCACAATGTGGTAGCGAAGGTCGGTTCGGCTATAGAATTTCGACTGGTAGTAGCTATCGCCGAGATTGAGTTGGCTTCCGTATTTGTTCCACAGCGGAAACAGGGGCTGTCCGGCGTAGATATTTTGTTCTGCTTCAAAGCCATTCCATTTGGCGTGGATATTGCCGATAAAGCCACAGGGGGTGTGCCACTTATTGTCGGCACTGCGGTCGCGCTGAAAATTAATGATGGCGCCCGCCTTCACATTCACGGCGGCACGGGGCGAAATTCTCCAGTCGTAGCCGAAGAGGGGATTGAGGGTAGCGTCGTCGTTCACGCCCTCGTCGTCGACCGGCGCCTTCGATTTTGCCAAATGATTGTATTGAATATGGCCGCCGAACCAAGCATTGCCCACGTAGGCTTTACCGCTAATCATGGCATTGAAAGCCTCGCGGCGCGTGGAGGATTGCTGTTGACGCCAATCCAAGAAAATTTGGGCGTAGCCACGGCGGGGATGCTTTTGATAGCGAGCGAGCACACCGCGAATGTTGGGCGTGCGATACGCGAGCGAATCGCTCCAGAGGTAGCGAGGTGCGTGTTCCACCATCTCGGTGCGTGGAATCATACCCACATTCACCTTCCAGCCCTTCCGGGCATATTGGTAATAAAGTGTGGGCGACACTTTGGCATCGCTGGCATCATCGTTGAGCGGCTGATACCAGCTCACACCACCCTTAAGGAGATGGTGATTGCCGATTTTGCCGATTCGAATGCCCACCTCCGGTGCCAATCGCGTGAAGATAAAGGTTTGGTCGGGCCGCAACTCATCGCCGCCTTCCCGGTTATCGAATTGGGAATCGAAATCCAGGCTCCACACCACCTCTTGCGCATGGCAAAATGCCACAGCAGAGAGGCAGAGCACCAGCAATGTAATCCACTTATTCGTCATGGCTTCAGCACTTCATTTCACCAAAAGTTATTCCACAGGGAGGTGAATAGCCTCCACGCCACGACGAATACGGGCGATAGTTTCCTCTTTGCCTAAAAGGCGCGTGATGTCGAACATGTGCGGTCCCTTACATTCGCCCACCACGGTGAGGCGGAAAGCATTCATCACATTGCCCATGTGGTATTCATTGCTCTTAATCCACTGCATCACAGCAGCTTCAGTGGCAGCCGAATCTGAGAAATCGGGGATGCTTTCAAGCAACGTGATAAGTTCGCCCATGAGCTTAGGCGTATCTTCTTTCCACCGCTTTTTCACGTCTTTGGGAGCATATTCAGCGGGCGCGCGGAAGAAGAAAGCCGCGTTGGTCCACAAGTCCTTCACGAAATTGATACGGTTTTTCACCGTGCCCACAGCTTGGGCGATGTATTCGTCGGAGAATTGCGCCACATCCACATGCTCAGCGAGCACGGGTTTGAAGAGTTCCGCCAGCACGGCATCGTCGGTGGCCATCAAATATTCGTGGTTGAACCATTTCGCCTTTTCGAAATCGAATTTGGCACCGCTCTTCGAGCAGTGAGCGAACGAGAAATCGCGGATGAGTTCGTCCATAGTCATCAGTTCGCGGTCGTCGCCCGGGTTCCAGCCCAAAAGGGCGAGGAAATTGACCACGGCTTGGGGCAAATAGCCACTTTCACGATAGCCCGACGCCACTTCGCCGCTCTTCGGGTCGTGCCACTGGAGCGGGAACACCGGAAAACCGAGGCGGTCGCCATCGCGTTTGCTCAATTTGCCTTTGCCGTCGGGCTTGAGTAGCAAGGGCAAATGCACAAATTCCGGTTGTGTGTCAGCCCAACCGAAAGCCTCGTAGAGCAGCACATGGAGCGGTGCGCTGGGCAGCCATTCCTCGCCACGAATCACGTGGCTCACCTCCATCAAGTGGTCGTCCACAATGTTGGCAAGGTGGTAGGTGGGCAGGTCGTCGGCACGCTTATAGAGCACCTTATCGTCGAGGATGGAAGAATTGATGGTCACATCGCCACGAATCAAATCGTGCACCACCACATCGCGTCCAGGTTCAATTTTAAAGCGCACCACATAGTTGGTGCCGTCATCGATGAGGGCTTGCACCTCATCGGCAGGCAGTGAAAGCGAATTGCGCATACTCATACGCGTGGAGGCATCGTATTGGAAATTTTTGATTTCCTGACGCTTCGCTTCCAACTCTTCCGGCGTGTCGAAAGCAATGTACGCCTTTCCGGCGTCGAGCAATTGCTTCACATATTGGCGATAGATGTCGCGGCGTTCGCTCTGCTTGTAGGGACCGAAGGCGCCACCTTCAGCCACACCTTCATCGATGCCAATGCCCAACCAGTGGAGGGCTTCATTGATATATGCTTCGGCACCGGGAACGAATCGATTGGAGTCGGTGTCTTCAATACGGAGAATCATCGTGCCGCCATGCTGGCGCGCAAAGAGGTAGTTATATAGGGCCGTACGCACTCCGCCAATGTGTAGCGGTCCGGTGGGAGAAGGTGCGAAGCGCACTCTAACCTTTCTTTCCATTATCGTAATGTAGTTTTCGTTTAGTTGTTAAAAATATAAATTGTGGTGCAAAAATACAAAATAATCACGACTTACACATTATAAATATGGTGTGATTTCCACTTCATCGTGGTAAAAAAGGCACCAATGGTGGAAAAATCGGCACAGCATCACTTCAGCAGGGCTGAAATTTCGTCCAAAAGCGAGTGTGCCGTGGGGTCGACACGGCAAGGGGTGACCGCCACCCGACCGGCATGCACCACATTCACATCGGTGTTGGGGTCGTCGGGGTCATCGAGGCGATATTCTCCCGCCACCCAATAGTAGTCCACCCCGAATGGGTCGATGCGATGCTCGTATTCCTGCTCCCACTTGCCCATTGCCGTGCGCACCACCTGCAGTCCGCTCGCATTTTCCGGGATATTCACATTCAGACACACCCCGGCAGGCAATCCGGCGACAAGCACCTTAGCAATGATTTGCTCCATCCACGGTTCGCAGAAAGAAAAATCGGAATCGGGAGCGAACCGTTTAGCCGAAAACGCCACCGCCGGCAAGCCATGCACCGCCGCTTCATACACCACGCCCATGGTGCCGCTATAGAGTGTGCAGGAGCCATAATTGTAGCCGTGGTTGATGCCCGAGAGCACCAAATCGGGAGTGCGCCCTTGGAGCAATTGGTTGAGGGCGAGTTTCACACAATCGGTGGGCGTGCCAGGCACCTCAAATTGGGTGAAGCCCGGTTCTTCTTTTTTCTTGAAGGCACGGAGAGGCTCGAAGAAAGTGATCGAGCAGCCCTTGCCACTCTGCTGATGCATAGGCGCCACCGCCACCACATCGCCAAATTTGCGTGCCACACTGATGAGCGTGTGGATGCCATTAAACGAAAATCCATCGTCGTTACTGACCAAAATCAGGGGTCGAGGAGATTGAGAAGTCATAAATATATGTGAATGAAGATTTGTAATTCTACTGCAAAGATAATACTATTCAAACGAAAACGAAAACACTTGAAACACCTGAAACACCAAATTGAAGGTTAGCCGTGCTTCGCACTTGGTTAGCCGCTCGCAAGCTCGCTTGGTTAGTCGCGCTTCGCGCTTGGTTAAGGGTTTCTTGTTTACCTGAAACACCTGAAACACTTGAAGAGCATATGTATTTATGTGTGTCATCATAGTAATTATTTTTGCAAATATAGAAATGAGAGAGAGCGATGTCAATCCCAATAAGGCAGAATCGTGATTTTTTGCCGACAGAAAAAAGAGTAAGCAAAAAAAAATTGCAAAAAAAGCCGGAAATTTATTGCCAATTAAAAAAATTATAGTAAATTTGCACTCGCAATTCGCAAATGAATGTGTAGATGTTGACTCCGTAGCTCAGTTGGTAGAGCAATTGACTCTTAATCAATGGGTCGAGGGTTCGAGCCCCTCCGGGGTCACAAGTCAAGAATGCTAAACGCATGGCTAACAGTTTGATAGCTCCCGTTTAGCATTCTTTTTTGCCTTGAATATGTTTGGTTTCCTTTGTGGCATGAAACGAACAAAAAAGTCGGCTTCGCCGAAAAAAAACGCATCAGTAGAAAAAGTGTGGGGCAATATGCCAAAGCCATAACTCTTGAAGCGCGCTTCAGGTGGATGCAATATTCTCATCAACACAAAAATTTTCCCGATGCCATCTTGCCTTATTGGGATTG
>JBJECV010000077.1:0-11693 GCA_051871435.1 Sodaliphilus sp. | reverse complement strand
GGTGGTGGGGATGTGAGTGGGGAGCGCAGCGACCCACCGTGTGAGTGATGGAAAAGCTGACGGGGGAGCTTGCTTCCCGTCAGATTTTTCAGCACTCACACGCAAGGGCGCCAGCCCTCACATCCCCGCCGCACGACTTTTTTCTCTGTTTCATGCCACAAAGCCCAAATAGCCGTCAGCTTAATTCGCTAAATTCGTGACTTAAAATAAAAAATCTGTGTGAGGCTGTGAAATCTGCGGGAGGCGGTAAAAGCCCGGTAATCCGGTTTTTTAGCAAATTTTTGGCAGTAATTGGCGGATTTTTCGTAACTTCGCACACTAAATGGGTGCAATTGCTTCATTTTTCTAACCACTTGCACCCAAACCGTGCATTATTATTAACTACTCAATAACTTTTTTAGATTAAATGAACGACGAATCGAATCAAGTGCTGGATGCTCAAGTGCAAGGCGAAATGGCTTTGCCCGAAAATGCGTTCACAGAACTGAAGCCCGGGGAAGAATACGTTCCCCCTATGCGTCCCGACAGGTCTTACCCGGAAGCCACCGGCTATTCGGTGAGTATGGGTTTGGTGATGGCGGTGATTTTTAGTGCTGCCGCTGCCTACCTCGGACTGAAAGTGGGACAAGTGTTTGAGGCGGCTATCCCCATTGCCATCATTGCTGCCGGAATTGCCGGAGTGACAAAACGCAAAAATTCGCTTGGCGAAAATGTGCTGATTCAATCCATTGGCGCTGCGTCGGGCATCGTGGTGGCTGGTGCCATCTTCACCTTGCCTGCGCTCTACATTTTGCAAGTGAAATATCCGGAAATCACGGTCAACTTCCTTGAAGTGTTCCTGAGTTCGCTCCTTGGTGGCTTGCTTGGCATTTTGTTCTTCATTCCTTTCCGTAAGTATTTCGTGAAGGAAATGCACGGCAAATTCCCCTTCCCTGAAGCCACTGCCACCACACAGGTGCTCATTAGCGGACAAAAGGGCGGCGACCAGGCAAAACCGCTGCTCATTGCCGGTTTGGTGGGTGGTCTTTACGATTTCTTCCTCAGCACTTTCGGCTGGTGGAAAGAAGTGCTCACCACACAAGCCATCCCCGCATTGCAAACTTTCACTCACAACACAAAAATGATGTTTAGCATCAACACCGGTTCGGCTGTGCTGGGCTTGGGCTACATTGTGGGCTTGCGCTACGCATTCATCATTTTTGCCGGTAGTGCCTTCATTTGGTGGTGCGTGGTGCCGTTGCTTGGCAGCATGGTGCCTTCTATGGCGGATATGGCGCCGGGCGACATTTTCAAAGACTTTGCGCGCCCCATCGGCATTGGCGGTATCGCTATGAGTGGTGTGATTGGCATCATCAAATCGTGGGGTGTGATTAAGAGCGCTGTGGGTTTGGCCGGCAAATCGTTTAGCGGCAAGGGCAGCGAAGAAAAACCCATCCGCACCCAAAAAGATATTTCCATGAAGTTGCTCGTATTCTCCTTAGCAGCTGCATTGGTGGTGACTTTCGTATTTTTCTGGATTGGTGTGATTGGCAACCTGCTTCAAGCCATTGTGGCGTTCTTTGTGGTGGTGGTGATTGCATTTTTATTCACCACCGTGGCAGCCAACGCCATTGCCATTGTGGGTAGCAACCCGGTGTCGGGCATGACACTGATGACCCTCATCGTGGCAAGCACGGTGTTTGTGGCTGTGGGCTTGAGCGGCACCAAGGGCATCATTGCCTCGATGGTGATAGGCGGCGTGGTGTGCACGGCGCTCTCTATGGCGGGCGGCATGGTCACCGATATGAAAATCGGTTACTGGCTCGGCTCCACACCAGCCAAACAGCAAACTTGGAAAGCGGTGGGCACACTGGTGTCGGCAGCCACTGTGGGCGGCGTGATTCTGTTGCTCAACAAGGCTTACGGTTTCACCGACCCCAATGTGATGGCGGCTCCGCAAGCCAATGCCATGGCAGCCGTCATCGACCCGCTGATGATGGGCGGCGACACCCCATGGATACTCTACTCGGTGGGCGCCATTTTTGCTTGCTTGCTCAATTGGCTCGGCGTGCCGGCTTTGGCATTCTCTTTGGGTATGTTCATTCCGTTCCACCTCAATTCACCCCTGCTCGTGGGTGGTGCCATCAGCTGGTTTGTGGGCTCGCGTAGCAAGGATGAAAAACTCAATAAAGCGCGTCAAGAAAAAGGCACCTTGCTGGCCAGCGGCTTCATTGCCGGTGGCGCACTGATGGGTGTGGTGAGCGCCGGCCTCACCCTGAGCGGATTTAAATATGAATGTACGCTGAGCGAGGGCGTGACCAATGCTTTGGCAGTGGTGATCTACCTTGCCCTCATTGCCTACCTCATCTTCTCTTGCCTCAAAGCAAAAAAAGAAGACTAATAACGGTATCTTATAACTCATCACACAAAAAACAGCGAGATTTCCACACGGCTCGCTGTTTTTTTTAGCTCTTCGTTGATAGATAGTTCCACTTTTTTTTGTAATTTTGCAAGCGAATTCATGAAAGTTAAGGAAATAACTTCCGCTATCGAGAAGTTTGCACCGCTCCATCTGCAAGAAAGCTACGACAATGCAGGGATGCAGGTTGGCGACGGCGATAGCGTGATAACAGGCGTGATACTCTGTACCGACGTCAGCATTGCTATTGTGGATGAAGCCATTGCCTGTGGCGCCAATCTTATCATCTCACACCATCCTCTCATTTTTCACGGAATAAAAAAACTCATCGGTCGCTCCGAAGTGGAGCGCATGGTGACGAAAGCCATTCGCCATGGCATCAGCATCTATTGCGCACACACCAACCTCGACAATGCGCAAGGCGGGGTGAGCTTTAAAATGGCTAAGAAATTGGGCTTGAAGAATGTGGAGGTGCTCGACCCGCAAGTGGGCACGCTATGCAAAATCGTGGTGTTCGTTCCCTTTCAGCAGGCTGCCGATGTGGAGCAAGCTATGTGGGACGCCGGCGCCGGACGCCTCGGCGACTACGAGCGTTGCAGCTACCGCCTGCAAGGCGAAGGCCGCTTCCGCCCTTGCACGGGAGCAACCCCCTACGTGGGTGAACAGGGCGCCGACCACGTGGAGCCGGAAGTGCGGGTGGAAGTGCTGGTGAGCAAAGCAAGCTCCTCGGCAGTGCTTGCGGCAATGCTCAAAGCACACCCCTACGAAGAACCGGCTTTCGACGTGATACCCCTCGACAATGCCGACCGCTACAGCGGTTCGGGCGTGATTGGCGACATCGCTCCCACCTCCTCTGCTGCCTTTATGGAGCAATTAAAAGCCACCTTTGGTGTGCACACCATTCGCTATAGCGGCAATTCCCGCACCATCCGCCGGGTGGCACTCTGCGGCGGCAGTGGTGCTTTCCTTATTCAAAAAGCCATCGGCCGTGGCGCCGACATCTATGTGACCGGCGATATAAAATACCACGAATTTCAGGGCAATGAGCACCGCATCATTTTGGCGGATATCGGACACTACGAAAGCGAACAATTCACCAAAGAACTGTTTGCCGACATCATCGCAGCGCTACACCCCGATTTTGAAGTGAATTTTGCAAAAGCAGAAACTAATCAAATTAAATACTTTTAAAATATTATGGCAAAAGAAAAAGAACTCAATGTGGAAGACCGCTTGAAAGCGCTCTACGAATTGCAAACCATCCTCTCGGAGGTGGACCGCATCAAAACTCTCCGTGGCGAACTCCCCTTGGAAGTGCAAGACTTGGAAGACGAAATTGAAGGATTGCAAACCAGAGTGTCGAAGTACGACGAAGAAATCGCTACGCTCAACGAAAGCATCCGTCAGCAAACTGAAGCCACCGAAAAGGCAATGGCTTTGATCGATAAATACACCAAGGACCAAGACAATGTGAGAAACAACCGCGAATACGATTACCTCAACAAGGAAATCGAATACCAACAACTCAACATTCAATTGGCTGAAAAGAAAATCAACGATGCCAAAAAGGCGATCGACATCGTGAACGATAACCTCGAAGCCGCAAAAGCACAACTCGAAGATAGCACACACGTGCTCACAGAAAAGAAAGGCGAACTCGACGAAATCATCTCCGAAACCAAGCAAGACGAAGAAAAACTCAGAGAAAAAGCCAAAAAATTGGAAAATAAATTCGACGACCAACGTCTGCTCACCGCATTTAAGCGCACTCGCAAAAATGCACGCAATGGTTTGGGCTTGGTGTATGTGTCGCGCAATGCCTGCGGCGGTTGCTTCAACCGTATCCCCGCTCAGCGCCAAAGCGAAATTAAAATGCACAAAAAGGTGATTGTGTGCGAATATTGCGGACGTATCCTCATCGACCCCGAATTGGTGGGAGTGAAAGTGGACTAATCCCCACCCAAAAGATATTTCGTTAAGAAGTTAAGACCCGGCATCTTTAATAGCCTTTAGCCATTAGCTTTTAGCCATTAGCCGTTAGCCGTTAGCCATCAGCTGTTAGCCGTTAGCTGTATAGTGGTTGGAAGCAAAAAGGCATTCGTCTTAACTTCTTAACTTCTTTAACTTCTTAACTTCTTAACTTCTTTAACTTCTTAACTTCTTAACTTCTTTAACTTCTTAACTTCTAAAATAAACTTCTTAACTTCTAAAATAATCTTCTGTATCATCATGATTATCGGCTCCCTTCATCACACCAAAAGCATTGAGCGCCTGCATCCTCTGCTGAAAGAGGCCCTGGATTGGTTACGCGCCCATGCCGCCACAGCCCATCAAGCCGGCGTGGCAAAGCAAGTGCTTAAAGAGGGCATCCTTTGGGCAAATGTGGAAACCCCGCAAATGAAATCGAAAGCCGAACAAATGCTCGAATTGCACCGGCAATACATCGACATCCATGTGCCCGTCGACAAGGACGAAACTATCGGCTATTTGCCCGACCACTACCTCCCCACGCCACACATCCCCTACAATCCCGAACGCGACATCGCTTTCTACCAAGCCCTCCCACTCTGCTACGTCACCCTCCACCCGGGCGAATTTGCCATCTTCACCCCGCACGACGCCCACGCACCCATCATCGGCGAAGGCGCCATCAAAAAAATCTGTATGAAACTAAAAGTGTAGGCCTGCCACACCACAAAATTGCAGCCCATGGGATTTGCCGTGTGGAGCAAGTTGTTAATAACTTTAGCCGGCAAAAATGAAAAGAAAGCTATTTATTTTTTATCTTTGTGCCAACAATTTTTCATCGCTATGAACGGACAAGGAAAACTCTATTTTCGCTACGGCACTATGGGCTCGGCTAAAACTGCCCTGCTCCTTACACAAGCCTACAATTTTGAGGAAAGAAAAATGCAATACCTGTGCATGAAACCCATTATCGACAACCGCGAAAATGCGAATGTGATTCGCTCGCGTATCGGTATTGAGCGCGCTTGCTCATGGATTTATCCGGAAATGGACCTCTACGAATTTCTCAAAAGCGAATTTGAGCGCACCCTCGAAGTGAAGGCATGGGTGCTCGTGGATGAAGCACAATTCCTCACCAAAGAGCAAGTCGACCAATTGGCGCGAGTGGTCGACGACTATGGCGTGAATGTGGTGTGCTACGGACTGCGAACCGACTTCCAATCCCACGTGTTTGAGGGCTCGCTTCGCCTGTTTGAACTTGCCGACACCATCGATGAAATTAAATCCACCTGCTCCTGCGGCAGAAAAACCATCATCAATGCGCGCATCGACGCCAATGGCGATGTGGTGAGCGATGGCAACCAAGTGGAAATCGGCGGCGACGACAAATATGTGGCGCTCTGCCGACGCTGCTGGCGCGCCCGTCGCATAGAAAGCGCCGAACGCAATGCCCTCCAATTCGACAATTCCAATCCCGAATAATCCCCCTCAAAAAAAGCCCCTATAGCATCTATAGGGGCAATAATTTCTTATCTCAAATTGCTTTTAGCTTTAACGACTAAAGACTAATAGCTATCTAATCTCTCTATTCATCTCCCGGCTCTATCGGCGATACGGTCGGCTCATCGGCGGTGATGGTAGGCACTTCGTCGGGGTTAATCACGGCTTCGCCCAATTCTTCGTCTACAAAGGTGGAATCCGGTTCTTCCGGCTCATCTTCCACCACTTGTTCGCAATCGAGGGTGCTGCTTTCCACGCGCAAGCCCACATATTTGGCAGTAACCAACGGGCGCAAACGCGGGTCGCCCCACACTTTTTCGTAGAATTTACCACAAATGGGCAATGCCGTGCGGCTTCCTTGTCCTTGGGAGCCCGAAGTGAAGTGGATGCATCGATATTCACCGCCTACCCACACGCCGGTCACCAAGTTGGGCGACGTGCCCACAAACCATGCGTCGCTGTAATTGTTGCTGGTACCGGTTTTGCCGCCAAAGTCGGTGGTCGACATATAGGGGTCAACATAATCGGTGAGCGATTGCGACGTGCCGCCGGCATCGGTAAGGCCTGCGCCAAGCATTTTTTGCATAAAGTAGGCGGCTCTCGCCGAAATGGCCCTATTGGCGTTCACTTCTTCTTTATAGTCGTAAATCACTTCTTCTTCGCCGTTGGCGTTGGTTTTCACAATGCGGGTCACGAGCACCGGGTCGATGTGCTTGCCATAATTTGCCACAGTGCTATAGCCATTCACCATTTCCAGCAAATTCACATCCATTGAGCCCAAACACATAGCAGGCTTGTCTTCGTTGGCATTATCGGGGCGGAGGGGCGATTTAATGCCCATCACCTCGGCTGTGGCACGCACATTGCTAAAGCCCACACGCTTGCCCACACGCACAGCCACAATGTTGATGCTTCGGGCAAATGCCTCGCGAAAACTCATCTGATTGCCGGTGCAATTGCCATTGGCGTTGTGTGGCGAATAGTCTTCCATCACGCCTTTATCCTCGTTGTACACATTCCAGTGAAACACCTCATCCAGCTCGGTGTCGCAAGGAGTGAGTCCTTGCTCCATGGCGGCGGCATACACGAAGAGTTTGAAGGTGGAACCCGACTGGCGCATCGAAGTCACTTTGTCGTATTGCCACGTTTTATAATCAATGTCGCCCACCCATGCTTTCACGAAACCGGTGCGCGGGTCCATCGCCACCAATCCGGCGTGCATAAAGTGGAGCATATATACCACGGAATCCATGGGGCTGATGTTCATGATTTGCGAACTTGCCACCACTTTTCCGTCGCGTTTCTCGTATTTAAACATGCGCATTTCGCGCTTTTGATTCATATAGTATTTCACCGAATCGGGATGATTGGGGAAGCGCGATGCCAACACATTATAATATGGTGTTTTTTTCGCCACACTTTCCACAAAGCCCGGCACTTCATTGCCTTGCTCATCCACCCAGCACGGGTCGTCGCCCCAGCGCTGATTGAATCGCTGCTGAATTTCGTACATTTTTTCGAGCACGGCATCTTCGGCGTGCTGCTGCATACGCGAATCGAGGGTGGTGTAAATTTTTAAGCCGTCGGTGTAGAAGTTCACATTATGCTCTTCACGCCATTGCTTGAGTTGCTCATCTCCATCAATGGCATTGCGGAAATATTGTGCGCGCCCTGTGGTGGCATTTTCCACGGTGAAGTGCAAAGCGGTGGGCTCCGTTTTCAAGCGTTGATAAGTGGCGTCGTCGAGGTCGCCGTGAATCACCATATTGTGGAGCACCACATTGCGGCGCTCCATGCTGCGCTTGGGATTGCGCTTGGGATTGTAGCTCGAAGTGGCTTTGAGCAAGCCCACCAAGGTGGCGCTTTGGTCCACCGAAAGACTGTCGGGCGAGGTGTTGTAGTAGGTGCGAGCAGCAGTTTTAATACCGTAGGCACCATTGCCAAAGTCCACCGTGTTGGCATACATGGTGATAATCTCTTCTTTCGAAAATTTGGCTTCAATGGCAAATGCGAGCAAAATTTCCTTCGTTTTCATAATCACGATGCTCAGCCCCGGTATCTTTCCCAACAAACCCGTGGAATACTCCGTGCGCACCTTAAACATATTTTTCACCAACTGCTGCGTGATGGTGGAAGCGCCACGAGCACGGCGATGCACCACGAGGTCTTTTGCGGCGCCCACCATACCGGTGAAGTCCACGCCGCTATGGTCGTAGAAGCGTTCGTCTTCCGTATCTATCAGTGCTTTAAAAAATTGAGGCGAAATATCTTCGTATTTCACCGGGGTGCGGTTTTCGTCAAAAAATTTGCAGAGCAACTGCCCGTCGGCACTATACACATAGGAGGCGTTGCTCGTTTTGGGATTCATGATGCTACTAATCGACGGCGATTTTCCAAAAAGCCAAAACACATTGAAAAACACCATCACTGAATACACAAAAAGAAACACCACCACGGAGGCAAATGCCGAAAACGCCTTCACATACCAAGGGCGACCCACATATATGCTTTTATACCAGCGCCAAAATGAACGCATACCGCGCCCCATAGCGCCTAAAATATTAAGAATTCTCCTAAAAAAACCTACTTTTTTATCAGCCATTGGTGTGCACAATTTTAAAAACACTGCAAATGTAGTAAATTACTCGATAGGAAAAACACGATTAAGCACTAAATTGAGTTAAACAAGGCGGAAAAACACATTATTTCCTACAAACGCCCATCTCCCACCCCAATCGAAATGCGCTACAATCATCACCAACCGCCCCGGCTTTGCCGGTTTTCCACTGACTCTCCACCCAAAGTGCTACTCCGCAAAGAAAGTTTTCGTTTTCGTTTTCGTTATTTGTACTCTGCAAAGAAAGTTTTCGTTTTCGTTTTCGTTTTCGTTATTTGTACTCCGCAAAGAAAGTTTTCGTTTTCGTTTTCGTTTTCGTTATTTTTTGTATCTTTGTAGTTTGATACAGAATATTATAATTTGAAATCATTCATAATTTATGTCGTTGAATCATATTTTAGCTCAAGCCACCGCTGAGGCGGTGAAAAATCTCTACGGCGCCGAAGTGGCTGCCGAGAGCATCGTGCCTTCCACCACCAAAAAGGAGTTTGAAGGCAATCTCACCATCGTGGTGTTCCCGTTTTTGAAAGCGTCGCACAAACGCCCGGAAGACACTGCGCAGGAAATCGGCACCTATTTGGTGCAGCACTGCGATGCCGTGGAAAAATTTAATGTCATCAAAGGTTTTCTCAATATCACCATCAAGCCCACTTTCTGGACGTCGGTGCTGCAAAATGTAGCGAAAGAGCCCAATTTCGGTTTCAAACCCGTGACCGACGATAGCCGCTTGGTGATGATTGAATATTCTTCGCCAAACACCAACAAACCCCTCCACTTAGGCCATGTGCGCAACAATTTGCTGGGCTTTAGCCTTGCTAAAATTATGGAAGCCAATGGAAATAAAGTGGTGAAAACCAACATCGTGAACGACCGCGGTATCCACATTTGCAAATCAATGCTGGCGTGGATAAAGTGGGGCAATGGTATCACTCCCGAACAAGCCGGCAAGAAGGGCGACCACTTGATTGGTGATTTCTATGTGCTTTTCGATAAAAAATACAAGGAAGAAGTGACTGCGCTCATGGAGAAAGGCATGAGCGAAGACGATGCCAAAGCGGAATCGTCGCTTATGAAAGAGGCGCGCGCCATGCTCAAAAAGTGGGAAGATGGCGACGCGGAAGTGCGCTCGCTTTGGAGCATGATGAATGAGTGGGTGTATGCCGGATTTAATGAAACTTACGATCGCCTCGGGGTGAGCTTCGACAAAATCTACTACGAAAGCAACACCTATCTCGAAGGCAAAGAAAAGGTGCTCGAAGGACTTGAAAAGGGCATTTTCTATCGCAAAGAAGACAATTCGGTGTGGGCCGACCTCACTGCCGACGGATTGGACCACAAACTCTTGCTCCGCACCGATGGCACATCGGTGTATATGACGCAAGACATCGGCACCGCCAAACTCCGCTTCCAAGACTATCCCATCGACCAAATGATTTATGTGGTGGGCAATGAGCAAAACTATCACTTCCAAGTGCTTTCGCTCTTGCTCGACAAACTCGGCTTTAGCTGGGGCAAGGATTTGGTGCACTTCTCCTACGGTATGGTGGAATTGCCCAATGGCAAGATGAAGAGCCGCGAAGGCACCGTGGTGGATGCCGACGATTTGATGGACGAAATGATTGCTACCGCCAAGCAAATGAGCGAAGGTCGCCTGAAAGGAGTACCCGAAGAGGAGATGGACAATTTGTTCCGCATCATCGGATTAGGCGCGCTCAAATATTTCATTCTCAAGGTAGACCCGCGTAAAAATATGCTCTTCAATCCCGAAGAATCCATCGACTTTAACGGCAACACCGGTGCATTCGTGCAATACACCTACGCCCGCATCCGCTCGGTGCTCCGCAAGAGCGACCCGGCTGATGCCTCTGTGAATGTGGCAGCTTATGCACCCAATGAAAAGGAAATCGACCTCATTCAGCGCATCGCCGACTTCCCCAATGTGGTGAGCGAAGCAGGCCGCACCTACAGCCCGGCGTTGATTGCCAACTATGTGTTTGATTTGGCAAAATCGTTCAACCAATTCTACCACGACTACAGTATCCTCAAAGAAAGCGACGCCACCACTCGTGCCTTCCGCTTACTACTTTCGCGCATCGTGTCGGAGGTGATTAGCCGCGGATTTAGCTTGCTCGGCGTGGAAGTACCGGAAAGAATGTGATATTGGCACGCTTTTTGCTACATCATCACACCAAACAATCAAACTTTGAATTAACTTTTAATTTTTTATACACATTATGAACAATTTGGATTACATGAATGGCAATGGCGGCTATTATTCCGCTTCTGCTATGGGTGCAGAATTGAGTATGGCGTCCTACATTTCCAAAGTGATGCGCCGCGTGTTTGGAAAAATGTTCCTCGGCGTGCTCTTAACCGCTTTTGTGGCTTTGGGTGTGGCAAGCTCTCCGGCACTCCTCAATATGATTTTCTCCAGCAAACTCGTGTTCTGGGGTTTGATTATTGCTCAATTCGGATTGGTGATTTGGCTCTCTGCCGGCATCAACAAAATGAGTAGCTCTACGGCTTCGATGCTGTTCTACCTCTATTCAGCAGTTACCGGCGTTACGCTCACCCCCATCTTGTTTGCCTACACCGGCACTGCCATTATCAAGACCTTCTTTATCACTGCCGGCACTTTCGGCGCAATGGCGCTCTATGGCTACACCACCAAGAGCGATTTGTCGAAAATGGGCTCTATCCTGTTTATGGCGCTGATTGGACTGATTGTGGTTTCGCTGGTGAATTTCTTCTTGGCTTCCGACACACTTTCGTGGATTATTAGCGGTGTGGGTGTGCTCATCTTTGTGGGTCTTACCGCATGGGACACCCAGAAAATCAAACAAATGGCTTACCAAACCGACGAACAAAATGTGGGTAAACTCGCCGCTATCGGTGCTTTGAGCCTCTATCTTGATTTCATCAACTTGTTCCTCTATTTGCTCCGCTTCTTCGGTAGCCGCGATTAATCGCATTTTCGGCTTAATACTATATCGCTGCGGAAATCCTTTGCATCGGGCAGGATTTCCGTAGCATTTTTTTTGCCTCCACACAATATATAATACTTTTTGGAGTTATATTATTTGTAACCAACCTTTATTTTTTAATTGATGAAACTGAATAAATTTTTCATATTTTCAGCCCTGTTTGCCGCTTGTGCTTTCTCCGCTCAAGCAGAAGATGGCGATATTAAAGAACAAGATTTCAACCCTA
>JBJECV010000076.1:0-11863 GCA_051871435.1 Sodaliphilus sp. | reverse complement strand
CAAAGTAAATAAATATTTACAATTTTTCAAAATGCCAAAATTTATCAAATCATACCAAAACGTACCAAACTATTTTTTGGTCAACAAGTGAAACCTACCTCGGCCCTACCTGAAGGGAAGGGAAAAAAATCATAGCTAAGATAATTACTCTAACGGTTGCCAATGAAAAAATAAGCGCTAAAGCCGTGGAAGGTAGTTGCAAAATAATATCAGCACTCCCCTTTTCGCCATCGCAATAATGAAATTACCCTCAAAAACGTAAAAAATACGATTATAACCGCAAAATTTACGTAAAAAATACGATTATAATCGCAAAATTTACTATTTTTGTGCCATAAAACATCTACGATATGGACCACATTACTCGCACTTTGCAAGAAAAAATAGAACAACGACTTATTCCCGGCAAAGCCGTGCTGATTTATGGTGCGCGACGCGTGGGAAAAACCTTTCTTCTGAAACAAATATGCTCAAAAATTGAAGGAAAAAAATTAATCCTCAATGGCGAGGATATGGATGTTCAGGCTATGCTTCAAAATCGCTCGATAAATCATTATCGAAATTTATTTGAGGGCACGGAATTGCTCGCTATTGATGAAGCGCAACATATTCCCGATATTGGTTTGAAAATAAAACTCATTATCGACGAAATAGAAAATATAAAAGTGATTGCTACCGGGTCGTCGTCGTTCGACTTGCTCAATAAAATTGGGGAACCACTTGTGGGGCGCGCAGCTCAATTCCTTCTCTCTCCTTTTTCAATCAAAGAAATTGCTCAACAGCAAAATGGAATGGAATTAAGGCTGAATTTAGAAAATAGAATCATCTACGGTTGCTACCCGGAAGTGGTGGAAATGACCAACAACGATATGAAAGAGCAATATCTCAGAGAAATAGTGAATGCTTATCTTTTAAAAGATATTCTCGCTATCGACGGACTGAGAAATACGGCAAAAATGAACCGATTGCTACAACTCGTGGCTTTCCAAATTGGGAGCGAAGTGAGTTATGAGGAATTGGGAAAACAATTAGGAATACACCGCGAAACGGTGGAAAAGTACCTCGACTTGCTATCAAAAGTGTTTGTGGTCTACAAATTGGGTGCTTTCAGCAGAAATATGCGTAAAGAAGTGACAAAAGCCGGAAAATGGTTTTTCTACGACAATGGTATAAGAAATGCCATTATTGGTGATTTTAAAGATGCAAACCGCAGGCAGAATATGGGTAAACTGTGGGAAAATTTCTTTATCACCGAAAAATTAAAGGATAACCAAAACCATTTAATGAACAACCGTTATTTCTTTTGGAGAACATACGATCAACAAGAAATTGACCTTATTGAAGAACAAAATGAGGAAATTAATGCATACGAAATTAAGTGGGGAAATAAAATGCCAAAAGCCCCTGCAGGATTTATGAAGGCCTACGCCAATGCCAACTACAATGTGGTAAATCCCGAAAATTACCTCAATTTCTTGAAATAATATGTGTTAACGCTCGCGGTGGTATTGGCTGAAGAGATGCCACATAACGATGGCGGCAGAGTTGGCGATATTGAGGCTGTGTTTGGTGCCCAATTGCGGAATTTCGATGCAGCAGTCGGAGGCATCAACGGCCTCTTGGTTCACCCCTTTCACCTCGTTGCCAAAGATAATAGCGTATTTTTCACAGGGGGTGATGATAAAATGTTGAAGACTTATGCTGCCGTGCACTTGTTCGATTGCGCAAATTTTGTAACCTTTGTGGCGCAATTGCGCCACTGCTTCCATCACATTATTATAATGTGTCCACTTCACCGTTTCCTCGGCACCGAGGGCAGTTTTGTGAATTTCAGCAGATGGCGGGCAAGCCGTGATGCCGCAGAGCGCAATTTCGCTGACCACGAACGCGTCGGCGGTGCGCATCACGCTACCGATGTTCATTTCGCTACGTACATCATCTAGCACCACCACCACGGGAATTTTTTCAGCACTTTTAAATTCTTCGGCGCTGATGCGCCCCAAATCGAGCATACTTTTCTTCTTCATACCACAAAGGTAAGCATTTTTTCTGGCTCAACAAGTCAACAAAACATTCATCTTAACTTCTTAACTTCTTTAACTTCTTAACTTCTGAAAAATATCTTCTTAAAATAATTGTCAACAGCTTGTTAATAACTTGTGGAGAATACCTTGAAAAGTTATTGATAAAAAGTGGAAAAAAAGGCTTGACTTTTGAAAATCAGTGCGGCTTAATGCGTGCGACTAATAAATGCAAATTTAGTTTTTAAATTTTATTGCGTGTGATTTTAACAGGGTTTTCATCAGTAATTAATAGGTAAACTGACAATAATTTATTAACTTTGCAAGTTGTTAACAGGGTGTTGATAAAGTTTGGAAACGGCTCTAAATCAAAAATAAAGCATGTGCACAAACTATTCATAACTTTGCTCGCAACATCAATAACTTAAAATGCAAGAAAAATGCAAAAAAGTTATTACACTTATTCACAGGGTATCATTATCATCAATAAAAGAGTTTTTTAAAAATAAAAAATTCATACTTATATAATAATATGGTTGTGGATAATGTGGAAAACTCTCGCCTGCATTGGCAGAGAGGAAGAAAAAAAGAAAATAAAATTTAAATACATATCTATATTTACGAAACACTATGGAATATAATTTTCGCGAAATTGAAAAGAAATGGCAGCAGTATTGGCGCGACCACCATACGTACGCCTGTGAAATCAATCACGACAAACCAAAATATTATGTGCTCGACATGTTTCCCTATCCATCGGGAGCGGGCTTGCATGTGGGCCACCCGTTGGGCTACATCGCCAGCGATATTTTTGCACGCTTCAAAAGGTTGAAAGGCTTTAATGTGCTCCACCCCATGGGCTACGATGCGTACGGACTTCCCGCCGAGCAATACGCTATCCAAACCGGGCAGCACCCCGAGGTGACCACAGTGAAAAATATTGCTCGCTATCGTGAGCAATTGGAAAAAATTGGTTTTTGCTACGACTGGAACCGAGAAGTGCGTACGTGCGACCCTGCCTACTATAAGTGGACGCAATGGGCTTTCATGAAAATGTTTGATAGCTACTACAACACCGAAAAAGAAAGCGCACGCCCCATCAGCGAACTGATTGCATATTTTGAAAAGAATGGTAGCGAAGGCTGCCATGCCGCCACCAATGCCAAAAACGAATTCACTGCCGAGCAGTGGAATGCTATGAGCAAGGTGGAAAAGCAAAATGTGCTGATGGATTATCGCATCGCCTATCGTGGCAACACGATGGTGAACTGGTGTCCGAAATTGGGTACCGTGCTTGCCAACGATGAAGTGAGCGAAGGCGTGTCGGTGCGCGGCGGTTATCCCGTGGTGCAAAAAATGATGAGTCAATGGTGCTTGCGCGTGTCGGCGTACGCAGGACGTTTGCTCCGCGACCTCGAAAATTTGGATTGGACAGATTCCATCAAAGAAACGCAGCGCAATTGGATAGGCTATAGCGAAGGTGCTGAAATGCTCTTCCCCATTGTGGGCAGCGATGAGCAAATGCTTATTTTCACCACGCGTGCCGATACCATTTTCGGCGTTACCTTTATGGTGCTTGCCCCCGAAAGCGAATATGTGGCAAAGGTGACCACTGCCGAGCAAAAAGAAGCCGTGGAAGCCTACCTCGACGAGGTGAAGCACAAAACTGAGCGCGAGCGTATGATAGAGAAAAAGGTTTCGGGCGTGTTCAGTGGTTCGTATGCCGTGAATCCCGTTACCGGTAAAAATATTCCTATCTACATCAGCGACTATGTGCTCGCCGGCTACGGAACAGGCGCCATCATGGCAGTGCCCGCCCACGACAGCCGCGACTATGCCTTCGCCAAGCATTTCAACCTCGACATCGTGCCTCTGATAGAAGGTGCCGACGTGAGCGAAGAAAGTTTTGATGCCAAAGACGGCATTATGATGAATTCGAGCAACGAAAAATTGCAACTCAACGGGCTACAAGTGAAAGATGCCATTGCCAAAACCAAAGAATTTATTGCAGCGGAAGGTATTGGTAAAGTGAAGGTGAATTACCGCTTGCGCGACGCCATTTTTAGCCGTCAACGCTATTGGGGCGAACCCTTCCCTGTGTATTACGATGCCGACGGGCAGCCGCAATTGATCGACGAAAGTGAATTGCCACTGCAATTGCCCGAAGTGGATAAATTTTTGCCCACCGAAAGCGGCGAACCCCCATTGGGACGCGCCAAGAATTGGGTAGCCACCAACGGACAACCTTTGGAATTGAGCACCATGCCGGGTTTTGCAGGTTCGAGTGCCTACTATTTGCGCTATATGGACCCGCACAACGATGAAGCCCTCGTGGGAAAAGAAGCCGACGAATATTGGCGTCAAGTGGACCTCTATGTGGGCGGTACGGAACACGCCACCGGTCACTTGATTTACAGCCGATTCTGGAATAAATTCCTCTACGACTACGGCTATGTGTGCGAGGCTGAGCCCTACAAAAAACTCTTCAATCAGGGTATGATTCAAGGGCGTAGCAATTTTGTGTATCGCATCAAAGATACCAACACTTTCGTGAGCCTCAATCTCAAAGACGACTACGACGTGACTCCCATCCACGTGGACGTGAATATTGTGAGCAATGATGTGCTCGATATAGAAAAATTCCGCGCTTGGCGTCCGGAATTCCGCGATGCCGAATTTGTGTTGGAAAACGGCAAATACGTATGCGGTTGGGCAATTGAAAAAATGTCGAAATCTATGTTCAATGTGGTTAATCCCGACGACATCGTGGAGCGCTACGGTGCCGATACACTTCGCCTCTATGAAATGTTCCTCGGTCCGGTGGAAGCCAGCAAACCATGGGACACCAACGGCATCGACGGTGTGAACCGCTTCTTGAAAAAATTGTGGAATATGGTGTGGGATGGCGACCAAGTGCGCCTGAGCGACGATGCGCCCACAGCCGACAATTTGAAATCGCTGCACAAACTCATCAAAAAAGTGTCGGCAGACGTGGAAGTGCTCAGTTACAACACTTCCGTGGCAGCCTTTATGATTTGCGCCAACGAACTCTATGCACAAAAATGTGTGAGCAAAGCCATCTTCAAAGACCTCATCGTGGTGCTCGCACCCTTTGCACCGCACATTTGCGAAGAACTGTGGCACGTGATGGGCGAACAAGGCACTGTGTGCGACGCCACTTGGCCAGCTTTCAATGAAGAATACCTCAAAGAAAGCAGCGTGAAATACGCCGTGATGTTCAACGGTAAGCCCCGCTTCAACATAGAAGTGCCCGTAGGCACCGACAAAGACGAAGTGCAACGCATAGCCCTCACCAATCCCGGCGCCGAAAAATGGCTCGCCGGCAAGCAACCCAAAAAAGTGATTGTGGTCCCCAACAAAATTGTAAACGTGGTGGTGTGATTGGATAGAAGTTAAGAAGAAGTTTCTTAAAAGTTTAAGAAGATATTTTTTAGAAGTTAAGAAGTTAAAGAAGTTAAAGAAGTTAAGACAAATGTCTTTTTGCTTTCAATCTACAACCTCTAATTTCTAATTTCCAATTTCTAATTTCCAATATCTAATCTATCAAATAGCCTTGCCAATGTAGAATTTTGGCAAGGCTAATTTTCAATTTCCAGCTTGCATCCACCCGCTGGTAGTGTCGCAGGATTTTTACTAATTTTCTACTTATTTTTTTTATATCAAATCTGATATTTTAATGATGAAAATATAGTGATAATCATCTAATTTTGATATTTTAATAAAAATTATCTATATGTATTAGATGGAGAGAAGCATATGTGGAACAATTTGATTTATCATTGATGCAGGTACGCCACAGTGCTGAGCTATGTTTGGCCAATGCGAACAGGTTTCGCATATTTCATCAATGATATGGTTAGCACTGCGAATGTTATTTAGAGTAGCAAGTTGCAATAAGTCGTTTCGATTGATATTTTGAAACTTACCATTTACCGACATTTGGTGTGCTGAAGTCCATGCACCATTCGGATTATAGGCATAGCCCATATCATAGGCAGGCGCTAAAGTCCATTTGCCTTTTTTATCCATTAAGAAAGAAATGTTTTTTGTATGGTCGTCTTGATTTCTTACCACCACATTAAATACTACTCTTCGAAACATTTCTTGTGCTTCTTCATACGAGAGTTGTAGTGCTCTCATCACATTAAAAGCCTGTTCGTAGGAATATGCGCGCAGCAGTCTGTAATCAAAATGTGCGATGCCGCAGAGTGTTTGCATGTGAAGTTTTGAATTTCCTATTCTATCGAATCGCTTAGTGAGAAAATGTGCTCTTCCATTTTCTTCTATGAGTGAACATTCGCTCATATTTATTCCACATTTTTTTACCAGTTGAGCAAATGAATATTCAATTCTTCCGAAATTTTCAGTTTCTTTCAATCCCACCGTTGCCGAAACGCCATCAAGTTTTATCAAATAATAATCGAATCCTTCAGGAGCTTCCACTTGCCCTGAACGCACTTCGCCTGTGCTTTTATTATAAGCAATAATAGCTTTTGCCCTCTGACCACCTGCCGAAGTGCCGAGCCGTAAAATTTCTGCTATAGCCGCCTTACTATCATTACTCAAATTGGTGTGAAAGCTATTTTTATCGTTGAAAGCCTCGCGTGCAACTTCCACTAAGCTATCTAATTCAAATGCTCTTTGTTCGTTGAATGTGCTATCTATTGAAGGTTCAAATTCGAGTGCACCCATACATCGTTTTCCCATGTAGCAAAGTGATTCAATAATATTACCACTTGTTCTTCCAGTAAGGGCAAGCCATTTTTCAAACAAGGCACGTCCATAAGTATCGGGCAAAGAATCCGCAATCATGCCGGGAAGTCCTTTAAAAGTGTCGGGATTTAAGTCACCAAAACTATAAACTCTACCTTCTCTTGCAGGCATTAATAGGGGTGAGGGTTGAATTCCTGATTTTATAAAATCAGGATGATATTCAAATTGTGTTACATTATATTGTGGGTTCCAGCTTATGGCTCCCACAATTTGATCAAACATTTTAATTTGTGCTGTGGTTACCATTTAGGAGAGATATTAGTTGGATTGTTATTTTGGACTTTGGAAGCTCTTTGGCGTTGTTTTTTGGGCTTTGCGGCTTGCATCATATTGAAATACTCGATGGGGCTGATGGGTTCATCCTCTACGAGGGGTTGCAAAATATGGAGTTTGCCCAACATTCGTAAGATTCTGATAAATGATTCAAACGATTTAATTTCGCCATCTTCCATTCGCGCAATACTTGAAACTGACACCCCTGAATCGTGCGACAGTGCTCGGCGCGAGATATTTTGCTTCAGCCGAAGCCATTTTAATTTTTTAGAAATTCTTTTAGTAATTTCCGTATCAGAGAGCATAATAAAATTTTCCATTATATCAAAATTGGCATTTTAATGATGCAAATATATGAATAATTATCTAATTTTGATATGTTAAGAGCAAAAATTTTGCTATTTCTATTATATATTGTTATTATCACGTACGTATTTTTAAATGAGGATGCTATTCAAATAATATGCCCGATTTATAGGAAAAGTGTAATTTTTTCTTGTTTATTTTATAGGAAAAGTGTAATTTTGAGGTGAAATTTTTATAGGAAAAGTGTATTATAATTTTGTAATTAATTTATTATTAATTGATTATGTTATTTAGAAAAATATATTCAAAAATAGAGAAATTTTTACGTTCGGGTAAACAACAAATGCTTGTGGTGAGTGGTGCTCGTCAGGTGGGAAAATCGTATATTATTCGTGCGGTTGGGCGCAATTTGTTTTCAAATTTCATTGAAATTAATATGGAGGAAGATAAGCAAGGCGCTCAATTATTTGCCCATGCTCGCACTGTGGAAGATTTTATGATATCGCTGAGTAGTATGGCCGGTGATCGTATGCGAGAGCGTGAAAACACATTGGTGTTTATAGATGAAATTCAAGCCTATCCTCATTTATTTACTTTAGCTAAATTTTTGGTAGCCGACAATCGCTTCACCTATATTGCAAGTGGTTCACAATTGGGAATAGCTTTGAATAATGCTCAAAGTCTGCCAATTGGTAGCATTGAAATGATTTCAATGTATCCGCTCGATTTTGAAGAATTTTTGATTGCAAATGGTGTGGGCGAAATTATGCTCAGCCACATCCGACAATTATTTGAATCACGTGAAGGTTTGACCACTTCGCTTCACCTTAAAATGATGGATTATTTTCGAAAGTATTTATTGGTGGGAGGTATGCCCGCTGTAGTGAATTGCTTTTTAGAGGAGCATAATATTGTGAGTGTGCGTTCTATTCAATCCAATATTTATTCGCTTTATAAGAGTGATGCTGCCAAATATGAAAAAGAGGCATTACGCAAACTCACCATTCAGCGCATTTTAGATATGGTGCCATCCAATCTTGAAAAGGTAAAAAAGCGGATGGTGGCTAAGGATATTGAAAACAAGCCCGGGAAGCGGATGGGCAGTTATGTTAAAGAATTTGAATATTTAATATCTTCAGGTGTTAGCATAAATGTGCAAGCTATTAGCAAGCCTTCTTATCCTTTAGTGGAGAATAGTGGAAAGAATTTATTGAAATTATATTTGAATGATGTTGGTATGCTCACTTCTATTTTATATCATCACGATATTCAGTCGGTGATGAATGATAGGTGCGGTATTAATTTAGGTTCTGTGTATGAAAATGTGGTGGCTCAGGAATTAAAGTCGCATGGTTTTAAACTTTTTTACTACGATAATAAAAAGAACGGAGAGGTAGATTTTTTAATCGACCATGTAGACTCTCTTTCAGTACTACCCATAGAAGTGAAGTCGGGCAAAGACTATTATATTCATAGTGCGCTCAATAGGTTTTTAAGCATTGATGACTATCATATTAATGAGGGAATAGTGCTTTGCAATTATGGGAATGTGAGGGTGAAGGATAAAATCACGTATATGCCTGTTTATTATGTAATGTTTCTTTCTCCTTCAAAATTTGAAAACGAAGAATTTATTTATATTTAAAGGTACTCACTTGACAAAAGTTCGTCCGGAAAATGTGTGAGTTTGAGCAAAAGTTCGTCCGGAAAATGTGTGAGTTTAGGTAAAAGTTCGTCAAGAAAATGTGTTTTTTATTTTGTAGTTCACTGATATTTAGTAATTTTGCAAAAACTCTTAAAATACATATATGGAAAGGTATGTTTATTCCGAATTATTGACATGGAAAAATGCCCCCGATTCAGTGCGAAAGCCATTGATTTTGGAGGGTGCACGGCAGGTAGGCAAAACGTGGTTGGCGCGTGAATTCGGACGTCGTGAATTTAGTAATTTCGTTGAAATTAATTTTGAAGATGCTGAGCCATTAATGAATGTGTTTGAATTGGATTTTGATATCAATCGCATTCTTATGGCGCTACAATCGTATAGCGGTGTAAAAATTAAAGCAGGGTCTACGTTAATATTTTTAGATGAAATTCAATATGCACGTCGTGGGCTATTGGCTTTAAAATATTTCAAAGAAAAAGCACCACAATATCATATAATTGCTGCCGGTTCGTTGTTGGGTGTCATCGACCATCTTAATGACTCATTCCCGGTTGGGAAAGTTGATTTTTTGAATATTAAGCCTTTGTGTTTTGAAGAATTTTTATTGGCATTAGGAAAAAAAGGCATGGTGGATTTAATTCATAATGCTGATTTTGAAACAATTAATGCTTTTAAAAATCAATATATTGATTTACTGAAGCAATATTTTTATGTGGGAGGAATGCCGGAGGCAGTGAGCACTTTCAATGTGCGTAAGGATTATAAAGAAGTGAGAAAAGTGCAGAATGCCATTTTAAGGTCGTATGACCACGATTTTTCAAAGCATCCACCACGTGAAATAGTGAAAAGAATGACTTTGCTTTGGAGTAGTATTCCTTCTCAACTTGCCAAGGAGAATAAAAAATTTATTTATTCTGCCATTAAAGGTGGCGCCCGAGCAAGAGATTTTGAAACAGCAATTCAGTGGTTGTGCGATGCAGGACTGGTGTATAAAGTGACTCGAATTTCACATGGTGAATTGCCTTTGAAGGCTTTTGAAAATCCGGAAATATTTAAATTGTATGTGCTCGATATCGGACTTCACGGAGCCATGTCGGGTCTTGACTCCAAAACCATCGTGAACGGTAATGATTTATTTTTGCAATATAAAGGTGCGCTTACCGAACAATTTGTGTTGCAAGAATTAAAAATGCGTTCCGATTTACCAATTTTTTATTGGTCGCCCGTCAATGG
The DNA here is from genome assembly GCA_051871435.1 of Sodaliphilus sp. Classification (GTDB taxonomy): domain Bacteria; phylum Bacteroidota; class Bacteroidia; order Bacteroidales; family Muribaculaceae; genus Sodaliphilus. The sequence continues at coordinate 1,570 of JBJECV010000076.1, read as the reverse complement.
TACGGCTGAGGTGGATTTCGTGGTTCAATATCAGGGCGAAGTAATACCCATCGAGGTGAAGGCTGAGCAAAACTTACGCGCCAAATCCCTGGCGGTGTATATTTCACAGAATCAACCAAAAAGCGCAATTCGTACGTCGATGACTGATTTTAAAAGAGGAGAAAAAGTAATAGATTTACCTCTTTATGCTTTCTCTATATTCAATCAAATTTTGTGAGAAATTTTGCGAATTACCTAAGCGCTCATTTTTATTATCACCTAATAGTAATTTCTTTAATTTCTAAATATTTTTCATTTTTTGCTGATGGATACTTTGGTTTTTGCTACGAATAATGCTCATAAATTGCAGGAATTGCGCGAGATTGTGGGCGAGAGGTTTAAAATTCTGAGTTTAAACGACATCGGTTGCCACGACGATATTCCCGAAACGTGCCCCACCATTGAGGAAAATGCCGAACAAAAGGCGCGCTACATCAAGGAGCACTACGGCTACGATTGCTTTAGCGACGACACTTGCCTCGAAATTGATGCACTCGGCGGCGAGCCGGGCGTGTATAGCGCGCGCTATGCCGGCGAGGGACACAATAGCGAAGCCAATATGCGCAAGGTGCTTGCCAAAATGCAAGGAGTGGCGCCGGAGCGACGCACAGCTCGATTTCGCACGGCTATAGCCCTGATTTATAAAGGTAAACTGCACCTTTTTGATGGCCGTGTGGAAGGACACATTCTCACCGAAAAGCACGGCGAGTGCGGCTTTGGCTACGACCCCATTTTCTGCCCCGACGAAGCCGACGGCCGCTCCTTTGCCCAAATGGATGCCAACGAAAAAAATGCCATCAGCCACCGCGGCCGAGCCGTAAAAAAACTCATCACCTTCCTCACCACCACATAAAATCAATATTTTTGGGAACAAAGGGAAGGTTCTTTTGTTCCCAAAAATAAGAGTTCGGGGGAGTTTTTTTTTTATGGTTTTGCACGATTTAAAATTTCGAAAAATTGCAAATATTGATTTCCTTTGCAAAATACAATAAAAAAAACGAACCCATTTATAAATCCCTAAAAACAAATAACGGCTCAGTAGAAAAATAGTGGGGGGCACCAAACCAAAGCCGACGAAAATTCCACCCACCAGTAGGGACATGCCTTCGGCATGTAATAGGGGCAAACCATTAAACTACAACTACTTACACACTCACCGTAGGGGCGCAATACTTTACACCAGCCCCCACAAATCCACCGCCACTGTTCAGGCAGTTTCAGAAGATGTAGGAACCTCACTCCCCTCCCTGAAGGGAAGGGGGTGAGGATGCGAAACGCCTGAAACACCCGGATTTTGTTCCGATTTGGACCATTTTTTTAATTCAAAAGCAAAATGAAACACATAGGTGATGACTTGCCACAACCGACCCTCTTCGAGGCTCATGCCCTCCGGTTCGCTTTCTCCAAGCTGCGCTCCGGCTGCGCCTTCGCTTGCATGGAGTTAACCACAATACGCCATCTCCGATGGCAGTTGGGAAAGCCTACCCCCGGCCCCTCCCTGAAGGGAAGGGAGATTGGTTTGTGAAACACG
>JBJECV010000075.1:0-11924 GCA_051871435.1 Sodaliphilus sp. | reverse complement strand
ATAAAGTGCAGAAATATGCCCAACGGCCGGTTGGATATGTGAATTTTTCGGAATAGAAAAAACGAGGAAATCAGAAAAAAAGTGGCTACGAGTATGCTGTTCAGTGGTTTGATATTGATGCCCACTGTGGTTTCGAGCAATTCGTCGATGCCGTGCACATGCGCATTCACCACCAGCACCGCCAAAATGAATTTCAAAATGTCGATGCCCGTGAAGGGAGATGAGGTGGAATGATGTGCTCTGCTCTGGCTCATGCCGGATGTATTTCGTAGTTAAAGGTCGGGAGCATGATTCGCTTCCCGACCAATGGGTTAAATTCAATGTTTTGTTTTGCCGCGCTATCGGCGTCCGCCCGACACATTCACTTTCTTTTGCGTGGGGGTCGATTGGCTTGGCGTAGAGTTTACCGTCGTTTTGGGCTCTACCTTGGTGGCTGGAGCGCTTTGCCCTCCGCCAAGGTTGCGCTGAGGCGTACTGCCGCTTGCGCTTGGCTTGCTACTGTCGCCGGTAGTGGGCCTGCTGTTTCCGCCGGTGGTGGGCTTACTACTGCCTGCGCTGGGCTTGTTTCCGCCGGGGTTGATGCCGCTATTGCCGGGGCGCCTGCCGTTGCCGGAATTGTATTCGTTTTTACTGCTATGTTGGTTGCGAGTAGCGTCGTTGTAGCCGCGGTTGTAGCCATCGTTGTAGCCGTTGCTATAATTGTTGCGAGGTGGAGGTGTCGGGTTGTTCCTAAAGTGTGAGGGCACATTGTTCATGCGGCGCACACACATCGTGCCGTGCGAATCGTAGGGGATGTAGTAGTTATTGTTGTAGTAGTAATAGGTGGCACCTTGATAGTAGTAAGGTGTGCCGTAAGCCACCACATCGGTGTAAGTGGGATCGTTGAAGATGCCGCAAGATGTTGCCACAAATGCCATCATGGCCACCATCATGAGTTTCATATTCGTTTTCATAATGCAGTAATTTTTTTGTGGGTCCTACAATCTCGTTTCTTTGTTGTGTAGACCATTTATTTCCGTTTTGGTTTAAACCGTAACATCATTTTTTGCCAAGCATTTCAGCACTCGCGCTTTTGCTTCCTCCGGGTGTAGCCACTGCATCAATGGGTCTTTGGCATACCAGGTGAGTTGCTTTTTGGCATACACGCGGGTGTTCTTTTTGATGCGTTCGCGGGCGGTCAGGAAGTCCATCGTGCCGTCGAAGTAGGCAAACATTTCCTTGAAGCCTACCGTGTTGAGCGAATTGTAGTGGCGCAAGTGATACACGCTTCTTGCTTCCTGCTCCAGCCCCATCTCCATCATAGCGTCTACGCGGGCATTGATGCGCTCAAATAGCCGCGCACGCTCCATATTCAGCCCTATTTTTATAATCCGAAACGGCCGCTCTTTAATTTTCCCGGTGCGAAATGTGGAGTAGGGCTTGCCCGTTTGTCGGCACACTTCTATGGCGTGCACTATGCGTTTCGGGTTCTTTTTGTCCACTATAGCATAATAATCGGGGTCCACTTGTGCCAGTTCCGCAAGCAAAGGTTCTATCCCTTGCTCGGAAAATTGGCGCTTCGCTGCGGTGCGCACCTCGGGCGAAATATCGGGCACCAAGTCGATGCCTTTGCACACGGCATCCACATACATCATACTCCCGCCGCACATCACGGCGTAATCGCATTTTTGCCACAGCGTGGGCAGCAACGCCATCACATCGTTCTCAAATTGTGCGGCACTATAGTATTCGTCAAGGTTACGAAACCCCACATAGTGATGCTTCACCATCGCCTGCTCCTCGGCTGTGGGCGCAGCCGTGCCGATAGGGATGTCGCGGAATATCTGACGCGAATCGGCATTGATAATCTCGCACCCCAATTCCCGGGCGATGCTGATACTCACCGCTGTTTTACCAACGCCCGTCGGCCCGGTTATCACAATAAGGGTGGGTTGTGCCATACTATATTACTCAATTTTCCGATTTCACTACAAAATTTAAGTTACGAAAGTGATAATCTTTGGAAGTTAAGAAGTTAAAAAAGTTATCACTCGCTTCGCTCGTTAGAAGTTAAGACGAATGTCATTGCCTGGCGATGAACTAATCAGTAACAACAATCTTTCTTCCCCATTTTTTTACTTGCGAAACTTGAGTACAAAAGTAAAAAATATTCTCCAATTTCCCACCACAAATCCCCACAAAATGCAAAATGCAAAAAGCAAAAAGCTAAAGGCTAACAGCTAACGGCTCAAAAATAACTTTTTCCCACTATTTGTGCTCTGCTATCCGAAAAAATACTAATTTTGCCGAAAAATAGAAGGAAATCATGAATACTGTAGCAGAACGAAAAAAATACGACCTCGACCGTACGGTCCGATTGGTGCTCACCGTGGCAGTGGTGGCACTCGCTGTGTATCTAATCAACTATCTGAGCAGCATTTTGTTGCCTTTTGTGGTGGGATGCTTGCTGGCATATATGCTCGAACCGGTGGTGCGCTTCTTTATGCGCATTTTCCACCTGAAAAAGCGTTTAATCCCGGCTTTGCTCACCATGGTGCTGTTCTTCGGCTCTATCATCGCCATTTTTTGGTTTTTGATACCTTCCATTGTCGACGATTTTGTGGAAATGGGTAAATTGCTGGGCAAATATATTCAGCACGAAGTGGCGTCGGCCACGATGCCCGACTGGATGATTCAGCTCTTTAATGAATACTTGAGCGCCGAAAAATTGGAATCTATGTTCTCCAAAGAACAATTATTGGAGTTCTGCAAAAGTGTGATGAGCGGCACGGTGTCGGTGGTGGGTACCACCTTGCATGTGGTGATTACCATCACTTCGTGGCTCATTGCGTTGCTCTATATGTTTTTTGTGCTCATCGACTACGATATCATTGCACGCGGTTTTAAGGGCAGCATTCCCAAGCCGTATCGCCGCACGGTGCTCCGCATCTTCAATGATGTGACCCTCACCATGAGCCGCTATTTCCGCGGCCAGGCTTTGGTGTCGCTTTTTGTAGGCATCATTTTTGCCATTGAATTTTCTATCATCGATTTGCCGATGGCTATCGTGTTTGGTTTGTCGATTGGTGTGCTGAATATGGTGCCTTATTTGCAACTCGTGTCCATCCCCTTTGCCGCCTTTTTGTGCGTGGTGCAATCGGTGGCTACCGGCGCGCCGCTCTGGCCGCTCTTTGGCTGGACTTTTGCCGCCTATTGCATTTGCCAACTCATTCAAGATGTGGTGCTTATTCCCACCATTATGCGTTCGCAAATGGGATTGCGCCCGGCTATCGTGTTTTTGGCGCTCGCCATTTGGAGCTATGTGTTGGGATTTATTGGCTTGATTATTGCACTGCCTGCCACTTCGCTACTGATTGCTTACTACAATGAGTTTGTGCTCCACGTGCCGAAAGCTCCGAAGCATAAAAATATCAAACCAAAAGCCTCTGCTTCAGAAGGGTAGCGGTGCACTGAAACTTACCCTCGCTTGGCTGTGCGGGTGCGTGAAGGTGATGCCGGCGGCATGCAGCATCAGCCGTGAGGCGGCGCGCCCATAGAGCATATCGCCCACTATGGGGCATCCCAATCCCGATGGATGGGAGGCGTGCACCCGCAATTGGTGCGTGCGCCCTGTGAGTGGATGAAATTCTACCAATGTGCGTCCCGATGCGTTGCGCTCCACCACTTTGTAGCGGGTCACGGCTCGCTTGCCGTGCTTCGGGTCCGCCATCTGTCGCGGGCGGTCGGTGATGTCGGGGCGCAGTGCCAAATCAATGATGCCTTCATCTCCGTCCACCTCGCCCTCTACCCATGCCATATAGCATTTCTCCACGCGCCGTTCGGCAAATTCTTTTTGCAAATAGGCATACACCAGGGGCGTTTTCGCCAGCACCACAATCCCTGATGTGCTCATATCCAATCGGTGAACGGCTTTCAATTCACACCCCGTGGCTTCCGATAGCACACTCTGGAGCGAATGGTCGCTTAGCCTTCCGGGCACACTGAGCATGCCGGCGGGCTTGTTCGCCACCACTATCCACGCATCTTGGTAGAGTATCATTTCTTCCGCCGTGGCAATGGGCGCTTGGGCGTGGGCTTCTTCCACAGCCATGCCTTTCAACATAAATGAGAGGATAGGGCGGCATTTACTGAGGCATGCGCCATAGTAGTGACCATGGTGGCGCACCTCTTGCACCGGCGACGCGCCCCACCAAAATTCGGCGATGCACACCGATGTGAGCCTATGCCGGAAGGCATACTGAAAGAGCTTGGGCGCACAGCATTCGCCTGCACCTGCCGGCGGTATGGCGGAGCCTTGTAGGGTGGGGTGGGAGCGGTAAAAGTCGGCAAACACGTCCATCAAATCGCACCGCTCGCCACGGGCGTTGCTCACCACAAACAATCGAAATATCCGCTCTTGTAAAGCCTCACTCATGCGCTTGCGCTGTGCTTTAAGCGCCGCTATTTCTTGGGCAATGCCATCGACTATGGCGCGCTTCTCTGCAATGAGGGCGTCGTGATGCCGCCGCAGGCGCTTCAGTTCGGCTTTTTGAAATTGACTTTCGTGAATAAGCGCTCGCGCTTGCGCCGCACTGAGCGTAGATTGGCGCATGGCATCGCGCTGTGCTTTTGCTTCGCTCATCAATTGCTGATAAGCCGCAATGGCATCGCGCTTGGCTGCTTCGGCTTCCACCACCGCTTGCTGTGCCTGTGCCCGTTGGGGTGAAGCCTGAAGTGCGGCAATCCTATCATTCATGGCGCTGATTTCCGCTTCTCCTACCTTAAATTCACCATCCGGAGCCAGCAAATCGTACACCGCAGGCACAAAATAAGATGAAGCGTCAATGCCCGACAAATTTCCCGAATATGCGGCTAAATAGCCCAATTCCCCTTCCGCATCGCGCACCACCAACACGCCCAGCATCTTCCCCTGGCTCAGCGCCACCTCCCAATCACGATGCTGCTTAATAGCCGCTTCCACCTGCTCTGCAGCCATTTCGGCAAGCCGATGAGGCACATATCGAAAAGGATTGTTGAGCCGCTCGGGCACCTCAATCCCATCGATGCAAGCATCAAACCTATGTAAGCAATCTATTTCCATTCGCTTAAACCATCCGCAAAGATAACCATTTTCCCGCCACAAACAAAATACCCCCACAAACAGGCCCTCATTTTCGTCACGAAGTCGACAATCTCCCCTTTTTTGCCCAAAAATGCACTTTCCATTGTGCACTTTTCGCTCAAAAATGCACTTTCCATTGTGCACTTTTTCATTTTTTTGCTAATTTTGCCTTTTAATATAAGGTTTACTCAAGTTTCGCAAGTAAATATGGGGTTTGTAGTTTGTAATCACCACTCAGCTCAACCATAAGCAATAACTATCGTCTTAACTTCTAACGAGCGAAGCGAGTGATAACTTCTTTAACTTCTTAACTTCCAAATATTATCACTTGCGAAACTTATATAAGGTTTATAGAAATATGACGAATCATTTGCCCTCCGACCCGTTTATGCTTTTTAGCTATGTGAATACGCAACTGCGCGACCGCTATCCTTCGCTCCAGGAGTTTTGCAAGGCGGAAGATGTCGACCCTAAGGAGCTCGAAGCCAAGCTGAAAGCAGCGGGATTTGAGTACAATAAAGAGCAAAATAAATTTTGGTAATTCTGTTAATAATCAACCGCTATGATGAGTTATAAAGATTTGCGCAAACGCGCTTTAATTTTCGATTTTGTGGCTATTGCCGTGGCTTGCGCCGTGCTTTGGGTGGGACAAACCTACGATGTGCCCACTTGGGTGCCTATCCTCGGCGTAGTGATCGCGGTGGCGGCTTTGGTGATGGCGCTCAAATTCTCCTTTGCCGCTCACAAATTGTCGCGTGAAGAATACAAAAAATATGCCCGAGCACAGCAGCAACAACAAATTGATAACGAAGAAGATTCCAACGTATGAAACTGATTTCTTGGAATGTGAACGGCCTACGCGCCGTGGTGGGTAAAGGCTTCGCCGATATTTTCTCCTCGCTTGATGCCGATTTTTTCTGCTTGCAAGAAACCAAAATGCAAGCCGGACAATTAGACCTGGAGTTTGAGGGCTACCAATCATATTGGAACTATGCCGAGAAAAAGGGCTACAGCGGCACCGCCATTTTCACTAAGCACACGCCCCTGAGCGTGACCTATGGCATCGGCGTGGAGGAGCACGACCACGAGGGACGTGTAATCACCATAGAAATGCCTGACTTCTATTTGGTGACCTGCTACACACCCAATAGCCAAGACGGTTTGCGACGACTCAACTACCGCATGACGTGGGAAGACGCATTCCGCGCCTACCTCTTGGAGCTCGATGCCAAAAAACCGGTGATTGTGTGCGGCGATTTGAATGTGGCACACAAGGAAATCGATTTGAAAAATCCAAAAACTAACCGCAAAAACGCCGGTTTCACCGACGAGGAGCGTGAAAAAATGAGCACCCTGCTCACTGCCGGTTTCACCGATAGCTTCCGCCATTTCTATCCCGACCTCACCGACGCCTATTCGTGGTGGAGCTACCGCTTCCGAGCTCGCGAAAAAAATGCCGGATGGCGCATCGACTACTTCTTGGTAAGCAACCGCCTCGCACCAAAAATGGCTTCCGCAAGCATCCACAATGAAATCTACGGTAGCGACCACTGCCCCGTAGAACTGTGCCTCTCCCTCTAATAAATGCACAATTCATAATCCATAATGCACGATTGCCTTTTGCCCCTATTGCTGATAGCTAACGGCTAACGGCTAAAGGCTAATATCGTTTCATGCCACAAAAGAAAGCAAATGTATTCAGTATGCGCATCCTTAAATGAAAGAACCGTGCATCTTACCCCGCATATATTGCAAATATGGAGGAAATGCCGTATTTTTGCACTCTGATAGCACTCTTGGTATGAAAGAACGATTTATCAGCGCTCTCATTGGCATCGCTGTGTTGGTGGTGTTTCAGCCATTCGACTTCCCCGAATTCGGATGGAGCAGATTGGTGTATGTGGCGGGCTTGTTTTTTATCGTCACAGGCTCTGCTTTTGTCAGTGAAATGGCGCTTCGGTATATGTTGCGCCTCCCCACCAACGACATCTCCGTGGGTGAGCCCACATTGGTGCGCCGCAACCTTTGGTACCAGCTAATTAACTTGGTGCTTATCACCTTCGGCATCACGCTATGGAATTCTGCCTCCCTCAGTGGTGAAGATGCGGCGCTGTCGTGGTTAAATTTTTTGAAAGTGGGGATGATGATTCTGCTCACCTCGGTGATGATTGGTGCTTACTGGCGTTCGGTGTATCACGGCAGATTCTTAATCAAAGAATTGGAAGAAGCACAGCACCTCAACGGCATTCTCGAAGAGCGCCAACGCTTAATGCAAAAATTCAAGTCCCAAGCGCCTTCCCCTTCTTCCGATATCCTGTTCTCCGGTGCCACAAAAGAAAAGGTGGAATGTAGCGCCCTCGATTTTCTCTACGCCGAATCCGATGGCAATTATGTGAACATTCATTATCTAAACCAAGATAAGCCGGCTCGCACTGCCATTCGCAGTAGCATTAAGGATGTGGAGGAAAAAGTGGATGCGGTGAGTCACATTTGCCGATGCCATCGTGCCTTTATCGTGAACCTGAAGCAGGTGAAAAGTGTGGAAAGCCGCAGCAGCGGTTTCTATTTGATGCTGCACCACTGCGAGGCGCCGGTGCCGGTGTCAAAAACCTATCAGCAGCACATCAAAGAGTGGCTCAATCACCCCGAAGCATAGTCTCGCTTCTCCTAAAATAGAATAGCCATTCGTCACAGAATACCACCCATTCATCCCAAAACACCTTCGTAGGTCACTTTTTTCGGCTGTTTGTACCTCTTTTTTTGAGCATATCAAAAAATAGCACTTACTTTGCAGCGAATTCAAAATCTATCGCATAATGCAAAAGCTCACTTTCGAAGCCATTGAGCGCTTCAATGAATCACAACTCTACGACGTGGTTTGCGACATTTGCCGCAACGATGAGCCTGTGAAGTTTATCCTCAATTGGCAAAGCACGCCAGCCGCAACCGACCCGCGCGAAATAGAAACTTGGTGCGCCGGCTTGCTCCTTCGCAAAGAGTGTTACCGCATTGGCGGCATTTGGCTGAGCAGCAGATTTGGACACTTGATTTTTCGACGGGCTCTCCGCTTTGGCTTTGCCCCAAAGGGATACTGGGTGTTTGACTTCACTCCTCAAAATGTGTAACCATTAAATAAACGAATGAGATATGGGATTTTTAGAAACAATTATCATTTCATCTGTCATTTTCTTTGTCACTTTGTTTAAATAATGTGGCATTTTTTAAACGCAACAACATTAAAATGAAACGTAACGCTTTTACAATGGCGATGGCTTGTGTGCTCGCTATTGCGCTGATGTGCTTCGCCGCTTGCTCCGACTCTAAAGGCAATGATGTGCTGCCTGCCACCGACGACGATATCACCGGGTTTGCAGTTTCCACCGATGGCAATCTTTTCAATGGCTATGCCTATATGGTGTGTGCCGATGGCTTTAATAAGGAAGTGAAATTCACCGGGGTCAACACCTGGGTGTTTGTCCGTTCGCTCACCTATCATTATCGCAATGGCTCGCACAAAACCGTGGAAGAAGGCTCGGGATTGGTGTTCTCGGGCAAAAATATGGGCGACATCACTGCCGAAGCCGTGGAATATTCGCCCGATAGCACGCTGATGTATGGTGCTGCCACCTACTATCTGCCCGATTCCATCGCTTCCTCTATGCCGAAGGCACCCACTGCCGAGGTTCGCTTTCACGCGCAATTGAAAGCCGACAAGCAACCCGAACTAATCGTTTACGAGTTTATTCACCCGCTTCATGGCGCCACCACTATCAATTTCCACGTGGTGAAGCCGCAATCCACCCAACAATAAAAATTTTAAGTTTCGGAAGTAAATGAAGGGTTTTGTAGCGGTGTAACCATCACTTTGCTCATTGCTGAGCAATGACTATCGTCTTAACTTCCAGCGAGCGAAGCGAGCGATAACTTCTTTAACTTCTTAACTTCCAAAAATGAATACTTCCGAAACTTTAGTAAAAATTAATCAAACACTATGAATATCAGATTAGAACTCCCTTCCGACCATCGCGCTGTGGAACAGCTCACGCGCGAAGCATTTTGGAACATTTACCGCCCCGGATGCACTGAGCACTATGTGCTGCATCACTTCCGCAATCACCCTGATTTTATTCCCGAACTCAATTTCGTGATGGAAGAAGATGGCAAAATTATCGGCCATGTAATGTATAGCAAGGCGTCTATCATTGCCGATGATGGCACCGTGATTCCGGCGTGGACTTTCGGACCTATCAGCATTCACCCCGATTACAAACGCAAAGGCTACGGACTGAAATTGCTTACCTATTCCATCGAGAAAGCGAAGCAGATGGGCATTGGCGTGCTCTGTATGGAGGGCAAAATCGGTTTCTACCGCCACGCGGGTTTTGTGGTGGCAAGCACCATTGGCATTCACTATCACGGCGAACCGAAAGAGGCGGAGGTGCCTTATTTCTTGGCACAAGAACTCATTCCGGGATACCTCAACGGCAGAACCGGCACCTACCACACGCCTCGACCCTATTTCGTGGCTGACGAAAATCCGGAAGATTTTGCACGCTTCGACGCCACCTTCCCGCCCAAGGAAAAGCATCTGCAAGAAGGGCAATTGCCTCAGTTTTGCCAAAGTTGTGGCATGCCGCTCGCTGCTGATGCCGATTGCGCACGCAATGCCGACGGCTCCGTTTGTTTCGACTACTGCAAATATTGCTTCGACGAGGGCAAATTTAATTGGGATTGCACCATGGAGCAGATGATCGACCACTGCGCACAATATGTGGGCGAATTTAATCAGCACACCGGCCAAAACCTCTCCCAAGAAGATTACAAGCAAGTAATGCGCTCCTTCTTCCCCCTCCTCAAGCGCTGGAAAAACAAAAAATAATTCACAGAAGTAAAAAATCAAAGAAAAAGAAGCAAAAGGAGAATCTCCCCTCGAGCGTAGAAAAAAGACATTTGTCTTAACTTCCAACGAGCGAAGCGAGTGATAACTTCTTAACTTCTTAACTTCCCCAAAAGCTTCTTATCTTCCTAAAAAATGTCCATCTTCTCCCACCGTCTACTTTTGCGCCTTTTCACCGACGCTGATGCTGAAGCGCTGTTTGCTCTGGCAAGCGACCCCGATGTGGGGCCGCGTGCAGGATGGCAGCCGCACCAATCGGTGGAGGAAAGCCTGCAGATTATCCGCACGGTGTTTCACAATCCCACCACTTGGGCTATCGTGCTACGCGAAACCAACCGGCTGGTGGGTGCCATTGGCTACGGTCCTTCGTGCGATTGCTCCCTGCCTGCCCGCCCCGGCGAACCCACAGTGGGCTATTGGGTGGGCAAACCTTTCTGGAATCGTGGCATTTGCACCGAAGCGTTGCGCTTGATGATTCACCACGTGCGCACCACCACGTCCATCGCTTCGCTCATTAGCGGTCATTTCGTTGATAATCCCGCTTCAGGAAAAGTGATGGAAAAATGCGGCTTTACGCCCACTGGCAACACTTGCGTCGACGAAAGTCTCTACTCCGGCGAAAACCGCCCCATCAGGGTGCTCCGCCTCTCTCTAAAATAATGAATATTACTTTAATCCATACACCTCCTATGAAATTTGTCTTCTCCCTCATCATTGCTTTTGCCGGCATCACTGCCGTGCAAGCACAAGATTTAAGCAAAGTGAAAGCGCTCAGCGATAGCGCTTTCCGCAATTCCGCAGAATATCAGCAAGCCAATAAATACCAAAAAGATGCCTTGCTTTTCTTGGATATGCTGGCCGACACGCATCCCTATTACGTGAAAAAAGAACGCCAAGCCGCTCTTATGGCTAAAAAAGATGCACTTATGGCGAAATGCGCCGACTGCTCCTCCGATTCGCTATTTTGCACTTATCTCAGGGATGTGCTCGGACCGCTCTGCGATAAGCACACCGATGTGATTGATATGGCTTCGTTTGCAAATAAAAAGCAACAACAATCTCTGCTGCAACCGGAATCCGAAACCGTGGAACAAAGCACGGGTGTGATGGCTCGCAAAAATGCGCTCTTTGCTTTCCAAATTTTTGAAGAGCCTTCTATCTGCTATCTGCAATTCAATCAATGCGCCGATGCACGCACCAAGCGCAATAGTGCTTTGCCACGCTTCGACACGTTTCTCGACAGTATGTTCCACCAAATGGATTCGCTGAAGGTGCAAACTCTGGTGGTGGATGTGCAATACAATAATGGCGGCAGTAGCAACCTTTGCGACGAACTGATGGCAAGGCTCTATCCCATTCACCTGCTGAAAAATTTGAGCTCCCAAATGCGCTTCTCTAACCTCGCCGCGGCCTACAATCCGCGCATCGCCGTGGCGAAAACGGCTTGGGAAAACGAGGGACACGCCGAAGAACTCTACACTTTCCCCAATCGACCGCCAAAGCCAATGGATATTCCCATTTTCAAAGGCAAAGTGGTGTGGGTGCAAAGCAAGAAAACCTTCAGCAGCGCGGGCATTCTTATCACTTTGGCGCGCGACAATCATGTGGGCGAAATCATTGGCGAAACGTCCACTTATTCGCCTTCTCACTATGGCGAAGTGCTCCCGTATCGCTTGCCGAACACTGGTGTGCTGGGCTCTATCAGTTGCAAATATTTCACCCGCCCCGATGCCCAACACGCCGACGACCCCTGCTTGGAGCCCGACACTCCCCTCAATCTCTCCAACAAAGAAGCCGCCTGGACCCACATCCTTACCACCTACACAAAAAAATAACCACCACACCAAATGCCTCTTAGCCTCTTCTCTTTCCTCACGGCTCTTTCATTTAACTTTAGAAAAATGGCATAGATTCCCTTACCCGGTT
>JBJECV010000074.1:0-2609 GCA_051871435.1 Sodaliphilus sp. | reverse complement strand
ATCAGGCGGTCGTAGCGGCGAGCGCCATAGTTGTAGCCCACAATGGGTTGCATGCCCATACACACGCCTATCACGAACGTAATCACCAATCCCACGATAGAGGTAAAGATGCCTATGGCCGCCACCGACACATCGCCGCCGTAGGCATACACAGTGTTGTTGACCAGCGCATTGATAAAGCATCCGGCGGTGTTCACGATGCAGGGTGCGGCACCAATGGCAAGGATGGGCAATAGGATTTCTTTTTTGAGTGCGTAAATGCCTTTTTTGAAATGGAGTTCGCTATTTTGATTGAAGAAGTGAGCCATCACAAAGAGCATCGACACGCCCATCGAAATGTCGGTGGCAATGGCAGCGCCCTTAATGCCCAAGTGAAACACAAAGATGAAAATGGGAGCCAGAATCACATTCAATCCGGCGCCGATAAACATGGTGACCATGGCTTTGGTGGGATAGCCTGAGGCACGCATCACATTGTTGAACGAAAAGGTGAGGTTGTTGAACAGCAAGCCGGGCAGTATGTAGAGCATAAAATCGCGAGCGTAGGGAAGCGAGCGGTCGCTGGCACCGAATGCGCGAAGCACCGGGTCGAGAAACACGGCAAACATGCCAATATAGAAGGTGCCAAACACCAGCGTCATCACCAAGCTATTGCCCAACACCTGAAAAGCCTTGTCTTTGGCTTGCATGCCGAGCAAAATCGACGTGCGCGCACTGGCACCGGCGCCAATGAGCACACCGAAAGCGGTACTCACATTCATCACCGGGAAGGTAATCGCCAGTCCGGCGATAGCATCGGCGCCCACGCCCTGCCCAATGAAGATGCGGTCGATAATGTTGTAAATCGACATCACCACGATGCCCACCACCGCCGGGAGGCTGTATTTCCAAAGGAGTTTGCCCAAGGGTGCAGAGTCTAATTCTTGCAATCGGTTGCTATGTGTGATGGTTGTGTTCATAAAGCAGATTTTCTCATCAAAAAAAAGTCATTTAGCCAACAATCTTGAAACCGACTGCAAAGTTACACACTTTTTCCCAACCGCGAATAGCTTTTCATAGGAAAATAAATAACCCCGCTCACCGGCAAAAATTGCAAGCAAGTGGGGAAATAGAGGGAATTAGGGGAAATTTTGGGAAAATTTCCCCTAATTTATGGGTGGAGCGCCTATATCGGCTAACTCAAAATCAGAGGCTAACTCAAAATCAGATTTACCAAGGCGGTAACGTCGCTCACATTCACTTCGCCGTCGGCATTGATGTCGCACACCGTGGTAGGATATTGCTCGGTGCCGAGGATGGTGTTCACCAGGGCGGTAATGTCGCTCACATCGAGTTTGCCGTCGCCATTCACATCGCCGATAAGGGCGGTGATGGTGAAAGTTACTTCCACAGGCTCCGATTCGCCTTCAAGGTATTGTGCGGTCACCTTAGCGGTGTGAGCGCCGAAGCCAATGTTTTGCAATTGGTAGGTGTTTTCCACACTCTTGCCCGCCAATTCATCGTCGAGATACACATTAAAGTATTGGAAAGTGGCATCTTTAGGCGCCACCTTGCCTTTGGCAGGCGCCATCATAGGTGTGCCGGTGCCCACAAACACATTGTCGAGGCACATCAAATAGCCACACGAAGCAGTGCAATAGTTGATGCACACATATTTGGCTTCAGCGGGGATGGTGTAGGCGTGGTATTCCCAATCGCTTTGCACCACTTCGGGTTGCTGTTTCATCCACACAAAATCGGTGGTATCGGTGCCGCTGAGCGAGTAGCCCACGCGCATTTCTTCCTTGTTCCACTTCCAAGCGGGGTCTTCTTCCTCGCTGTCGGGGTCGGCTTTCACGTAGAAACTGAACACAAACGGCTCGCCGTAAGCCAATCTGGGCGAAATGAAATAGTCGTTGGCTTTAGGGGCAGGGCGATTGCCTACGCTGTCGGTGGTATTGCTGCGGAACACCAAATATTTGTCGCCGCTCATCGGTGGATTGTCTTCTTTGATATTGGCATTGATGGCGCCGGGATTGAATGTCACCGCTGCGCAAGGCTTGTTGGCGCCCGGGAAAGTGGCTTCAATCAGTCCATCGAAATTATAGAAAGGCACGCCCTTGTCGGCATCAATGTAGGTCCAGCCGTAATTGCCGGCGGGATTGATTTCCCAATCGGCGTAGGTGTCGAAGGTTTCGTTGATGTCGGTTTTCAAGCCGCCACCTTCGCCACCGCCTTCGCCGGTGTTCCAAGTGAGTTGCACATGATTGCCGCTTACTTTTGCTTTCAGGTTGAAAGGCTTGGTGAGGGGTTCATCGTCGCCACCACCACCGGTGCCGGGGATTTCGGTGATTTCCACATCAGAAACGTAGATGTTGTACATCCCCTTGTCGCTGATGGCGTGGAACGCCACGTGGTAAACGCCGCTTTCCTCCACCTCCGGCAGGGTGATGATGCCCGAGGCAGTGAGGTCGCCGCTTTGGAATTCGTAGTGTTGTACCACGGTAGAGAGCGATTCGGCGGTTTTTTCCTTACCCATCACCAATTCCAATTTTTCCATATAGGTGGCATTGGCGCCTTTATAATTGAAAGAAATTTGATAGGTGTTGCCTTTTTTGAGGTATAAATCG
>JBJECV010000073.1:0-12124 GCA_051871435.1 Sodaliphilus sp. | reverse complement strand
TATGCATTAGCATTTGACACAGCTTGATGATAATTTGCCACAACCGACCCTCTCCGAGGCTCATACCATCCGGTTTGCTATCTCCAAGCTGCGCTCGGCTGCGCCTTCGCTTGCATGGAGTTAACCACAATAAGCCATCTCCGATGGCGGTTAGCGTTTTCGCCGACTTTGTGTGGTTGCCCCCACACTATTTCTACTGATCCGTAAAAACTCAAAATAGCGAATGCGCGACTTTCAAAAAGCCGCGCATTCGCTATTCTATCACTAAGCTAAATGAGAGAGCTGTAGAAAATTAGTAGGGAGTAGGAGAGAAATTTTAATAATAGGAAAATAAATGTAACGGATTGTGTACAAGCTAACTGTCACCTGTCGGACATGCCTATGGCATGTCCGGTGGGCGCGATTACCATTAAGGGGCGGTTGCATCATTCCATACCATAGGGGTTTAATGCATGTATAAATAACTGTAATTAAATATCATGCACCCATTACATGCCAAAGGCATGACCCTACCACTTGATACACAGTAGGTTCTCCCTTCCCTTTAGGGAGGGGTCGGGGGGGGTAGGCTTTTTTTTCTTTAGGGAGGGGTCGGGGGGGGTAGGCTTTTTTTTCCTTTAGGTCGGGGCGGGGGTAGGCTTTAGTATTCGCCGCCGATGGTGGGGATGGTGTCGCCGGGGAGTTTTTTGCGGATGGTGCACACGCAGTTGCGGAAGGTGCTGCGTTTTTGGCGGTGCACTAAGAAATCGATGCTTCGGCTGTGTGCCATTTTATCTTTCACCACCCACAGGCCGTTCACCCAGGGTGTTTTGTGGTCGCTCACCACGATGGTGTCGCCAAAAGAGAAACCTGCTCTGTAGAGGTCTTGAGAGAGTGCCACCCATCGCACTTCGCCCGAGAGTACTTTGTCGGGGATGATGCGGTCGCCGCTGGCGGTGTAGGTGCCGTAGCGTCCTCCGGCGTAATACATAGTGGATCTTACTTGAAATTCGTTGGATTGCGCCCAAGCTATCATCATCACACAAAATGCTGCGACGAGTGTAAGGAAAAGTTTGTTCATGTTTTCTTCTTTTTTATGAGGCGGTTTTTCGCCCCGAATTCGCAAGTTTTAGTTCCTGTTTTCTTCGAGTAGTATCGGCTTTTTCAGGAGTAAAAGTTGGTTTTGAATTATTGTTTCTTTTGCAAAGATAGGTTATGTGTCTGAATATTAGGTGGTTTAATAAATTTTTAACTTTCGTGTTAAAAAATGTGTACTCGCAAAAATTGCACAAAAACGGCAGAAGTGTGTAGCACTCACCCCGTTTATTCCAAATTTTCACAAATCTTTGTGCTTCAATCGCTTTGCTATTTTCGCTTCCGCCGCCCTTCTTTAAATGTTAACAATTTTAACAAAAATTGCTCCACCCGGCATCTTCCATCCCTACAGGCCCTCTAATAAAAATGTGCCCGGCTGTGATGCCGAGCACATGCTATGGAGTTACTTTTTTTAGTGGATGTTATTTCTTTTTTCTGCTGAAAAATCCTTTTTTTGCGGGTTCTTCCAGCTCATCTTCTTGCTCGCCTTCGTAGCCATATCCGTAGCCGTAACCATAGCCATATCCGTAACCATAGCCATAACCGTAGCCGTATTTCGAACGCTTGGTCTTCACATCGTTGAGCAAGATGGTGAGGTTGTTGATTTTCTTGTTGTCGTGTAGTTTTTGTAGTTCATCGAGGTATCTCACATCGATGTAACCTTCGCGAATCACGTAGAGGGTTACGTCCACATAGCGGTTGATAAGCGCTGCGTCGGCGATGAGTCCGAAGGGCACGGTGTCGAGAATCACGTAATCGTATTGCTGCTTGAGGGCGCTCACCAGCATTTCCAATCGTTCGCTCATCAGCAGGCTGGTGGGGTTGGGCGGCATGGCACCCACGCTGATGAAGTGGAGATTGCTGCTGAGCGAGCTTGGGATAATGATGTCGTGAATGTTGTCGATTTTTTCGGAGAGATAAGCGCTCACGCCCACGCCCACATTCTTAATGTTGACGTATTCGGAGAAGCGTCCTTTGCGCAAGTCGAGGTCCACACAAATCACCTTTTTTCCGGCATGTGCCGAGGCGAGTGCCAAGTTGAGTGCCACAAAACTCTTACCTTCGGATGCACGTGTGGATGTGGTTTGGAGCACGGCACCCACGCCGGTGTGCTTAGGCAAAATGAAGTCGAGGTTGCTTCTCACAATGCGTAGTGCTTCGCTGATGCGGTCGCGTCCGGTTTCGGTAACCACCACTTCTTTGTCTTTTTGGTCGGCGCGTTTTTCGGGGATGTCGCCAATCACGGGTATGTCGCAATTGTTTTCAATATCGCGGCGTGTGTGAATCATTGTGTCGAACGAGCGAATCCAGAATATGAGGTAAATCACGCCGAAGGGAATGCCAAGGCCCAACAGCACGCCGATGCCCATAATTTTGATGTGCACGGGCGCCACTTGTCCCATACTTGAGGCTTTTTCAATCACCTTGGCGTTGGGCTCGGTGATGGCAAGGCTGAGTGCATTTTCTTCGCGCTTATTGAGCAGATAGAGGTAGAGTTGCTCTTTAATCTGCTGCTGGCGAGCCACTTCGGTGATGGCTTTTTCTTGCGATGGGATTGCCGACATACCGCCCACTGCTCGTCCTTCTTGTGCGCGAGCATTGGATTGCTTCATGCGCAGCGAATTGGTGTAGGTGTTGAGAGATTGCAGAATGGAGCTGCGCATCGAGTTGAGCGAGTTGGTGATTTCAATCATCACGGGGTTGTCTTTACCCGATGTGGATTTAATTTTTTGGTATTGGAGCATCTTTTCGTTGTAGGCGGAAATTTGTCCTTGAATACCCATATCGTTCAATCCGGTGTTGCTGGGGATGAGTTCGTCGCCGGTCATGCGGTGCACGTAGTCCACAATTTGGTTGGCAAGCGACACTTGCAGGTCGGCATCATTAGCCGATTTCACGAATTGCAAACTGGTGGACGGGTCGCTAAACATTTGCGAATTCATGTTGCTCACTTTCAGTTGTGCAATTTGGCTATCCACGCCGCTAAGGTCTTTTGAGAGCGATTCAATGCGCTCGGCAATGAATGCTTCGGTGTTTCGTGCCACCGAGTTTTTGTCGTTGATGGCTTCTTGGTTGTAGAGTGCGATGAGCGCATTGAGCACGTCGATGCACTGCTGATTGTTGTCGGAGGTGAAAGTGAGGTTCACCACATCGCTGAATTTGTCGGCACATTCTGCTTTTAGGCTACCTTCTAATGCCTTAGCCACTTGCGCCACGGGCGCTACGCGGGCAATGGTTTTGAAATCCACGTAGGTTTCATCGTAGTGCGATGTTTTGGTAATGGCGATGGGTCCCACTTCGGTGTTCACTTTGTTGCCAAAGCGTGCTTTTTTCCATTCGCCTTCGTTGATACGAAATTCCAGGTTGTTGCCGCCTTTGGGCACCACGGTCATACTGAATGCCGCCTTCACGTCTTGCAGCGGGGTGATTTGCACGGGCGAAGTTTTGTAGATATTCACGTCGCGCAGATACACGTGCCCATAGTAGCGTATGTTCAACCCCAACTGATTGACCACGGTTTCCATCAGCGAGGTGGATTTCAGTTTGTAGATTTCGTTGGAAATGATATTGTTGGAGCCGGTCACTCCCAAGTCGCTAAACACGGCAGCCTGGCTACCGGTGGTTTTGCTGTCTTTGGTGGTGATGATAATCTTAGCCGATGCGCTGTAGAGCTTGGTTTGCGCCTTTGAATAGAGGTAGGCAAGGCTACAGCAAGCAATGATGGAAAGCACAAACCAGTACCAATTGCGGAGGCACGCGCTTAAGAAAGCTTGGAGTTGAAAGCCCGAATCTTGTTGTTTTTTGGCGGCTTTTTCTTTGTTGCCGGTTTCTTCAATAATGTCTTGCATATTCTGTGTATTTATTGAAAATCTCTGTTATGAAATTGAATGTGTTGACGTTTAGCATCTATTGAAGTGCAAATTTAATTATATTTTTTGAAATATATTATTTATTAATGTGTAAATTCTGTGCCAAAACACATTTTTTTAGAGAGATTAGAGATTAGAAGTTAGAGATTAGAAGTAAGAAGTTAGAAGCAAATAGACATTCGTCTTAACTTCTTAACTTCTTTAACTTCTTAACTTCCCAAAAATAACTTCTTAAAAAATATTCCAAACAATTTTTCCAACAATCATTTCTTCAATGCTGCGATGCTTTCTTCCAGTGTTTTGATTTTGGAGAGGGCGTCGGCTTGCTTTTTGCGTTCCAATGCCACCACGGCTTCGGGGGCATTTGCCACAAAGCGCTCGTTGCCGAGTTTCTTTTCCACACCCTGGAGGAAACCTTTGGCATGCTGCAGCTGGGCTTCCAATTTTTGGATTTCTTCTTCCACATTGATGGCGCCTTCAAGCGGCACGCAATATTCTGTGGTACCCACCATAAAACTTGCTGCAGCGGGGTCTTTGGCATCGGCTTCGCTAATGCTTTCCACTCCGGCGAGCTTCGTCACCACGCTCTTAAACAGATTGGTCCATTTGCCCACAATCACTAAGCGCATCGGTTGTCGTTGGGGAATATTTTTGGTGAGACGCACATTGCGCACGCCCGAAATGATGCTCTTGGCATCGTCCATGGCTTTGAGCACAGCCTCATCGGCTGCTTCCGGCTCTTTTGCCACCGGCGCATACATAATGCTTTCGCCGTCTTTGCGCTCCGAAATGTGTTGCCACAATTCTTCGGTGATGAAAGGCATAAACGGATGGAGCAGGCGCAGCAAGCGGTCGAAGAAGTGGAGGGTGGCATTGAGGGTAGCGCCATCGATGGGCTTCAGATATGCCGGCTTCACAGCTTCCAAATACCATGCCGAAAATTCTTCCCAAAAGAGGCGATAAATCGCCATCAGGGCTTCGTTGAGGCGGAATTTGGAGAAGAGGTCCTTTACTTCGGCTTCGGTTTGGCGCAGCACATTTTCAAACCATTCAATGACCAACCGGCTGTGCTCGGGTTGCTCAATATCCGCCGTTTCCCAACCTTTCACCAATCGGAAAGCGTTCCAAATTTTATTGTTGAAATTGCGGCCTTGCTCGCAGAGGGCATCATCGTAGAGGATGTCGTTGCCGGCAGGCGCTGCCAGCATCAGACCCATGCGCACGCCGTCGGCACCGTATTTTTCAATCAGCTCAATCGGGTCGGGCGAATTGCCAAGGCTCTTGCTCATCTTGCGGCCGAGTTTGTCGCGCACAATACCGGTGAAATACACGTGGCGGAACGGCATGTCGCCCATGTATTCATATCCCGCCATAATCATGCGCGCCACCCAGAAGAAGATGATGTCGGGGCCGGTCACCAAGTCGGCGGTGGGGTAGTAGTAGCGAATTTCTTCGTTGTCGGGGTTGTTGATACCGTCGAACAGCGAAATGGGCCACAGCCAGCTCGAGAACCAAGTGTCGAGGGCGTCTTCGTCGTGGCGCAGTTGGTCGGCGGTGATGTGTTCGTAGCCGGCTATTTTGCGAGCTTTTTCGAGGGCTTCCGCTTCAGATGGTGCCACCACAAATTTTTCTTCTTCACCTTCCGCTGTGGGCAAGAAATAAGCCGGAATGCGATGTCCCCACCACAGTTGGCGGCTAATGCACCAGTCTTGAATATTTTCGAGCCAGTTGCGATAGGTGTTTTTATACTTTTCGGGATAGAATTTCAGGGCATCTTCCATCACCGGAGGCAGTGCGATGTCGGCAAAATGCTGCATCTTCAAGAACCACTGCATACACAAGCGCGGTTCCACAGCCGTGTCGCTATTGCGTTCGGAATAGCCCACCTTGTTGTCGTAGTCTTCCACGTGGTGGAGCAATCCGGCATCTGCCAAATCCTTGGCAATCACCTTGCGGCACTCCACGCGGTCCATGCCCACATACAGCGGCGATTGCTCCGAGATGGTGCCGTCGGCATTGAAAATGTCGATGGTTTCCAAATTGTGAGTTTTGCCGAGCATATAGTCGTTGGTGTCGTGAGCCGGGGTCACCTTCAAGCAGCCCGTACCGAACTCAATGTCCACATAGCGGTCTTCAATCACATTGATTACGCGTCCCACCAGCGGCACAATCACCTTATGCCCCTTCAACCATTGATTTTTCGGGTCTTTGGGGTTGATACACATAGCGGTATCGCCCATAATGGTTTCGGGGCGAGTGGTAGCCACCACAGCGTAGTAGCCTTTTTCGTCTTTGTGCACCACATTGCCTTCGCCGGTGGTGTCTACATTTTCTTGGTCGGCAAGGTAGTATTTCAGGTGATAGAGTTTTGATTTTTCATCGCGATAAATCACTTCCTCGTTGCTCAACGCAGTTTGCGCCTTCGGATCCCAGTTCACCATGCGCAAGCCGCGGTAAATGAGTCCTTTGTCGAAGAGGTCGCAGAACACCTTAATCACCGATTCGCTACGCTTTTCGTCCATGGTAAATGCCGTGCGGCTCCAGTCGCAGCTCGCCCCTAAGCGGCGCAATTGCTTCAGAATGATGCCGCCGTGCTCATGCGTCCAGTCCCAAGCGTGCTTCAAAAATTCATCGCGGGTGAGGTCGCTTTTGCGAATACCCTGCTGAGCCAAGCGGTTCACCACCTTGGCTTCAGTGGCGATAGAAGCGTGGTCGGTGCCCGGCACCCAGCAAGCATTTTTGCCTTCCATGCGGGCGCGGCGCACGAGAATGTCTTGAATGGTTTCGTTGAGCATGTGTCCCATGTGCAGCACACCGGTCACATTGGGTGGCGGAATCACGATAGTGTAAGGTTCGCGTTCATCGGGCACCGATTTAAACAAATCGTGGTCCATCCAATACTTATACCATTTATCTTCCACCGCTTTCGGGTCGTACTTTGTAGCTAAAGTGTTCATATTATATCGTAATGTTGTTATTTTTTTTCGTTTCAACCCACAAAGTTACGAATTTTCTTTCTAATCACCACCCTACATCCCCACATTATTTATAAATGCGCACATTCTCTTTGCATCCTCCCCCCATTTTCTAAAAATTATTTCGTAACTTTTCAAGTGTTCAGAAGGCGTGGAAATCTTCCTCCCGTCCCTTCAGGGAGGGGCCGGGGGTAGGCTTCCCGAGCGTCAGTGATCTCTGAGTGCTCTGGAAATGACTTACCTCAATTTTGGTTTATTAACAAATGAAGGGGTGAAATCCATAAAATTAACACAATTTTGGTAACGGGGTTATTTGTTAACAAAGTTTCACCATATTTTAGCGTTAATATCTTTTATAGTTCGGAAAAAGGCAGTACTTTTGTGCGATTTTCCTTTTTGAAAGAGGAAATTATCAAACCGAATATAAACTTATTAAAAAAATAACACTTTATGGCAACAGCTACAGCAAAGCCCGCTACCGGTAAATTAGGTATTATGGTAGTAGGTCTGGGTGCAGTAAGCACCACTTTTATCACCGGCGTGATGATGACTCGCAAGGGTCTGGCTAAGCCGGTAGGTTCTATGACTCAATACGACAAAATTCGTGTGGGTCGTGGCGCAGATAAAAAATATTTGAAATACAACGAAATCGTGTCGATGCCAAGCCTCAACGATATCGTATTTGCAGCATGGGACGTGTATCCTGCTAACGCCTACGAAAGCGCTATCAACGCAGCCGTGCTCAAAGAAAAAGACATTGAACCGGTGAAAGATGAGCTCCTCGCTATCAAGCCTATTAAAGCAGCTTTCGACCACAACTATGCAAAGCGCCTCGACGGCGACAACGTGAAGGACTGCAAAGACCGCTGGGATATGGCAGAACAAATTCGCGAAGATATCCGCAAATTTAAAGCCGAAACCGGTGTAGATCGCGTGGTGGTTCTTTGGGCCGCTTCTACCGAAATTTTCGTGGCTCCCGACATGAAGTATCACGGCTCTGTGGCAGCCCTCGAAGCCGCTATGAAAGCCAACGATGTGGACCACATTGCTCCCTCTATGTGCTATGCCTACGCAGCATTGATGGAAGATTGCCCCTTCGTGATGGGCGCTCCCAACACCACAGTCGACATCCCCGCCATGTGGGAACTCGCAGAAGCTAAGAAATTGCCTATCGCAGGTAAGGACTTCAAAACAGGTCAAACTCTCGTAAAGAGTGGTTTCGCTCCTATCATCGGCACTCGTATGCTCGGCTTGAATGGCTGGTTCTCTACCAATATTCTCGGTAATCGCGATGGCCTCGTGCTCGACGAACCCGCCAACTTCCGCACCAAAGAAGTTTCTAAACTCTCTACTTTGGAATCTATCCTCGTGCCCGAAAAGCAACCCGACCTCTACAGCGACTACTACCACAAGGTGCGTATCAACTACTACCCACCTCGCGACGACAACAAGGAAGGTTGGGACAACATCGATATCTTTGGCTGGATGGGCTACCCAATGCAGATTAAGATCAACTTCCTCTGCCGCGACTCAATCCTCGCAGCTCCTCTCTGCCTCGACCTCTGCTTGCTCATCGACCTCGCTCACCGCGCCGGACGCTGGGGCACTCAACGCTTCTTGAGCTTCTTCTTGAAGAGCCCGCAACACGACTACCTCAACGATGAGGTGCCCGTGAACCACCTCTTCCAGCAATACGTGATGCTCAAAAACGCTATCCGCGAAATGGGTGGCTACGAAGCCGACGAAGAAATCGATTAATACATATCGTATAAATTTTTTCATAGCTATTAAAAGGCATCGGGAGTGCGCAATTCACCACCCCCGATGCCGCTTTTTTGCCCCCCAATATCATTGCATTTTGCTGAAATTTCAACGCATCCAAAATCCATAGCCGTGGAGATGTGTACCAAACAGTGTACCAAAGTTTTGCACACTTCCAAACAAATGACTACCTTTGTTGGGAAAATAACATTACGATTATGCGAATAGTTTCATCAAGAGAATTTCGAGCCAACCAAGCCGAACTCCTTTCCGCTGCCGACAGGGGAGAGCAAGTGGTGATTAGGCGGCGTAACAAGCGCTCCTATCTTCTTGTTCCGGTTGATGATAGCGATTTTTGTCTGTCGGATGCCTCTCAGCAGCGCATCAATCAGGTGCGCAAAGAGTATGCTGAAGGCAATTATGTTGCTTTTGCTACCCCTTCAGAGGCAATGGATTTCCTCAACGACCTATAGAAACAGCGGTCCGGCGATGGCGCATCGACAAAGATGGCGACCATCAGGTGTATGTGGACTACAACGACTTCTGCTTCGTCTACAATTTGGTCAGCAAAGACTGAATTTTTATTGGAAAAGTGGAAAATTTGGCTTATATGTTGTTGGAAAAGTGGAAAATTTCAGCGAATTTGCGTTGGAAAAGTGGAAATTTTTTGTAAATTTGCGTTGGAAAAGTGGAAATTCCACTTGCATTAATTTAAAAATCAACGCTTTATGATACCAAGGCATATAGATGCATACATAGAAGACTACTATAGGTCGTCGAATAATGCTCTTTTGATTACCGGCGCAAGGCAAATAGGAAAGACTTATTCCATCAGGAAATTTGGAGAGCAATGGAAGAATTTCATAGAAATTAACTTCATTGAAAACGAAGATGCTACATTGCTTTTCAAATCGGCAAAAGATGTCGACCGGTTGTTGTTGCGTTTGTCGTCAATAGCCGGTAAAAAATTGGAAAAAGGTAACACTCTGATTTTTTTTGATGAGGTTCAGTGTTGTCCTGAAGTTGTGACTGCCATCAAGTTTTTGGTGGAAGAAGGTTCGTATCGATACATTTTAAGTGGTTCGTTGCTCGGTGTGGAGTTGAAAGATTTGCGTTCCGAACCGGTAGGCTATATGGACATAAAAGAAATGTTTCCGCTCGATATTGAGGAGTTTGTCCGTGCTATTGGCATAGGTGATAGCGTGGTGGAACATTTGAGGGGGTGTTGGGAAAATCGTTGTCCCGTTGATGATTTTATTCATCAAAAAATGATGGAAGTGTTGCGTCTCTACCTTATAGTTGGGGGGATGCCCGCTGCTGTTGTGAAATACCTGGAAACAAACAATATTCAACGTGTGGTGGACGTTCAGAAGGGCATCATTGCAATGTATAAAAAAGATATTGCAAAATACGATCCAACCAACAAATTGGCTATTAACGAAATATTCGATTTAATTCCACCCGAATTAGATGCAAAAAACAAACGCTTCATTCTCAAAAACCTGAATGAAAATGCTAAATACGAGCGATACCACAATTCTTTCCTCTGGCTAAAAAATGCCGGCGTGGCCATACCGGTGTATAATGTGGAAGAGCCCAAGCAGCCGCTACTGCTGGCTCGCTCAAGAAATCTGCTTAAATTATTTTTGTGCGATGTGGGATTGCTTGCTGCAATGTATGCAGAGGGAATTCAAATGCGCATTTTGAAAGGCGACAGAGGTATTAACCATGGCTCAATCTACGAGAATCTTGTAGCCCAGGAATTGACAGCACATGGCATAGCTTCTTATTACTTCAATAGTAAGAAGCAGGGTGAAGTGGATTTTGTGGTGTCGTGGGCTGGCGAAGTTCTACCGATAGAAGTGAAATCAGGAAAAGACTATGCACGGCATCGTGCGTTGGTCAACATTATGAACTGCCAAAATTATCATTTAAGGGAGGCTATTGTTTTGTGTAATGATAATATTTATATCGACGGCTCTCGGATTTATATGCCCATTTACATGACTATGTTTATGCGCCGTGACGAAACTGTGCCAAAAGAATATAAAATCGACCTAAGTGGCATCATTTAATGCCTTATATGATGTGCCGGCAAGATTACTTTTTAACTGTGGCACGCGGCACTTTCGTTAGGCGCATGATTGCAAGAACCGTCCCTTTGCAATCTGCAAGCAGCGATTCGTTGCATTTCTGCGGGGGGGGGTGATAAGCGAAAACAAAGGCTTCGGATTGCTTGTCCGGAGCCTTTGCCACTGTAAAGAAAATTGCGTTTTATTGTTTTTTTAAGCAGTGTATCACTGCCGCAAAAGAGTAAGCCTTAGTGTTGCCTCCACCGGTGTGGAGTTATTTTGCAATAATTAAATCGATGCCGAGGTCTTCGATTGCCACTCGGTCTTTTTGTGAGATGCCGGCATCGGTGATAATGATGTCGATGTCTTCCGTGTTCCCGATTTTGGCGAAACCGCGTTTGCCGAATTTGCTGGAGTCGGCGAGCACGATGGTTTTTTGTGCCGTTTGCATCATTTTTTGATTGAGGGTGGCCTCACGCATATCGGTGGTGGAGAATCCGAATTCAAAGTCGATGCCGTCCACACCGAGATACAATTTGCTGAAAGCACAATTTTTCAAGATCAATTCGCTATATTCTCCCACCACTGAGAGCGAGCTATGGCGCACCATTCCCCCGAGCTGCAAAATGTCGATATTTTCGTGCTCGGTGAGGATTTCGCTCACTTGCAGCGATGCCGACACCACAGTGAGGCGCCCTATGGGCACAATGTTGCGCGCCAAGGCGTGCACGGTGGTGCCCGAAGCCAGGATGATGGAATCGTTGGTGGTGATGAGTTTAGCCGCTTCGCGCCCGATCAGTGTTTTTTGCTCGGTAAAGAGTTTTTCTTTTTCGTTCACCGACCGGTTGTTGGTGAAGGGGTTGAGCATAATGGCGCGCCCGTGGCTACGGTAGAGCTTGTTAGCTTTTTCAAGTTCGGTTAAATCTTTGCGTATGGTTACCGACGACACCTGCAAGATGTCGGCAAGTTCCGTAACTTGTGCCGATCCCTTTTTTAGTAGGGAATTCATAATAATTTGATGTCGTTCTTCTTTCGTCATAGTTATATATTTCTTTGGTGCAAGCAATGCGCAAAGGAGAAACAAAACTTTCAGTCGCTTTCAAAATTCACCACAAATATAGTGATTTGTTTTGAATAATGAAATATTTCGTAAGAATAATTTGTTTAGTATTGAAAAAGTTACTACATTTGTTGCGAAAAAAAACCACAAAGGTTGCGAATCAAAATCAATTTGATTAATTTTGTTTCGCTAATTCTTTGAATAGTTTTTAAAATAAACTACTCCTAAAAAGCAAAACTTAATACTATTAAACTGAAAACCGTAATCTTAGGGTAATGGATGTGAAATTGAAAAACAAGTATGATGTGATTG
>JBJECV010000072.1:0-2645 GCA_051871435.1 Sodaliphilus sp. | reverse complement strand
AAATATAGTGGAAGCAACACTATCGACGATGTGGCTTGGTACACAGGAAACAGCAGCGACACTACCCACCCCGTAGGCACCAAGGCGCCTAACGAATTAGGTATCTACGATATGAGTGGTAATGTGGAAGAATGGTGTAGTGACTGGTATGGGTTTTACAGCAGTTCGGCTCAAACCAATCCTTCCGGTCCTGATAGTGGGTCGAAACGCGTGCGCCGTGGCGGTGCCTGGAGCTACAGCGAGAGAGAATGCCGCGTGTCGAAACGTACCTACAGCGAACCGATATATCCCTTCTCCCAGGTCGGGCTCCGTCTCGCCCTCGATGTGTCAGAAACTTTCACCGTCAACGGCGTGAGCTTTGATATGGTGAAAGTGGAAGGCGGCACTTTCACTATGGGCGCCACCGAAGAGCAAGGCAGCGATGTATTTTCCGATGAAAAACCAACTCATCAAGTGACGCTATCTTCTTACTACATAGGTAAAACCGAAGTGACGCAGGAATTGTGGCAAGCCGTTATGGGCTCCAACCCAAGCTATTTCACAGGCACGAATTTGCCTGTGGAGAATGTCTCGTGGGAAGATTGCCAATCTTTTATTATTAAACTAAACGTGCTCACCGGCAAGAAATTCCGCTTGCCCACCGAAGCCGAGTGGGAATATGCGGCACGTGGTGGCAACAATAGCCAAGGCTATAAGTATAGTGGCAGCAACACTATCGAAGATGTGGCTTGGTACATAAAAAACAACAATAGCATGACCCACCCCGTAGCCACCAAGACACCCAACGAGTTAGGTATCTACGATATGAGTGGTAATGTGGAAGAATGGTGTAGTGATTGGTATGAGTATGGTTATTACAGCAGTTCGGCTCAAACCAATCCTACCGGCCCTGATAGTGGGTCGAACCGCGTGGTTCGTGGCGGTGCCTGGGGCTTCATCGCGAAGTTCTGCCGCGTGTCGGTCCGTCCCAAATACGTCCCGGATCGCCGCAGCTTCGACCTCGGCTTGCGCCTCGCCCTCTGAGGTTAATTTCTCTTTTCAAAGGCCACTTTCTTTCACGCCTTTCATTATATTATCCAATTTTAAGCTCTCCACGGGATTGGCGTTATGCCCTCCCGAAAGGCGGTAAGCGAGGGACGATCACCGCCAACGAGGAGGGCAAACTCCAATCCCCACCATTGGCGCTATAGCCTCAATTGCTTCTATGGCTTTTTGAGGCTATCGTTTTTTTGGGGGGATTGGGTGGTGGCTTTGTGGGTTCGTGAAAAATGATTATATTTGTAGCGTGTAAGTTTTTGCGCTTTGTGAATATATGGTGATGAGATTTTTTATTTTGCTGATATTGGTGTGTGGGTGCCGACTCTTTTGCGGAGCGCAGGAGGTGGCCGACAGTGCGGATTTGGACACGGTGTATGTGTACCAAAGTTGGGAGTCGACACTTTCTCATCAGCCCGATGCTGCTTATTCCGGACCGATAGTGTATGAAAACAATGAATTGGAAAAGCGAGTTTTTTTGCCTGATGCAAAAACCGACTCTGTAGTTAATGTGAATGGCATGGCCATTTGCATAGGTGATACTTTATGGATGCTTAATGCCGAGTATTTACGTAGTGAATTTAGCCTTCCTTTCGAGTGGTTCGACCACTATATTCCCCTTTATTTCACCGATAAAATTGCCTTTGTGAAATTTTGGAACCAATATCCTGCCGACTACTATATTCGCCCCATGCCGTATAACCAATTTGAGCGCGTGTGGGTGTACGACTGCAAGGCCTCGTTCTATCTGCTTGATTTTGTGGACCGGCGCGTGGTGCAATTGAATCATAAAGTGCTATCTTCGCTACTGCTGCGCTACCCCGATTTGCATCGACGCTACACCGGAATGAAAAAAAATAAAAACCCCGAAGTGGTGGACTTCTTCTTTATGCAATACATCGACCGCTTGAAAACCGACGAAGAAGCGCTCACTATTTTAGAACAAATTTACCCCGAGCCATGACTACTGAAGAAATTGTAAGAAACGTTCGCAAACAATTTTTTGCTTATCGCAACGGCATCGTGGCTGATGCCTTGCGCAAAAACGGCGACCCGCACACGATGATTATGGGTTGCCAACTCACCGATATTGCCACCATAGCGAAGAGCGTTTCGCCGTCGAAAACTGTGGCCGAAGCATTTTGGGCGGATACAAAGCACCGCGAGTGTCGGATGATAGCACCCATGCTCTACCCTATTGAAGATATGAGCGAAACTTGCGCTATGCAATGGGCGCAGAGTGTGGAGTGTGAGGAAGTGGCCGACGTGTTTTGCCATCGTTTGCTCCGCAAATTGGTGTTTGCCGAACGCTTGTCGATGGCATTGATGGGTGGCGAAGAACCCATGGAAAAATACACCGGCGCGCGATTGATGCTCAATCTGCTTATCGCCAATAAGTTGAAAAAAACCGAAGCCTTAAAAGACAGGCTCCGGATAGAATATGATGCCGCCACTCCTCGCCTCCGCTCTCTCCTATCCGATATTTTGGAGGAATTTTAGTCACGAATTTTGTTTTTATTTTTTTTGTCACGAATTCAGCGAATTAAACTAATTTCCTGACTTTGACAATGGGTCACCCAAATTAGAAATTCGAGGGTAGCAGTGGCGCA
>JBJECV010000071.1:0-2651 GCA_051871435.1 Sodaliphilus sp. | reverse complement strand
CCTGGAACAGTGGCGGTGGATCTGTGGGGCGGGCGCAAAGTATTGCGCCCCTACGATGGTTGTGTAAGTAGTTGTGGTTAAGTGGTTTGCACCCATTACATGCCGAAGGCATGTCCCTACCGGTGGGTGGGATTTTTCGTCGGCTTTGGTTTGGTGCCCCACTATTTTTCTACTGAGCCATGATTAGTGCGGGTGGTGAGGTGGGCAGTCTTGGATTGCTTTGGCGATGTGGCTGATGTGCTCGGGTGTGGTGCCGCAGCATCCTCCCACTATGTTGAGACATCCTTGGCTGGCGAGGTGGCGAATGTGGCGAGCCATTTGTTTGGGCGAAATAGGATATACACCTTGTCCTGAGGGCAGTCCTGCATTGGGGTAATAGATAGTGAAATGCTGAATAGCATTGGCAATTCCTTCTATAAGCGGGGTGAATGCATCGAGGGCGGGCACACAATTCATGCCAAAGGCGAGCATAGAATGGCTGCTGATTGATTCGTGGAATGATTTGAGGTCGTGACCCGAGAGCATGCGACCGCTGGAATCGGTTACAGTGGCCGACACTATCACCGGCATCGTGATATGGGTTTGTGCTTCCAATTGGCGAATAGCCGTGAGAGCGGCTTGGCAGTTGAGCGCATCATAGCAAGTTTCCAGCAAAAGCATGTCCACACCGCCGGCTATCAGCGCTTCGGCTTGCTCACGGAAGGCACTCACATAGGATGCAAACAAGCCATACCGACGCTCCTTCTCCATCGTGATACCTCGATTCATAGGACCCATACTACCTACTACCCACACTTTTCGATGTGCACATTCTTTTGCCACTGCCTTGGCAATCCGTGCACCTTCCATCGCCATTTGGGTGGCGAAATCATGGCATTGACAGGCGGCTTGCGAAATGCTATTGCTATTGAGGGTGTTGGTGGTGATGATATCGGCGCCGGCGAGGATATATTGGCGATGCACATTTGCCACGAGTTGCGGCCGAGTGATATTGAGCACATCGTAGTTGCCTTTCAATGGCACATGCCAATGGCTAAACGGACCGGTGGCGAAATGATGCTCTTCGATGGCGGATTGCGCCAAAAGGGTGCCCATTGCGCCATCCAAAATTAGGATACGCTCGCGTAGAGCGGCTACTATATTGCTATCCACTTTGCTCATACGTAAAGCCCTACCCCAACCACTGTGTAAAGATTTGGGTGCCCCAAATCACGGCAGCGTAGCGTAGCCATTTTCCTACGGTCATCGCCACTACGGTGCCCCACAAATTGGCTCGAAGGAGTCCGAGAGCCACCGTGATGGCACTGCCCAAAATGGGAACAAAGGCAAAGAACGCCATCCAAGCGCCACGCTTTTTCACCCACTGCGACGCCTTGTCCACCTTCTCTTTCTTCACGTGGCAATACTTTTCTATCCATTCCATTTTGCCCAAATGCCCCATCCAGTAGCACGTCATGCCCCCCGACACATTGCCTGCTAATGCCCACCACAGGCAAATCCACGGGTCGAGATGGAGCGGACCGATGCACATCACCAACAGCGCTTCCGAGCTAAGCGGTATCACACTGCCGGCTATGAACGAGCCCACAAAGAGTCCCGCATAGCCCCATTGGGCAAAAAATTCTACAAACGCATCCATTTTCGCTATTCCTCCTTTGCTAAGGTGGTTTTTTCGCCCAGCACCACTTTTTTTTGCTTATAGAGCAAGCCTAAAGCCTTTTTGAAATCTTTTTTCGAACATTCAAAAACATCTTGAATAGCTTTGGGTTCGCTTTTATCGGTGAAATCCATGGTGCCTCCGTGGGATTTGAGGTATGCCAAAATGGCATCGGCAAGATGCTCCACACGCATTTTTTCAATCATTTCAAGGGTGAGGTCAATCTTCCCGTCGGGGCGCACCTGCTTAATGTATGCCGTGCGACGGTCGCCGATATTCACATCGCCATAAATTTCATTGCTGTAGAGCATGCCCCAAAACAAATTGTCGACTATCACCTTATAGCCCAACTCCGTGCGTTGCACCACCAGCACATCCACCTTTTGGCGATGGCGAAAGCGAGGCATAGTGTTGTCGAGAAATTTATTGATTTTTGCCGAAGCCACAATACGCTGCGTGTGATGGTCGACGTACACATACACGATATAGCTACGGCCGGCTTGCATTCTCACGCGTTGCTCCCTGAAAGGCACCAGCAATTCCTTGTTAGCCAATCCCCAATCCAAGAAAGCGCCCACTTGATTCACCTGATTCACACGCAGTAAGGCGAAATCGCCCACCTGCGCGTGGGGCGCTTCGGTGGTGGCAACGGGGCGGTTTTCCGAATCATTGTACACAAACACATGCATCACATCGCCCTGGCGCTCCTCGCCGGTGAGATAGCGCTTGGGAAGCAGCACTTCATTGCCCTGCTCATCAGCCAAATAGGCGCCGAAATCCACAAAGCGATTCACAATTAAATCATTATATTTTCCAATCTGCATCATTCAAAAAAATAATTACGAACTGCAAATATAATTATTTTCGTTCACACCCCCAAAAGAGATGCGGTTCTTTCATTTTCATTTGCGGATATTGAATTTTGATTGAGGGTTACATGGGCTCAGTAGAAAAATTGTGGGGGCAATATGCCAAAGCCATAACTCTTGAAGGG
>JBJECV010000070.1:0-2673 GCA_051871435.1 Sodaliphilus sp. | reverse complement strand
AAGATGCCGTTGCGGATTTGCTGTTTTGCCACCGATGCTGCGGTGCCCATTGCCATATTGCCCAATGTAGAGCCCATGCCGGTGCCCGGTGCGGCTTTCACGTGGCGTGCGAGTAGGGTGAAAAGATTGTTGTAGGCGGTATTGACAGGCGAGGTAAGCATTTCGGTTTCAAATTCGCCTTGGTCGAGGCTGCGCTGTGCAATTTCCGCCATATCGGCAAACACCTTATCGACTTCCGGTTGTTTGGATTTCGGCACATTAAAATAGTCGGTGATGGCTTTGTGGCGCACTTCGAGCCACTTTTGCTTTTCTTCAGGTAAATTCCAATTCATAATATTCGTGATGTTTTTGGGGCGGGGATGGATGGTGCCATCCGCCGAGGATAAAAATTAAGAAAAAGCCGTAGCCGCATGAGCGGGCTACGGCTCCCAAAAA
Organism: Sodaliphilus sp.; assembly: GCA_051871435.1. GTDB lineage: Bacteria > Bacteroidota > Bacteroidia > Bacteroidales > Muribaculaceae > Sodaliphilus. The sequence goes on along the minus strand of JBJECV010000070.1, from coordinate 2,238 downwards.
TAGTATAAACTCCTTAAAAGGATATTATTTCACCACCTTCACGGCAGATACTGAGCCGTCGGTGTAAGTGGTAACCACGATATTCACGCCGCTAAACGGAGTGGTGCTTTCCACGCCGAGGGTGTTCACATACTTCACGCCTGCCACGGTTTTGGCATTGATATCGTCCACGCCGGTGGGGATGTCGGTGCTGATAGCGGTGGGATAGATGATATAGTTTTTCCAAGCGCCGGGGCCTTCTTTTCCGGTCATACCGGCGGTTTGTTCAGCTTCTTCCCAAGTCATTTTTTGGAGCACGGGACCGGTAACGGAGAGGTAAGAGCCATCAGCCACGCCGGCAGCATTTGCCAGCTGCACGCCTTCCACGGGCGAAACAGCGCTATAGAGCGACCAATCGATAGGAATGCATTGACCTTGGTCGCCATCGGTTTTGTAAGCGCAGATAGTGTTGTCGGCTTCGCGATAGTAGCCACCGAAAGTCACCACTTCGTTTGGTTCGGGATTGAAGAGCACATTGTTGAGCGTGGTTTTCTTCACAGCGCCGGTCACAGAAGCATCGGCATCGGGAGCGGGTTTACCATCAGCAACAGCGAGGTAGGGGTTGCCGTTCGTTTTGTGGAACACACCACAGATAGTTTCAGCGGCAGCACCGCTAAGGCTCCAAGTGGTGTTGGCTTCCACTCTAAAAGCATTGTGGTCGGCATCTTGCACGAATTTGCCGAGTGCGCCTTCATTCATCACAGCCACAGCATCAGCCAAGCCATATTCGCCACCTTCCACGCCGTTAGCGTTGAGCCAAGCGATAGTTTTGGCAGGATAAACCGGGCAGCTCACTTCTTCAGCGCTAATAGTGATAACACCCTTAGTGCCATCTGAATACACAGTGTCGTAGTTGAGCTTATTGATGTAGGGGTTGGTAACGGTTTCAGATTTAACTTCGTTGCCGAACACAATCATTTGTTTGCCATCATAGTTTTCGTCAGCTTGAACACACAAAGTGGCAATTGCAGCATCACCTGCAGTAAATTTTGACTGACCCTTCATGTTAACGCTAATAAGGCGAAGACGACCCAACGATTCTACATAAGCTTCGGAGAAAGAGCAAGTCTTTGCTCGATTGATATTGACGAAGTATACATAATCCGCATCGGGATCTTCTGGATCTGTAGATTGTAACACCGGTTTCAGTCCTTCGGGGAAATACACTTGCAATTGGAAGTCGCGTCCCAGGAAATTGTTCTTCAGATAGAGTTGAATTTGTTTCGTTTCACCGGGTTTGATTGCAAAATCTTTAAAATAGAAATTGAATTCCGGTTTCTCCCATGCCATGGCATTGAAAGCAACGGATGCCAACAAGGCAATAAAGATACCTTTGATGATCTGTTTCATTGTTTTGAATGTTAATTTTGTTTGTATTTTGTAAGTTTATAGTATTCCACATTGCAAATATAATGAATTTTTTTGTGTTTCCAATACAAATTTTTAAAATAAGCGAAAAAATTTGGTAAGAAATGAACAAAATTGCGTGAATAGCGTATGGATTGGGAAAAGAGATTAGAAATTAGCGGTTAGCGGGTGGTTTGGATTTGTGGTCAACGAGTGGATAGCCTCACACGGATATCACAGATTCCACTGATTAATTTTTGACCAGGAATCACACGAATTAAGCGAATGATGGTGATGACAGTGCCGACGAAGATGGGAATCGGCGTGTGGAATGTTGAGTGATATGTGCTCCCAAGTGGATGCAACTATGCTCACATGAGAGGATTGTTGCCACAACCGACCCTCTCCAAGGCTCATACCCTTGGTTGCGGCTATCTCCAAGCTGCGCTCGGCTGCGCCTTCGCTTGCATGGAGTTAACCACAATACGCCATCTCCGATGGCACGTAGGCAGAGCATCGGGTCAGTCTCTAAGCTGTTACAAGTGTTCCACACATTTCACTCTCTTCCCTTCTGGCACGTCACATACCGGCCTACACGCGAAACACCAATCGAAGGTTAGTCGTGCTTCGTACTTAGTTAGAGGGAAGCCTACCCCTAGCCCCTCCCTGAAGGGAAGGGAGTGAGGATGCGGAACACCTGAAACACTTGAAACACTTGAAACACCTTTAGTAGGGTCGCATACCTAACGGCATGCATCACGATGGGGGCATCGGTTACCGGCATGAGATGAACACTTCGCTGCGCTCCGTGTTCATCTCATACCGGCCTACACACATCGCATCCCTAACGGG
>JBJECV010000069.1:0-2678 GCA_051871435.1 Sodaliphilus sp. | reverse complement strand
AAAATTTATCTTTCTGACAAATAATTAGTTAGCTATTTTGCGAATATCCCTAATTTAAATGATTCAAGTTTCGCAAGTGAAAAATGGAATTGAAGATTGTAATCACTGCTAAGTTCATCATCAAGCAATGACTATCGTCTTAACTTCTAACGAGCGAAGCGAGTGATAACTTCTTTAACTTCTTAACTTCCAAAGATTAATACTTGCGAAACTTGAGTAAATGAAAAAATGGGGAGATTGGTGTGTTGCACTGCTCTCCCAAAATATTGCAAAATTCGGTTTATTTTTTTGCGGCGGCTTCGGCTTGCTTTTTTTCTAAGCGTGCTGCTTTGCGTGCTGCTTTTTCTTCTTCTTTGCGGACACCTTCCAGATAGTGAGCGATGGCGGCTGCCATGGAGGGGTATTCGGGCGAGGTGGTGATGTCGAGTGTGAGACCTGAATTTTTCACCTCTTCAATGGTTTTTTGCCCCATGCAAGCAAGGAGTTTGCCGTTTTCTTTTTGGTTGAAATCGGGGAAACTTTGTAGCAGGCTTTTCACTCCTGACGGTGTGAAGAGAGCGATGATGTCGTAGTTGAATTCCTCATCTTTTGGGAAGGGATTGCTCACGGTGCGATACATCACGGCTTTGGTGTTGGGCAAATTGTGTTCTTCGAGGTTGAGTTTTGAATCGTGCACATCAGCCACGGGGTAGAGATATTTCTCATTTTTATGCTTTTCGATGAGCGGAATGAGACCTTCTGCCTTGCCGTTTTCGCTGAAGAAGATTTTGCGTTTGCGATACACGATATAGGTTTGCAAATAGCGAGCCACCACTTCTGAGATGCAGAAATACTTCATGGTTTCGGGCACTTCGAAGCGCAATTCTTTAGCCAAGCGGAAATAGTGGTCGATGGCGGTGCGTGCGGTAAAAATCACGGCGGTGTAGTCGGCAATATTAATTTTTTGCTGACGAAATTCTTTGCCGGAAAGTCCTTCTACCTTAATAAAGGGGCGAAATTCAACGCTTACGTCGAAATTTTTCTCAAGATTGTAATACGGAGATTTGTCGCTCGCCGGTTTCGGCTGGGAAACCAATATTCTCTTAATATTCACTCGTCTAAATTTTTATGACTGTAATAGTGTGCATATTTCCACCAGTGAAATAGCAAATATCACAAGGGGCACAAATTCAACGCTGCAAAGGTACAAAATAAAATAGAAAGAAAGTGAAATTTTATTGAAAAAAATTCTTAATCCTTTAATGATGAACACCATTTTCACTATTACATAGATGGCGGCAGCGAGCACCAGGAGCACTTCCATGGCTGAGGGAAAGAGCAGCAGGAAGGCGGTGACGGGGAAAAGTAGCAGGCCGCACACCGATTGCGAGGCGCGAAAACCGATGAGCCACAACCGACGACTGAGGGGGTCGGAAAACACGTAACCTAAGGTGACATAAAAGGCGTGCTGCAGCAGGTGGAACAGCAAACAAGCGCCGCTGAGCACACCCACATTCATAAACACGTGGGCTTGCATTTCGGGGCGCAATTGGGGCATGAAGTAGCCGATGGCATAGAATAGGAGAATGCCTTGGAGCACGCAGGTGTTGAGCACCAATGCCATCATCATTCTCACATCGCCCATGGTGTGAGTAGCGAAGGCATCTTCGCGACGCTTGCGCACCGAAAAGAGGTTGCTTCCTAAGTTTTCGATATATTTGTAGCCACTACGGAAACTCACCACCATCAGTAGCATACTCATCAGCAGCAGCGACATGGAGCCGGTGTCGTAGAGCGGTCCGCGGGTGTGGATAGTGCTGGCGGAAGCCTTGGGTGTTTCCATCACGGGGAGCGACGCAGTGGATGCAACCACGGTGTCGGACATCGGAGCTGCCGGGATGCCGGAGGGATAGGCGGGGGTGAATTGCACCGCAGCGCTATCGGGGGTGGATGATATGGTGTCGGGGGTGTTAGGCATGTGTCACATCGCGAAGTTTTTCCACGGGTTGTGGACCATCTTTCAGTTCTTTTTCCAATTTGAGTAGGGCGTCTTTCGGGGTGCGCGCCACCTTCCATAAGCGGGTGTGCTCGGTTTGCATAAATCCGAGCGTGGCACAGCGGTCAATCATTTCCACCAGCGGCTTATAGAAACCCACGGTGCTGAGCAGAATAATGGGTTTATTGATGATGCCCAATTGCTTCCAGGTGTAGATTTCCATCACCTCTTCTAAGGTGCCGCATCCGCCGGGGAGCACGATGAAGGCATCAGCCAGCTGCACCATCTTTTCTTTGCGCGTGTGCATATCAGGGGTGACGATGAGTTCGGACAGACGCTCATACGCCCATCCATTGTCGACCATAAATTGAGGAATCACTCCGGTGGCAACGCCGCCATGGTCGAGCACGCCATCGCTCACGGCACGCATCAGCCCGGCGCTGCCTGCACCATTAACACACGCCCACCCTTGCTCCGCCATCAGTGCGCCCAGTTCGTAGGCGGTTTCGGTGAAGGTGTTTTCTATTCTATCGCTCGAAGCGCCAAACACACATATTTTACCCTTTATTTCCATAATTGCTGCAAAGATACCACTTTTTTGGCAGAGATTAGAAATTCCACCCCCCTAAAATCACCGCAAAGCCAAAACGGCTCAGTAGAAAAAGTGTGGGAGCAATATGCCAAAGTCATAACTCTTGAGGCA
>JBJECV010000068.1:0-12301 GCA_051871435.1 Sodaliphilus sp. | reverse complement strand
AAATACTAAAAAAATTTGAATTACAAGGCATTTTTTAAATGAAAGAGCCGTGTAATGCATTAGCATAAGAATTGTGATTTTGGCTGACAATTCCCGAAATTTTACTAATTTTGCACTACCGATGAAAGGATTAGTAATAAAAAATACGGGCAGTTGGTACACCGTGCGCACCGAAGCCGGCGAGCAGGTGAATTGTAAAATCAAGGGAAATCTTCGATTGAGGGGTTTTCGTTGCACTAATCCTGTGGCAGTGGGCGATGTGGTGACTATCGATGTGAAGCCCGATGGTACGGCATTCATCGTGAAAATCGACCCGCGCACCAATTACATCATTCGCCGAGCAAGCAATCTGTCGAAAGAATTTCAAATCATTGGCGCCAATTTGTCGCAAGCGGTGCTGGTGGTGAGCCTGATGAATCCCGAAACTAACACCACCTTCGTGGACCGCTTTCTCGCCACTGCAGAAGCCTATGGGGTGGATGTGGTGATGGTCATCAACAAAATTGATTTGCTTACTTCCGAAGAAGATAAAGAATTTTTAAACGATTTTGCCTACCTCTATCAAAGTGTTGGCTATCAGGTGGTGAAAGTGTCTACCATCACCGGCGAGGGCATCAACGCACTGAAATTGTTGCTTTCTGACAAAACCACCCTTTTTAGCGGCAATTCCGGGGTAGGGAAGAGCTCGCTCATCAATTTGCTCGTACCGGATGCTCGCTTGCGTGTGGGCGATGTGTCGGAAAGTCACCACACCGGCATGCACACCACCACCTTCAGCGAAATGCTCGATTTGCCCGGTGGCGGCGCCATTATCGACACCCCGGGGGTGAAAGGCTTCGGCACCATCGATTTTGAAAAAGCCGAAGTGGCGCACTATTTCAGAGAAATTTTTAAGATTTCCGCCGATTGCCGTTTTGCCAATTGCACCCACACCCATGAGCCTGGATGCGCCGTGCTTCAAGCTGTGGAAGAAGCACGCATTAGCCAAAGCCGCTACGCCAGCTATTTGAGCATTCTTGAAGATGGCACCGAAGGCAAATACCGAAAAGCATTTTAATCCCTCTGCACGCTACATTGTGCGAGAAAATTATGTGAAAAACACATAAAAAATCGATTCTTCAGCAAAAAAAGCGCCAAATTATGCCCATTATTTGAAGATTATTGCTTAATTTTGTAGAAAATTGAAGTACAATGGCTTCGGAACTACAAGAAACTCTTGCGCGGATTATCACCAAAAGTGAAGTTTTGGTTGAAAAATACCATGTGCTTAGTGCTGAAAAAGAGCGTCTTGAAAAGATGGTGGCTCAGCTTCAGGAAGAAAATGAAAGCCTGAAAAAAGAAAACCATCAATTGCTTACCGATAACGAATATCTCACCATCGTGCGCAAAATGGTGCCCGATAGCGAGCATCTCGCCGAAGCCAAAAATATGATTTCCTCCATAGTGCGGGATATCGACAAATGCATCTCTCAACTAAATGAATGATGCTATGCCAACAACAGATAAAAAACAAAATATAATCATTCGTATAGCAGACGTAGAACCGTTTGCACTTAGCATCCCTGCTGACGACGAAGCGCTGTATTTGGAATCGGAAAAACTTGTCAACACACTCTGGAACAAGTGGATGAAGCGATTCAAAGATACCGACTCCTCGGAAGTGGTGATGGCTAAAGTGGCTTTCCAATTTGCGCGACTCTACACCATGGCATATCGCGACAATAAAGCCACACACGAATTTATCGCCAATTTCGAAAAGCAACTCGACGAAATTGTGATTAAAGTGTAATGCTATCGGCTGAAGGCACTTTGCCCGATGCCGATGAATATAAATTTTGTTTATTAGGTTCCTGCACTTCTCACCAAGGATTTCACCACAAAAAGGGGATGCCCTTTTTATTACACGAATTTCCTTGACGAGGGTGCTTTTTTATTAATATATAAATTAAAAATTTATTCACTCCATTATGGATTCTATAGAAGTAATGATTATCTCCGTGTCGGTGATTGTGGCGCTCGTGGCGGGCATCTTTATCACACTGATGGTGACACGACGCAATGCCAAATCGCAGGCAAACACTATTTTGGAAAAGGCTAAATTGGAAGCCGAAGTCTTAAAAAACAATGAAGTAATTAAAGGCAAAGAAGAAGGACTTTCTATAAAAAGTGAAGCAGAAAAGCAAGCCAATCAGCGGTTGTCGAAAGTGCAAGCCGAAGAAGCCAAACTCAAGCAACACGAACTGCAAATCAAGCAGCAGCAAGCCGATGTGCAACGCAAAAAAGCCGAAAACGATCGATTGCAAGCCGAAAATGAAAAGTTTAAGGCGTCGCTCGACAATAAAAGCGAACTGCTCGATGATAGAAAGAAAGAACTCGACCGTATGGAAATGAGCGTGCGCTCCACTCTCGAACGCGTGAGCGGCCTCTCTGCCGAAGAAGCCAAGGAAAAACTCGTGGAATCGCTCAAAGATGAAGCCAAAACTGCTGCCGCTTCCTACATCAACGACATAATGGACGATGCTAAAATGACTGCCAACAAGGAGGCGAAGCGCATCATTGTGGAAACCATTCAGCGTGTGGCCACCGAAACCGCTATCGAAAATGCTGTGACCGTGTTCCATATCGACAACGACGACATTAAGGGTCGCATCATTGGTCGTGAAGGTCGCAATATTCGTGCCCTCGAAGCTGCCACAGGTGTGGAAATCATCGTCGACGACACCCCTGAAGCTATCGTGCTCTCGGGCTTCGACCCGGTGCGCCGCGAAATCGCTCGCTTGGCTCTGCATCAATTGGTGGCGGATGGCCGCATACACCCCGCTCGCATCGAAGAAGTGGTGACCAAAGTGCGCAAACAAGTGGAAGAAGAAATTATCGAAACCGGTAAGCGCACCTCTATCGACTTGGGTATCCATGGCTTGCACCCCGAAATGATTCGCCTCATTGGTAAAATGAAATACCGCTCAAGCTATGGTCAGAATTTGCTCCAACACTCTCGCGAAACGGCTAATTTGTGCGCCATCATGGCAAGCGAATTAGGTTTGAATCCCAAAAAAGCTCGTCGCGCCGGTTTGCTCCACGACATTGGTAAGGTGCCCGACGATGAGCCTGAATTGCCACACGCTTTGCTCGGTAGCAAATTGGCTGAAAAATATAAAGAAAAACCCGATATTTGCAATGCCATCGCCGCTCACCACGATGAAGAAGAGGCACAAAGCATGTATGCCCCCATCGTGCAAGTGTGTGATGCCATCTCCGGCGCTCGCCCCGGCGCTCGCCGTGAAGTGGTGGAAGCCTACATCAAGCGATTGAACGACCTGGAACGCTTGGCACTTTCTTATCCCGGCGTGGTGAAAACTTATGCCATTCAAGCCGGTAGGGAATTGCGCGTGATTGTAGGTGCCGACAAGATTTCCGATGCTGAAACCGAAAAACTAAGCACCGAAATAGCACAAAAAATTCAAGACGAACTCACCTATCCGGGTCAAGTTCGCATCACTGTGATTCGTGAAACCCGCGCAGTAAGCTACGCTAAATAATCGTACCTCATGATGAGTAACGATAAAGAACAAAAAAACAACGCCTTGGGGCAGGAGTGCATCTCTTGCTCCAAATGCGAGTGCGCTTGCGAGAAACGCAGCAATTTGGATTGCACCAACTGGCTCGCCGACATTCCCGGCAACGATTTCGATATCGTGGAGGTGCAATTCAAAAACACACGCAAAGGCTTTTACCGCAACACGGCTCACATCCCCCTTGCCATTGGCGATTGGGTGGCAGTGGAAGCCAATCCGGGACACGACATCGGCAAGGTGTCGATGTTGGGCAGATTGGTGAAATTGCAGATGAAAAAGGCAAATCTGAAGCCAAACGTGGAAATTTTGCGTCTTTTCAGAAAAGCCAAACCTTCGGATTTGGAACGCTTTGAGCAAGCGAAAGCCAAGGAGGTGGACACCATGATTCGTTCACGCCAAATTGCCGCTGATTTGAAGCTGAAAATGAAAATCGGCGATGTGGAATATCAAGGCGACGGCAACAAAGCCATTTTCTACTACATTGCCGACGAACGTGTGGACTTCCGCCAGCTCATCAAGGTGCTTGCCGATGTGTTTAAAATTCGCGTGGAAATGAAGCAAATCGGTGCCCGACAAGAGGCCGGTCGCATTGGCGGTATCGGTCCTTGCGGTCGTCCGCTCTGCTGCGCCACATGGATGTCGAGTTTTGTGTCGGTTGCCACCAGTGCAGCTCGCTATCAAGATATTTCGCTCAATCCCCAAAAATTGGCAGGGCAATGCGCCAAACTCAAATGCTGCATCAATTTTGAAGTGGATAGCTATGTGGAAATCACCAAGCAGTTGCCATCACGCGATGTGCCGCTCGAAACCAAAGATGCCACCTACTATCATTTCAAAACCGATATTTTCAAAAAGCAAATCACTTATTCCACCGATAAGCATATCCCTGCTAATTTGATTACTATCAGCGCTGATAGGGTGTATGAAGTGATGGAGATGAACAAAAACGGGGAAAAACCCGAAAAACTCGAAATCTCCGATGGCAGAAAACCCGAAGTAAAAGCCTTTGGTGATTTGCTGGGGCAGGATAGCATCAGCCGCTTCGACAAAAAGAAAAAGAAGAAAGCCAAACCGGCTAAAGCTACCAATAAGGACAAACAGCAGCAAGAAAAGCGTCAGCCCGACAATGCTCCTGCCGAGGGCAATAAAGAGCCCGCACGCGAACAGCGCCGTCAGCAGCGGGGCAAGCAAAATCAGCAACCACGTGCAAACAATGCCAATGCTCAAGCTCAACCTTCCGCCGATAAGCGCCAGCAAGCCCGTCGTCGCGGTGGTCGCCGACAAGACGGTCAGGGCCGACGCGGTGCCAATAATAACCATAAAGATTCGGATGCATCTTCGTCAAATAATCAGCAAAAATAGACCGTGGGGCTTTGTCCTGCTCGTGGCTATGATGGTATGCTTAGGCGCTTGTGCGCCCAAGCATACTTCATATTCCTATTCTTGCGATTTGCCTGACGAAGGATGGATGCAAAACACGCCCATCACGCTCCAAACCCAATACGCCGACTCTTCCATCACCTACGATATCACCATCTTCGTTCGCCATTCGGCTTCATATCCCTACGCTAACCTTAATTTGGTGCTCGATTTCATCTCTTCGCAAGGCCACATCGACCGAAAAAGTTTGAGTTTCATCATTGCCGACCAATTCGGGAATTTCAAAGGCGGCGGTTTTGGCGACTACTATCAGCGTAGCCAAATGGTAATTTCAAATGTGAAGCCTCAAGATGTGCGCCAAGTGGTGGTGTGGCAAGCAATGAAGGGATGTAGCACGCTTATCGGGCTCCATAACTTGGGTATCACCATTTCTCCTCACGAGCAATGAACACCGATTTAATTCTTTCACCTGCCGATGCCATCATCTTTGATATGGATGGCACTCTGTGGAATGCACTCGATTCCTATGCTCATATTTGGAATGTGTGTATGCGTGAATTTGCCATTTCCGGACAAATTGAAGCCGCCGACTTGCTTCGCTACATGGGCTTTTCCATCAAGGAAATTTTTAGCCAAGGCATTATCCAAACGCCTCCCCATCTTAATCACCAACTCTTTTTAAAGCGGTTGGAAGAAATAGAAGACGAAATGATGCCTTCCCTCGGCGGGGTGCTTTTCCCGGGTGTGCTTGAGGGATTGGAAACTTTGAGCCGCCATTTCACACTGATGCTTCAAAGCAATTGTAGCGCTAAAGGTTTGCAGAATTTTATGCAATTCACCCACACTGAAGCCTTTTTCAGCGATTATTTGTCGTGGGGCATGAATCAGCAACCCAAATCCGTCAACATCCGCACCTTGATGCAGCGCCACGGCATCAGCCGCGCCGTGTATGTGGGCGACACCCAATCCGATTGCCGCCATGCCCACGATGCCGGTGTGCCCTTTGTGTATATGTCCTACGGCTTTGGCACTTGTCACGACGCCGATTTTGAATTTTCCTCATTTCCACAGTTCGTTAACCACGTAATGAATCATAAAAAATGAACCATACATCTTTCATTCCCCAATCATGGGATAGCGAAATTCATTCGCGAGTTGCATTCATTTCCGCTTTACTGGCACAAAATGCCATCGATGGCATTTTGCTTGCCGACAATGTGAGCCTCTACTACACTTCCGGCAGGGTGTTCGCCGGCTACACCTATATTACTGCCAAGGGCGAGGTGATGTATTTCGTGCGTCGCCCCATTGGCTATGCCGATGCACCGCATGTGCACTACATTCGCAAACCGGAAATGATTCCTTCGTTGCTCTCTCACAGTCCCAAGCGCTTGGCAATGAAATTGGATGTAACCACTGTCAGCGACTATCGCCGCTTGGTAAATGTGTTCTCGGAGACTGAAATCGTGGATGCCTCTGCCATGATACGCACTGTGCGCAGTGTGAAATCGCCATTCGAGCAAGATTTGCTCAAAATTTGCGGCAAGCACCACGAAGCGGCATATCGTGCCATTCCAAGCGTTTTTCGCCCCGGTATGACCGATGTGCAATTCCAAATTGAAATTGAGCGTCTGCTCCGCGAAGAGGGCTGTTTGGGCTTGTTCCGCGTGCAAGGTGGCTCAATGGAATTGTTTATGGGCAACATTCTCGTGGGCGAGAATGCCGATTCTCCGTCGCCCTACGATTTTGCCATGGGTGGCGCCGGCGTGGATGCATCGCTCCCGGTGGGCGCTTCCGGCGAGGTAATCAGCGAAGGGAAAACCGTGATGGTGGATGCCTGTGGCAATTTTAATGGCTATATGACCGATATGACGCGGTGTTTCCGTCTTGGCAATGTGCCCGAATTAGCTCAAAAAGCGCATCAAGTATCGATTGATATCAATCATCAAATTGCAGAATCGGGTGAAGGCACGCCAGCCAAAGCGCTCTACGAAATGGCTTGCACTATGGTGGAAGAAAATGGACTGTCGGATTATTTCATGGGCTATACTCAAAAAGCAGGATTCATTGGCCATGGATTGGGCATTGAAATCAACGAGGCACCTGTGTTGGCTCCTCGCAGCAGAGATATTCTCCAAGAGGGAAATGTGGTGGCTGTAGAACCGAAATTTGTGATTCCCGGCGTGGGAGCCGTGGGTATAGAAAATACCTATATCGTGCGCCAAAACCACTTGGAGTGCATCACCAATGCCCCGGAAGAATTGCTTTCACTGGGCTGATTCTTACTTCTTTACTTTAAACGTGATGGTGCGGTTATAGATGTAGTTGGCTATGGTGTATACCACCATAGAGATTAGCATCACAATGTTTTGTCCGGCATTCGGAATCCATTCGAGTGTGTAGCTTTTCATACCACATCCTTCCAATAGCACACCGCTTACACCCATTTGCAGACCATAGCACACCAAGAAGCCCACCACAAACAGCACGGCTTCGCGTTTCCAATTTTGCTTGGTTTTAAACACCCATGTGCGGTTCCACACAAAACTGTTCACCACGCCTAATATATAGCCGGCAGCATTAGCGGGCACGTAGGGAACGCTCAGAATGGTGTTGAGCACATAAAATGTGATGGCGGTAATGATAGTGTTGCTCGCACCTATCACTCCGTATTTCAGCAGCTGAATGGCTGTGGTTTTGGTTGCTTGTTTACTTACTTTCATCTTCTTTCGTCATAATTAATCGTCGTCGCGGAGTATGGGAAACCCAAGATTGTGCTTCACGGCATAGAAGCGGAGCACGATGATAAACGCTGCGCAGGTGAGCAGTTGGCAAATGGTGTCGCCTCCTATCAAGCCGGTAAGCCAATAGATGATGCCTCCGGCTATACATGCCGTAGCGTAAATTTCTTTTCTAAACACGAGGGGCTCTTCATTGATAAAGATGTCGCGTATCACGCCACCCATAGCACCGGTGATGGTGCCCATTATAATCGCCACCCACATCGGGAAGCCTAACATTAGGGTTTTGTAGATGCCCACATCCACGAATAAACCGAGTCCGATGGCGTCGAATATGTAGAATGTGCCTTCTATCTTCACCAGTTTCTTTTTCAGTAGCACCACCACTACGAAGCCCACAAAGGTGGCTACGCAATACCACGGGTCGAGCATCCAAAAGGGGTTGCATTTCAAAAACACATCGCGCATCGTGCCACCGCCAATGGCTGTTACGAAACCTATGGTGTAGGCTCCAAACCAGTCAAATTTTTTCACGGCGGCTAAGCGCACACCACTGATAGCATAAAATAGTGTTGCGGCAATTTCGAGGAAATACTCGAATGTTCCTGCCATATCTTCTACATTTATCGGCACTTCTTATTTGTAGTTTTTATTGTTGTAGTTAATACTAGGAAGCAGTTTGTTGATTTCTGACAATAGTGGCTATTTCACCGGAGTATACCCCAATTCTTTTGCTTTTTGAAGCATAAATTGATAGGCTTCCTCTCTTTCGTTTTTAATCACGCCATCGAGTATAGCATCCTTAATGGCATCTTTAATTTCGCCCACTGGGCGCGATGGTGGCAAGCCAAACAGCTCCATAATTTCTTCGCCTCTCACCGGGGGCTGGAAATTGCGCAGTTTGTCTTTTTCCTCTATGTCGATGAGTTTTTGCTTCACCAATTGATAATTCTCTCTGAAGCGCTTCACTTTGGCTTCGTTCTTAGAGGTGATATCGGCATTGCAAAGCAGCATCAAATCGTCGATATCGTCGCCGGCATCGAAAAGTAGGCGTCGCACGGCGGAGTCGGTCACGATGTCTTCCACCAGCGCAATGGGGCGCATGTGCAGTTCCACTAATTTTTTCACATATTTCATGTGGTCGTTGAGCGGAAAACGCATTTTACTGAATATGCGTGGAATCATTTTGGCGCCCACAAAATTGTGGTTGTGGAAGGTCCATCCCACCTTGTCGTCCCATCGTTTGCAAGCCGGTTTGCCTATGTCGTGGAGCAATGTGGCCCAGCGAAGCCATTCATTGTCGCTTTCTGCCGCCACATTATCTAGCACCTGCATGGTGTGCAAAAAGTTGTCTTTATGCGCTCTGCCGTTCATCGTTTCCACTCCTTGCAGTGCAGCCAATTCGGGGAAAATATGGCGTAGCAATCCACATTCGCTCAGCAGCATAAAGCCGCGTGAGGGATGCTCTGTGCGCATAATTTTCATCAGCTCTTCTGCAATCCTTTCTTTAGTGATAATGTGAATGCGCTCGGCATTTCGCTCTATCGCCTTCATGGTGTCGGGATAAATGTCGAATCCCAATCGGGTGGCAAATCTAATGGCACGGAGCATGCGCAGCGGGTCGTCGCTGAAGGTGATATCGGGGTCGAGCGGTGTGCGAATGAGTTTGCGCTCTATGTCGCCCAAGCCGTCGAAGGGGTCGAGCAGTGTGCCATAGTTCTCTTTATTCACGCTGATTGCCATAGCATTGATGGTGAAATCGCGGCGGCATTGGTCGTCGTGAAGCGTGCCGTTTTCTACAATGGGATTACGGCTATTTCGCTGATACGATTCTTTGCGTGCGCCCACAAATTCCAATTCCCATCCTTTGGTTTTCACCTGCGCAGTGCCGTAGGTTTTAAACACTGCCAATGTGGCTTTGCCCTTGCCCAACTTCGCTGCCACGGCTTGAGCCACTTCTATACCGCTTCCCACCGTCACAAAGTCCAGATCATCGCTGGGCTTTTGCAGAATAATGTCGCGCACAAAGCCGCCCACCACGTAACATTCGCGGTGCATAGCATCTGCCACTTCGCCCACCAAATGAAGGATGCGACGCGACATTTCTTTTTCAATGAGTTCGCGGTTAATATCCATATCGCTGAATTTGATAATTTTTTACAAAAATAGTGTTTTTTTGCCATTCAACTGCCCGGTTGAAGCGAATTTTGTAAAATTCCCCCCAAAAATCAATCTAAAATCCCAATCCTTTTAATAGCCATCAGCCTTTAGAAGTTTAGCAGTTGGAAGCAAACTGACATTCGTCTTAACTTCTTAACTTCTAAAAATAACTTCTTCTTAACTTCTTCTCGACTGATAGCTCTTGCACCACGCTTTAATGGCGCAATTCAGGCAGTCGGGCCTTTGTGCTTTGCACACGTATCTGCCATGGAGCAGTATCCAGTGGTGCGCCTTCCATTGCAGGTGAGGCGCAATGTGTTTGGCGAGCGATTTTTCCACTTCAAGAGGTGTTTTCCCGTTGCTCAGTCCTATGCGGTTTGCCACTCGAAACACGTGCGTATCTACCGCAATAGCGGCTTTGCCGAATGCTTGACCGAGCATCACATTGGCGGTTTTTCTGCCCACACCCGGCATGCGTGTCATCGCTTCCATCGTATCGGGTATCTCGCCGTGAAACTCTTCTACCACCATTTTTGCCATCTCTATCAAGTGGCGGGTTTTGCTATTTGGATACGACACACTTTTCACCAGCGCAAACACCTCATCAAAGGTGGCGCTTGCCAATGCTTCCGCAGTAGGGTAGGCGGCAAATAGGGCAGGTGTCACCATATTGATGCGCTTGTCGGTGCACTGCGCCGACAGCATCACCGCCACCAGCAATTCAAAGTGGTTGCGATATTGCAGTTCGGTGCCGGGGTTAGGATTTTCATTCTGCCAATATGCTAAGCAGGTGTCGTATCTTTCTTTCAGGGTCATAGTTGGGGGAGTGGAAGTTTTGAAAAAATCTCCCGCTCATGTGGCGTTGCACAGGCGGGAGGAATATGTTATGCTAATGTGGAGCTTCGCTCGTTAGTGAGCAGCTTCAAATTCGTCGAGGAAGCGCACATCGTTTTCGCTAAACATACGCAAATCTTTCACCATATATTTCAAATTGGTGATGCGCTCTATGCCTAAGCCGAATGCGTAGCCGCTATACACGGTGCTGTCGATGCCGCTGGCTTCCAGCACATTGGGGTCCACCATACCACAGCCAAGGATTTCCACCCATCCGGTGTGCTTGCAAAAGCCGCATCCTTCGCCACCGCAAAGCATGCACGACACATCCATCTCGGCACTGGGCTCGGTGAAGGGGAAGTAGCTGGGGCGCAAACGTATCTTGGTGTCGGGGCCGAAGAGCTCTTGGGCAAAGTTGAGTAGCACTTGCTTCAAATCAGCAAAAGTCACGTTTTTATCGATATACAAACCTTCAATTTGGTGGAAGAAGCAGTGTGCACGAGCGGTGATGGCTTCGTTGCGATACACGCGACCCGGGCAAATAATGCGAATGGGAGGCTGCTTCTTTTCCATAGTGCGCACTTGCACCGAACTGGTGTGGCTACGCAAAATAATGTTGCGCTTCACATCTTTTTCATCGGCATTGATAAAGAAGGTGTCCTGCATATCGCGGGCAGGGTGGTCGGCAGCAAAATTCAGCGCACTAAACACGTGCCAATCGTCTTCCACCTCCGGACCATCTGCCAAGGTGAAACCAAGGCGTGAGAAAATGTCGATAATCTCTTTGCGAACCAGCGAAATCGGATGGCGGGTGCCCAATGCCTGAGGCATAGCCGGCCGGGTGATGTCTATCTTGTTGGCTTCCTTGGCTTGTGCCTTAAAGCCCTCACGCAGTTCGTTCAACTTTTCCGTGAAGAGCGTTTTCAATTCGTTCAACTTCTGACCGAATTCTTTCTTTTGCTCCACAGGCACATTCCTGAATTCATTGAAAAGGGCAGTCACTTCTCCCTTTTTACTCAAATATTTGATTCTTAATGCTTCAAGCGCCTCTTCGTTGGTAGCTTGAAGTGAGCTTGCTTGCTCCTTTAAAGCATTGATTTTGTCAAGTAACATGTTCATATCGCATTAATCTTTGCAAATTTACAAAAAATCCCCCAATCCAAAAAAACTTTTTCCGCCTTAGCCTCTTTTTTCTCCAAAATTTGGATTTATATTTATTCATTACTCAAGTTTCGCAAGTGTTAATATTTAGAAGTTAAGAAGTTAAGAAGTTAAGACGCAAGCGGAGGCGCAGCCGGAGCGCAGTTTGGAGAAAGCCGAAGCCAAGGTATGAGCCTCGGGAGAGGGTCGGTTGTGGCAAGTCATCATCATGCTGTAACAAGTGTTCCACATATTTCACTCTTTTCCTTTCAGGTACGTCTCATACCGGCCTACACCCGAAACACCAATTTGAAGGTTAGTCGTGCTTCGCACTTGGTTAGCCGCTCGCGAGCTCGCTTGGTTAGTCGCGCTTCGCGCTTGGTTAGAGGTTCTCCTTTGCGTGAAACACCTGAAACACTTGAAACACTTGAAACACTTGAAACACCTGAAACACCTGAAACACTTGAAACA
>JBJECV010000067.1:0-12347 GCA_051871435.1 Sodaliphilus sp. | reverse complement strand
TCTCATACCGGCCTACACACATCGCATCCCTACCGGGATGCCCACCATCCGGATAACCCTCCACCATCCGGATGCTCGTCCACCATCCGGATAACCCTCCACCATCCGGATACTCATTGAGATCCGTGTGAGGTCTTACCTTATTGACTCAAAAATTTCAAAGAACTCGGGGGCAAAGATAAGGTGGGTGGTGGGGTGAGGTCAAGCCCAATACGGCTATTCTTTTCAATTCATGAAATGAGATGTGAGTGATTTGGTAAAAAATGATGTGGTTTGGCTTTGCGCGTTTCACATTTTTTTATATTTTTGCAGTTGATGAACAAATGTTGCATTTAGACGAGTAATCGCCATTAACGCTACACCTCAAAAACGAAGAACGGATGAACCCGGAAAAGCCAAACGCCAAGCGTGAGAATATTTTTATCCGCGTGTTTCGATTTTATCGCGACGGTTTCCGCAGTATGACTGTGGGGCGCACGTTGTGGGCCATTATCGGCATCAAGTTGGTGGTGTTTTTCTTGATTCTTCGTTGGCTCTTTTTCCCGAATTTTCTGAGTCTTCAAGCCGACGACGATGCTGGGAAAGCCGCCTACGTGAGAGAGCAAATCACGAAACGATGACAGGGCGGCTACTCCAGAAGTTAAAGAAGTTAAGACGATAGCCATCGTGGTTGAATCTTGGGTGCTCGTTTTGATGTTAAGGTGATTGTTTTGAAATTAGAAAGGACTAACGTAACGAAAACTATTCATATATGGAAGAATTAACTCATGTTGTGGATTGGTCGCGCGCACAGTTTGCGCTCACCGCCATCTATCACTGGCTCTTTGTGCCACTCACGCTCGGCTTGGGTGTGATTATTGCCATTATGGAAACCATCTTCTATCGCACACGCGATGAGAAGTGGCTTGCCACCACCAAATTTTGGATGACCATATTTGGCGTGAACTTTGCCATTGGCGTGGCCACGGGCATTATTTTGGAATTTGAGTTTGGTACCAATTGGTCGAACTACAGTTGGTTTGTGGGCGACATATTTGGTGCTCCGCTTGCCGTGGAAGGTATTTTGGCATTCTTTATGGAATCCACTTTCATTGCGGTGATGTTTTTCGGCTGGAATCGGGTTTCGCCCAAATTCCACTTAGCTGCCACCTGGCTCACCGCCTTGGGTGCGAGCATCAGCGCGCTATGGATTTTGGTGGCGAATGCTTGGATGCAAGACCCCGTGGGCTGCACGTTTAATCCCGAAACGATGCGCAACGAGATGACGAGTTTTTGGGAAGTAGCCACCTCACCGATGGCGCTGAGCAAGGTGCTTCACACCGTTCTGAGTGCGTGGACCTTAGCGGGTGTGATGGTGGTAGGCGTGTCGGGCTGGATGCTGCTTAGAGGGCGCAATGCCGACCACTGCTATCGCTCGCTGAAAGTGGGCGCTTGGGTGGGCTTCATCGGCATAGTGCTCACCGCGCTGTCCGGCGACACCTCGGCAGTGACCGTGGCAAAGCGTCAACCCATGAAGCTCGCCGCTATGGAAGGTCTTTACAAAGGCGACAATGGTCAGGAAATAGTGGCTTTCGGCATTTTAAATCCCAAGAAAACGGTAGACAACGACGAAGACCCCTATTTGATGAAAATCGCCATTCCCTATGGTCTTTCCATCCTTGCCAACCACGACCCGCAATCGTTTGTGCCGGGTGTGAACGACATTATCGACGGTGTGAGCAAAACTCCTGACGGCAAGGTGGTGAACACCGTGTCGTATGGCGAGCGTATGGCGTGCGGCAAGAAGGCAAAAGAAGCTGTGGCAGCCTACCATGTGGCGCAAAAGCAAGGCGACAACAAGGCATTGGCTGAAGCCGAAGCCGCACTGCAAGACAACTATAAATACTTCGGCTACGGCTATCTCGACACCCCTCAAGAAGCCGTGCCCAACATACCGCTCACCTTCTACACCTTCCACGTGATGGTGATAGTGGGTGGCTATTTGGCAGTGTTTATGCTCGTGGCTTTGGTGCTTGCCTACAAGCGCGAACTTATGGAGAAAGCCAAATGGGCACGCTGGTGGCATTTACTTGCCATCGTCACCATTCCGCTCACCTACTTGTGTAGCGCTTGCGGCTGGATAGTGGCCGAAGTGGGACGCCAACCTTGGACCATCCAAGACCTTATGCCCAACAAAGTGGCCATCAGCGACCTGAGCGCCGGCTATGTGCAAATCACCTTCTGGGTGTTTGCCGTGATATTCACTGCATTGCTCATTGCCGACATCAGCATCATCATGAAGCAAATTTCACAGAAATCGAAACAAGATTTGAACAGCGTTAAATATTGACGATTATGACATACGAACTTCTTCAGAACTATTGGTGGCTCATCATCTCCATTCTGGGAGCCCTCTTGGTGTTTCTGCTCTTTGTGCAAGGCGGACAATCGATGCTCATCGGCGTGAAAGATGCCGACCACCGTGCGCTCATGATTCATTCCATGGGCAGAAAATGGGAACTCACCTTCACCACCTTGGTAACCTTTGGTGGCGCCTTTTTCGCCTCCTTCCCCCTGTTCTATTCCACCAGTTTCGGTGGCGCCTACTGGCTGTGGATGCTCATTTTGCTGAGCTTCGTGATTCAAGCCATTTCCTACGAATATCGTAGCAAAATGGGCAATGTGTACGGCACCAAATTCTACGACACGCTGCTCTGCATCAACGGCATCTTCGGGCCGCTACTGCTTGGTGTGGCAGTGGGAAGTATGTTTTTTGGCAACGAATTTTGTGTAACCAAAAATAAGATTCTCTACACCGAGGCAGCCACCATCTCCACCTGGGGACCGCAGCACGGCATAGAAGCTATTTTGTGCTGGAAAAACTTAGTGTTTGGCGCTATGGTGCTCTTTTTGGCTCGCACTTTGGCATCGCTTTATTTCATCAACAATATCTCCAACGAACGGCTTCGCCGCGTGCAATGCAGCCAGCTGATGGTGAACGGCGCCATGTTTGTGGTGCTATTTTTGGTGAGTGCCGCCCTCATCCTCACCGCTAAAGGCGTGGACAGCACCGACGGCGTGATGCAATGGGTGGACTACAAATATTTCCTCAACTTTGTGGACATGTGGTGGTGCCTAATTCTGCTCTTGGCAGGCGTGATGATGGTGCTTTGGGGCATTGGCAAAACGCTCCTAAGCAAAGGCGCATGGACCAAAGGCATTTGGTGGACCGGAGTGGGTGTAGTGATGGTGGTGATGATGCTCTTCTGCGTGCTGGGCTACAACCACACCGCCTACTATCCCTCGCTGCTCGACACCAACAGTTCGCTCACCATTCGCAACAGTAGCTCGAGCCAATTCACCCTTCAGGTGATGAGTGTGGTGTCGATACTCGTGCCCTTCGTGCTCGCCTACATCGCCTACGTGTGGCACTCCATGGACCGCACCAAGCTCACCAAAGAAGAAGTGCAAGGCAATAGCCACTAAAGCTTTGAATACACTAAGGTAAGGGAACGCTACACGCTATGGTAATTTAGTCGTTCCCTTAATCCTTTTTAAAACGGTAAACTTGTTGCCTCTTATTTGTGCATTATTAATGGACAAACGCATCTCTTATATTGACAATTTACGCGCTTTCTGCCTCATCTTGATGGTGTTTGGTCACACCGGGCTCACTTTGGAAGTAAAAAATTTGATTTACAGTTTTCACATGCCTATTTTTTATTTCCTTTCAGGAATGTTGTATCATGGCACAGGCACTTCCATTTGTCGATACTTTGGAAAGAAGGCATACTGTCTACTAATTCCCTATTGCTTGTGGTCATTGATTTTTTATTTTTCTGCCTATGCGTGGCGCACAGCGCCGTCGGCCAACAGTTTGAGTGATGCTTTTTTGTATGGTATTGGCCTACAAGGTGGCGGTGGAGCTCTTTGGTTTCTCACTTCGCTATTCTGGACCCACGTATTTGCTGTATTTCGCCATAAGTGCCGCATTCCTGATTGGCTGATGTTAGTAGTCAGTTTCGTTCCTTGGTGGCTCACGATGGAAAACAACTTCCGACCATGGCTTGGAATCAATATGGCCGGTCCGTTTTTTTATACTATCGGAGAAATGTTTCATTCGCTTCCTTCAAGGCTCGACAGGCAAACTGAAAACAAAAAGAAGTGGGTTCTCATCGGTGTTGCATTATCGGGGGGCTACTGCTTGGGAATGTGGCTTGGCGGTTTTCCAAACCATCAAGTGTTCAACATTGCCTATATGAGCCACAACATAGGATCTTTGATAGCGGCTATCTTCGCATGTGTCGGCTTGGTCATCATTTTTCGCTATCTCCCAAAATCAAAAACGATTGACACCATTTCCTCTTATATCAGTAGCCATGCCATTCTTATCATAGGTTTGCATTTTGTACCTGTGCTTTTTGCCAAACAAATGGGATTTCGGTCACACTGTTCCCAGTGGGAATTCGTTGGCATCGTAATGCTACTGGAATTGATTTGGATATGGCCCACCAGCCTATTGATTGGGCGGTTACTACCTATCCTTAATGGCAAATGGTATGCGCGAAAAGCATTAAAGGCAAATCTTAATCAGTGATAGCGATATCGTGACACAACATTTCACAGAATAATAAAGCCTACTCACTGCCAAGACGGTCGCTTTCCGTTGAACACAATGTAAGCAGATTGGCAGCACACTTGTGGCGGTAGTATTAAAGCAAGGATTTGCCCATAAATTTTTTACAAAAATTTTGATAGAGATGTGGCTGTTTCTACCCTTTTATGGATTTTAGGTATTGGGTGAGGGTGGGGAGGATGGCTTGGGCGGTGGTGCGGCCGAGTTGGTAGGTGTGTGCCATGAGGTTGGGGTCGTGGCAGGTGTGGCCTATTTGGAGGGGCATGTCGGGGGCAATCACGAAGGCATTTCCGGCGGCTTCTTGCTGTGCCACGTATTGCAATTGGGCGTTGTACATGATGTGGCGGCGGCGCATAGCTTCCGCCATCTTGGGATATTTGCGCAGAAGAAATTTCACGAGCGGGAAGAATTTCACCGGCGGCTTCACATAGCCTCGGGGCTGTGTGAGCACCACAATATTTTTGGCATAACCCGCATTTTGGAAATACCGGAGCGGGATGCTATCGGTCATACCGCCGTCGAGCAAACGGTAGCCGCCCACCTCCACCACCGTCGACACCATCGGCATTGATGCGGAGGCGCGAATCCACTCCAGCGCCTCGTGGATGTCGGGGTCGCGTAGCAGGTGATACACCGGCAGCCCGGTGTCCACATCCGAGCACACCACATGGAAGTGGATAGGATTCGATAGAAATGCTTGAAAATCGAACACATCGTGGTGGAGCGGCACATCGTGGTAGGCAAATTCGGCATTGTAGAGATTGCCGGTGGTGAGCAGCGAGCGGATGCCACTATAGCGCTTGTCGTGGGCAAATTGCTGATTGTAGCGCAAGGCGCGGCCAATCTGGCGGCTACAGTAGTTCACGCCGAAGGCAGCTCCGGCGCTCACGCCCACCACGCCATCAACAGCGATACCCTCTTCGAGCATCACATCTATCACTCCACTGCTAAAGAGTCCTCTGAAAGCGCCACCTTCGAGCACCAAACCCAATTTTGAATCCATCGGTTGTTCCATTTTTAAAAAGAGGGAAAAGGTGTAAAGCCTTTTCCCCTCGTTGATTTTATCTATATTGTGATTTACAGCGACTTATAGGGCAATCGCGCAATCATTTCACCAAACATTTTAGCGCCGTCTTTGAGTTTGTTTCCCACCATCATTTTGAGCATCATCGGCAATTCCAGTTCCAGAGTGGCCACGCTCTCGGTGTGGTCGGTATCAATTTCGTTCAGCTCCACCATCAGAGCGAAAGGCACCGGCGATTGTGCAGCGCCAAACACGATTTTGGTGGGTTCGATGGCTTCCACGATACCCATTTTCAGGGGTCCCATCGGTGATTCAATCACCACGCCATCGTCTTCAAATTTCAGGTTTTGTAGCTGTACACGGGCTTCTTCGGGGAGCTTGTCGATGTTTTGTTCCAATTGCTGTTTAAACACCGCCGGGTTCGACAATTTGCCATACACGGTGGCAATGTCGCAGTCAATCACTTGCTTATCGCTTTTGTAAGTATCCATTTATTGCTTTGTTAAAAAAGGGGTTATTCAATATTCAGTTCTGAAGGAGCCCAGTTTTCGGGGTCTTCGCGCCACAATTGCAATTGTGCTTCATCGCTTTCCTTGATGTAGCGCGTTTTCACCGCCACCTTAATCATGGCGCTATAGTTGCTGAGCGTCACCAATTCCACTCCGGCTTCTTCAAAAGCCTCAGCCGCTTGCGGAAATTCGTAGGTAAAAATCGCCACCATGCCCAGCACCTCGGCGCCGGCATTGCGCAATGCCTCTACAGCCTTTAAACTGCTCTTGCCGGTGGACACTAAATCTTCCACCACCACCACTTTCTGACCGGGGATAATGTTGCCCTCAATCAAATTTTCCAAACCGTGGTCTTTGGGAGCCGAACGCACATACACCATAGGTTTGCCTAAGGTGTCGGCCACGAGTGCACCTTGAGCAATGGCGCCGGTGGCAACGCCTGCCACCACTTCCGCCTCGCCGAAGTGCTCCAGAATCAGGCGTGAAAGTTCCACTTTTATGAAATTCCTAACTTCCGGATACGACAAGGTGAGTCGATTGTCGGTGTAGATGGGTGAGTTCCAACCACTGGCCCACGTAAAGGGACAGTCGGGCTGAAGTTTAATCGCACTAATTTTCAGTAATTTCTCGGCAAGAAGAAAATCTAACTCTTTCATGTGTGTACGCGTTTAAAAGGAAATGAGACATATAATTTATTCAAGTTCCGAAGTTTTAATCTTTGGAAATTAAGAAGTTAAGAAGTTATCGCTCGCTTCGCTCACTGGAAGTTAAGACGATAGTCATTGTTCGTGGAAGAACAAAGCGGCGGTTACTATCTGCAAACCCCATTGTTTTCTTCCGAAACTTAAATAATTTAGCTACAAAATTAGTAATAAATTCCTTACCCATCACATAGATTACGCAGAAAATCTGTTTATTTTTCTTAATCGTGCCCTTAATTAATGCATAATTCTTAATTCATAATGCATAATCTCATGGATAGTGAATTGTGAATTATGAATTGTGCATTGCGCATTGTGCATTATGAATTATGAATTGTGAATTATGAATTGTGAATTATGAATTATGAATTGTGAATTATGAATTGTGCATTGTGAATTATGAATTGTGCATTAGATTAAATTTGTTTATTTGAACCATAAACACTAATTTTGCTCACTGAAAACAGAAGCAAATATGTACGAGAGGAGAAAAAATCCCCGCAAACCTCTATCGCCCGAAGCTGCCTATGTGAAGGCATCGGCACTGTGTGCCCGGTGTGAGCAAGCCGCAGCCGACATCTACACCAAGCTCACCGCGTGGGGGCTTTCTGCCGAAGATGCCCACCAAGTGGTGAGCCGCCTCACTGCCGAGAATTTTATCAGCTCGGAGCGCTATGCCCGCGCCTTTTGCCGCGACAAGATGCGCTTCAACGGCTGGGGACGCATCAAGGTGGCTTTTATGCTCAAAACCAAAGGCATCGACAAAACGTGCATCCAGACCGTGCTCGACGAAGTGGACGAAGCTGAATACGCCCGCACCATTCACCACCTTCTCAGCAACAAATGGCGCGAAGTGTGCCACAAAGATGCCCAAAAAGCACGTGCTTCGCTGATACGATTTGCCGCTTCGCGTGGCTTTGAGCCACACCTTTTCAATCCTATCATAGAAGAAGTGATGAACGACGACCATCGCAACGAATAGCGTATAAACCCGTGAAACTGAAAGAGATACTGCAAGCCACTGCCGATGTGTTGATGCCACGCACTTGCCCCGTGTGCGGCAAAGCCCTCGACGCCGAAGAACGCTACATTTGCCGTCAGTGCTTGATGACACTGCCACGCACTCTCTTTGAAACCCAGCCATTCAACTCTATGGTGCAACGCTTTGCCGGCAAGGTGCCCGTGGAGCGCGCCACAGCCTACTTTTTCTACGAACGCCTCTCGCCGTATTCTCAAATTTTGCAAGACATTAAATACCGCAATGTGCCACGCATGGGGCGAATGCTCGCACGGCGCTACGCCACCCTATCGATGGATACAGGTATGTGGGAAGGCATCGACTACCTCGTCCCGGTGCCGCTGCACATCCTGAAATTAGCCAAACGCGGCTACAACCAAGCCCTACACATAGCCATGGGCATCAGCGATGCCACACAAATTCCCGTGTACGAAGCCATACAAGCCGTGAAAGGGCACGCCACACAAACTCACAAATCGGCTTACGAACGCATGCTCAACACCCAAGGTCTTTACCAACCCATTGCCGAAGCCGGCACCACCCTCGCCCACAAGCACGTGATGATTATCGACGACGTGATTACCACCGGAGCCACCCTGCTCAGCTGCGCCGAAGGCATCAGCCACATTCCCGGCATCCGCATCTCATTTTTCACCCTCGCAGCCGCCCGCCTCACCTAATTCATAGGAATAGCAAGAGGGCACACATCAGTCGTTAATTCCTAACCCCTCTTTTGAGAAGAAAGCCTCTACGGCATAAAGAGGAATATTTTCCATCCATTGCTGATCAATATATGGCAACATTGAACATCTGAGAGCCTTTAAATTATATTTTGCAAATTCTTTATTCACGAATGTGGACAGCGATTTCGAACGAACATTCTCTTCCGCTTTCACCTCCACCGGAATGACACGTTCACCACCTTGCACCACAAAGTCCACTTCTAAAGGAGAATTGTCTTTGCTATAATAAAACACATTTTCAGCAATGCTATCGAAATGTTCCAACGCTTTAATCTGATTCATCACATAGCATTCCGTGAACGCCCCCTTAAATTCCGTGAACGCCCCCATTCCCAATAGCATTTCACTTGAACGAGCGCACTCAAGCATGCCAATAGTCCGACATCGAGCAGAAAAACCTTGAATGCAGAATGATCGGCATAAAACTTCAGCGGCTCTTCCGGTTTGGAAATGCGACACACCTTATACACCAGCCCTGAATCAATAAGCCATTGAATCGACTTCTCATAATCCGCAGCTCTTGCACCCTTTTTAACAGCGCCAAATATAAATTTTCTGTTTTCTTTTGCCAATTGTGAAGGTATGCTGTTCCATAACAGGCGTATTCTTTTCACCTCCGTCTTAGTATGTTTGCCCATATCACCAAAATATATGCTAAGAATAGCTCTTTGCACTGTTCTGGTTTCTTGCGCATTGTGATTTCCAATCCATGTGGCCACCGCTTCGGGCATACCTCCGGCAAAATAGTATTGACGAAGGTATTCCACAAGAGTGTTGTGATGCAACGTCAAATCATCCCATTTGAGATTTCTCAACGATTCGGCAAGTCTTTCCCTTCCATTTGCCATCAAAAATTCGTCGAAGGTCATTGGGAACATTCTTAGGTTATCAATTTTTCCAACGGGGTAGCTTTCGCCCTCGCGCAATGTAATTCCCATCATAGAACCTGCCACCACCACATGAAGAGGACGGATATCTTCACAGAAATATTTCAATGCGGGAATACCATTTTTCACTTCTTGTATTTCATCAAAAAATACCAACGTCTTGCCCGGAATGATGCTACATTCATAGTATTGCTCTAATTGATAGATAATGCGCTTGATATCGAAATCAGAAAAAAGCGACAACACAAAAGGATTATTATGGCAATTCACATACATAAAATTTCCAAATTCCTTATTGCCAAAGTGCTTTAGAATATAGGTCTTCCCTACCTGCCTTGCGCCGAGAAGCACAAGCGGCTTGTGGTGCGGATTATTCTTCCATTCCACTAATTTATGGTATATATTTCTCTTCATTTTCACGCACAAATTAATTACATTCGCAAATGTTACTGATAATAAATGGAATATGCAACAAAACCACATTTTTATGAACGAACAAAAGCCAAAAAACAACATTTTTATGAATGAATAGAGCAGATTAGAAATTAGAAATTAGAAATTAGAAGTTAGATAGCTAACGGCTCCCGGCTAAAGGCTAACGGCTAAAGGCTAACGGCTCCCAGCTAAAGGCTCCCGGCTAAAGGCTAAAGGCTATTGCCTTTTCGCTGCTTTTTTTGTACTTTTGCGGAAAAGATTTTTTAAAACAAACTACCATTATGATGAAGATGAAGCATTTCAGTTGTGCGCTGCTCTTGGCGTTGGTGAGTGTGACGTCGTGGGCAGCGAATAAGGAGCAATACACGATTATCGTGTCGCTCGACGGTTTTCGCTGGGACTATTGCGACACCTACAACACCCCCTTCCTCAATGCCGTAGCGGCAAAGGGCGTGAAGGCGGTGATGATGCCGTCGTTTCCGTCCAAAACCTTCCCGAATCACTACACCCTTGCCACAGGGCTTGTGCCCGACCACCACGGCATTATCGCCAATTCGTTTAAAGACCGTGCCACCGGCAAGCGCTATTCGCTCGGCGATGCCGAAACACGCTCTAATCCGGCCTACTATGGCGGCGACCCTATTTGGCTGACTGCCAAGCAACAAGGCGTGACCACAGCCACCGTGTATTGGGTGGGCAGCGATGTGGCAATCAAAGGCGACCACGCCCACTATTGGCACGATTATCAGAAAAAACCTTTGCTTACGGATGTGGAGCGCGCCGACGAGGTGTTGCGCTTGCTGCAATTGCCCGAGGCAGAGCGTCCGCATTTCATTATGTGCTATTTTGAAGAACCCGACCACACCGGCCACGTGGCGGGCCCCGTTACGCGCGACTGTCGCCGAGAAGTAGAGCATTTGGATTCGCTCTTGGCATATATGTGGAATAGAATCAGCCTGCTGCCGGAGGCGAGCAAAATCAATTTCATCGTCACCGGCGACCACGGCATGGCTTGGACCGATGCCGAGCGCACCGTGCCCGTGAAGCGCTACATTAAGGAGGAATGGGTGGATGCCGTGGAAGGCGATTTGCCCGCCAACATTTATGTGAAGCAACCTCAGTTTGCCGATTCCATCGTGGCAGCGCTTGCCAATGTGGACCACATTCGCGTGTGGCGCAAAGCCGACATACCCGCCTATCTCCACTATGGCGAGAACGCCAATGTGGGTGATGTGTTGGTGCTTCCCGATATGGGCTGGCTGTTCACCGACCGCAAGGTGCGCCGCGGCGGAAGCCATGGTTTCGACCACACTGCATCGGATATGCACGTGGGATTTCGTGCCATGGGTCCGGCATTCAAGGTGGGCTACGAAAAAGCCGATAAATTTTCCAACGTGTGCATTTATCCGCTATTGTGCCACCTGCTCGGCGTAGCGCCATCGCCCTGCGACGGTAGCCTCGATTCCGTGGCAGATATGTTGAGGCCGGGAAGTTAAGACGAATGTCTGTTTGCTTCTAATCACTAAACAGCTAACGGCTAACGGCTATTTTAGAAGTTAAGACGAATGTCTTGTTTCTGACTTTAAGGCGATAGCTTTGCATCATAAACGCCTGCATTTTCTTTTTGGGGGAATGTGGGCGTTTCTTTTTGCCGTATTGGGGTTGACAAAGGTGGAGGGGATGATGTAGTTTTGCAGCGAAAAAATTCAACTATCATCATTTATATCATGAACGACACAACTACACAAAATAAAATCATCCCTCAGCCTGAATCGACTTACGCTCTGCCGATGCCTTTGGCAGAGATGCTGGCGGAAAACCGCCGCCGCAATGCCTTGCTGCAAGTGCCCTACAATCCGCTCACCGGAGAGGGGTGCTGCGGCAATCGCCGAAAAATTCGGACTAAAAGCGGCGAAGAATGTTGGCTTCCGGTGCAGATGCTGGAGCAGGAACCGCAATGCGTGGAGGCCGACGAACATACGCTGATGGCCACGCGCATTAAATACGATTTTGAATACTGGTGCGCCACCTGCGCGATGGTGCGCGACAAACTCACCGGACGCGATGTGCGGCTCCGGCTCAATGCGCCACAACGCGAGGTGCTGGCTACATTGGAGTGCCAGCGCTTGGCGGGAAAGGGCATCCGAATGATTATCCTCAAGGCTCGGCAGTGGGGCGCTTCTACCTTGGTGCTGATGTATATGGCATGGATACAGTTGGTGCTGAAGCGCAATTGGAATTGCGTGATTTGCGGCCATAAGCGTTCCACTTCGAGTGTGATTAAGGGGATGTATACCAAACTCTTGCGCCATTATCCGAAAGAACTGTTTGAAGATGGCAAAAAACCGGAATTTAAATCCTTTCCTGACTTTGACACCAAATTTTGGGACGCTTCTCTTAACTTCTGATAATCAG
>JBJECV010000066.1:0-2714 GCA_051871435.1 Sodaliphilus sp. | reverse complement strand
TTATTCACAAAAAATAATTTGAAAAAGAACATAGTATCTTCGAGGCTCATGCCCTTGGCTGCGGCAATCTCCAAGCTGCGCTCCGGCTGCGCCTCCGCTTGCATGGAGTTAACCACAATACGCCATCTCCGATGGCCCTCTGCACTTGAAACACCAATTTGAAGGTTAGCCGTGCTTCGCACTTGGTTAGCCGCTCGCAGGCTCGCTTGGTTAGTCGCGCTTCGCGCTTGGTTAGGGGGCTCTTGTTACCTGAAACACCTGAAACACCTGAAACACCAATCGGACGAAAACCAAAACCAAAACCAAAACCCATTTGTGAAACATTTGAAACACCGTTGTACAACTCGCTGCTGTTCATAATTTCAAAGAACTTGACCACAAAGATAAGGTGGGTGGTGGGGTGAGATCAAGCCCAATAAGGCAAGATGGCGTTAGCGGTAGGAATTTCGGGCTCTCCAGAATTTATTCTTGCCCCCACTATTTTTCTACTGACCCTTGACTCGTTGACTTGTTGACTTGTTGACCCCAATTTTTTGGCTGGTGGCTATGGCACGAAATCGTTGAACTTGCCTTTCACTATTTCTTGCTCGCGTGAGGTGATGGTGCGGTCGGTGCCGGGATTGTAGGCGGGGTTGGGCAAATACCACCACTGGCTGAGGAAAAATTTTCGCAATTGCGCATCCTTAAATTGATAGCCACGAGCGGCAAACGGCAAATTGCGCACGATGCGTTGGTTGAGCGCATTGTTGCCGCCGAGCTTGCCATCGGTGGTAAGGAAAAAATTCACGCCGGCATCGTAGTAAATCGCTTCGGCAAAAGGCTCGCCGCTTGGTGTGCGACAATTCAGCCACTGCTGCGCCATCACCATAAAATCGGCCGAGGTGAGCATCAGTTCAGCCTGCGGTTGAAAATTGGTGGCGTGCCATTCCACTATGGCATCGCGCATGGCAAGTTCGTAGAAGTGGCGTGCGTTCGTCTTGTTGTCTTCATCGTCCATCAGCAGTTCTCTGCTTTTCGCCTTTCCGCGCTTTACGTTCATCGCCACATTCGCCCCTTTAAATGGTGCGGCATCCATCGCAAAATGCTTCCACACCCCGTTGGCAGTGATGCGCAAGGTGAAATCTTCTATGCGATTATTTGCCCAGCGCGTGGCAGGCGTGAGTTTGTAATCAATCCAGAATGTGCGGTTCACGCCATACGATTCCTTGTAGGCGTAGGTGTGATGCACCACATTGATGCCGGGGCGGAAATGCGCATTGAAGTAATATACGTAGGAATAATTCAAATAGAGCGTTTCGTTGGTTTTGTTCACCAAAGGCCCGCAGCCATCTGGCCCCGGTTCCCATTTGCTGAAGTCCACCGGACGAATGCCTTGGTGCAATCCGCTTTCCGAGATGGCATTTTTGTACGATAGCTTGGCGCCATTCATTTCCACCTTAAAGTTGGAAATATTGGGATGCGCAGCATTGCCACGAGTTTCTAAATCAGAAAAATAGGGCGGCATCGCTTCAAATCCCATCACAATGTCGGTGGCAGGGCCATCGTTGCGAAATTCGTAATACACATCCACGTGTGTGATGCCATCGTTGGTGAGATTGATGGTGAGAATTTCCTTCGCCACCGAAATTTGGGTGCTTTGCACGGGCACCAGCTGATTGCCGGCGCTGTAATACTCGCTATCGTTGGCAAAGCCGCACACAGCCACAACCGCCAACATCATCACAGTCAAAAAAATTCTTTTCATAAAAAATCTATTTTTAAAATCCTCCACAAAGATAAAACGAATTCCCCACATTGCAAAACGAGAAATAGAAGCTCAGAAATTATTACAGTTTCGGAAGTATTCGTCTTTGGAAGTTAAGAAGTTAAAGAAGTTATCGCTCGCTTCGCTCGCTGGAAGTTAAGACGATAGTCATTGCTCAGCGATGAGCAAAGTGATGGTTACACCGCTGCAAAACCCTTCATTTACTTCCGAAACTTAAGTTAAATTATTGGATTTGAAACATCACCCACCGCACGAAAAAAAACATCGGGAGAGGAGTGTGTAGGCGATTCTCGTTATTTTAAATGTCAGCTCTTTAGGCTACCGACTATTTTGCAAAATCGGGTAGCGAGCACTAAAAATCGATGTAACCCTTCCCATTACAAGTCTTACACAAATGTTTTTTATGATAGTGGGGATAAGTAACTTCGTCGCATACAGAACAATAGCGTTGATCGTTTGCCACATAAGAAGGAGCGCTTTCAATAGATACAAATGCCGTACCATTCTTACAATTAGGACACTTACGCCTATTTGAGCGGGAAGATTTAGTTTGCCTTTCACTCTTTTTGCTTGTGCTCTGCCCACCACCCTCGGGAGCGAATGAAGAGACTTTGCCTTGAGGACTAATATAGGTAAAGTAATTCTTACCTCTGCCATGACAATATGTACATGTATACCTTCTCGAACCATTGCATTCATAGCAAGTAATTTGTCGAGGAGGAAAAGGGTAATTATCAACAAAAGTTACACCTGAACCTCTACATGTCAAACAACGTAATTTCCCTGTACCATGACAAATAACACATTGAGTCTCTGTCACATAACCGCCATCTTTCGTTCGTGTAGTGGTTACTGGATCCTGTGCTGATGCCGTTGAAAAGCACACTATTGCGATCCTGTTTTCGTCATGCGTTACCCAAATCGCGAGTGACCCAGTTTTCGACCAATC
>JBJECV010000065.1:4606-12508 GCA_051871435.1 Sodaliphilus sp. | reverse complement strand
GGCGCCAGCCCTCACATCCCCGCCACCCGACTTTTTTCTCCGTTTCATGCCACAAGGGGGAAGTTAGGTAGGCGGTTTCATGCCACAAGGGGGAAGTTGGGCAGGCGGTGATGGCGTGCTAAAAATTTGAAAAAAACACACATTATTATAGGAAGTTGGAAATTTTTGTATAATTTTGCACCCGATTTTAATTGAGCCTCACTCGTTGACGGCTGTTCTTTTAAATAATTACAGGTGATATGCCAAAAAATTTAGTGATTGTAGAGTCTCCCGCCAAGGCGAAGACCATAGAGAAATATCTTGGAAAAGACTATAAAGTGATGGCAAGTCAGGGCCATATCCGCGATTTGCACAAGAGCGATTTCAGCATCGATGTGGCACACGGCTATATGCCCATCTATGAAATCCCCGACGATAAGAAGCGGTGTGTGGCAGACTTGAAGAAAGCCACCAAGAGCGCCGAAATGGTGTGGCTGGCATCGGATGAGGACCGCGAGGGAGAGGCTATTGCGTGGCACCTGTATGAGGTGCTGGGACTGAAGCCCGAGAGCACACGCCGCATCGTGTTTCACGAAATCACGAAAACCGCCATTCTGGAGGCCATCAAAAATCCGCGCGACATCGACATCAATTTGGTGAACGCACAACAGGCGCGCCGCGTGCTCGACCGCATTGTGGGTTTTGAGCTCTCGCCCGTGCTTTGGCGCAAAATCAAGCCCGGCTTGTCGGCAGGTCGTGTGCAGAGTGTAGCTGTGCGCTTGATTGCCGACCGCGAAAAAGAGATTGCCGACTTTAAGAGCGAACCATATTTCCGCGTGACCGGCACCATGCAGCCCGAAGGCACCGATGCCACCTTGGCAGTGGAACTTTCGCGCCGCTTGGATAGCCGCGACGAGGCACTCTCTTTCCTCGAAGCCTGCAAGCAATCCGCTTTTGCGGTGAGCGATGTGGCAATGCGCCCTATCACCAAATGCCCGGCTCCGCCTTTCACCACCTCCACACTGCAGCAAGATGCCGCCCGCAAATTGGGCTTCTCGGTGGCGC
Source organism: Sodaliphilus sp. (assembly GCA_051871435.1). Taxonomy (GTDB): domain Bacteria; phylum Bacteroidota; class Bacteroidia; order Bacteroidales; family Muribaculaceae; genus Sodaliphilus. The sequence goes on along the minus strand of JBJECV010000065.1, from coordinate 11,464 downwards.
AAACCATGCGCGTGGCGCAATCGCTCTACGAAGCGGGCCATATCACCTACATGCGTACCGACTCGGTGAATCTGTCGCAACTCGCCCTCTCCACCATTGCCAAAGAGGTGAAGGAAACCTACGGCGACGACCACTATAAGCGCCGTCAATTCACCACCAAAGCACGCGGAGCGCAAGAAGCGCACGAAGCCATTCGTCCCACCTTTGTGGCCGACCACGATATTCAGGGCACTCCGCAAGAAAAGAAACTCTATAATTTGATTTGGAAACGCACCGTGGCTTCGCAAATGGCTGATGCTCAAATCGAAAAAACCACCATCGACATTGCCATCAGCAATCGGCCTGAGCATTTCACCGCCACCGGCGAAGTGGTTACTTTCCCGGGATTTATGAAGGTGTATGCCGAAAGCACCGACGATGAGCCCACCGCAAAGGGCGCTTCCACCCTGCCGGCGCTGAAAGCCGGCGCGCAGATGACTGCACAGAGCATTGAAGCCACACAGCGCTTCACACAGCAACCCGTGCGCTACACCGAAGCATCGCTCGTGCGACGAATGGAGGAATTGGGCATCGGGCGCCCGTCAACCTACGCGCCCACCATCTCCACCATTCAGCAGCGCAACTATGTGACTAAGGGCGAAAGCAAGGGCGAATCGCGCAAATGCGAAATCATCACCCTGAAAGCCGGCAAAATCGCTTCGAAGACGAAAAACGAACTCACAGGGGCTGAAAAAGGCAAACTCTTGCCCACCGATGTGGGTATGGTGGTGAATGATTTCTTGATTGAATATTTCCCCAATATCATCGACTATAATTTCACCGCTAAGGTGGAAAATGAATTCGACGACGTGGCGGAAGGCACCATGGAGTGGACGGAATCGATTGATAAATTCTACACCTCGTTTCACCCCAATGTGGAAAATGTATCGCACTTGCGTCTCGACCGCAAAGTGGGCGAACGCCTGTTGGGAACTGACCCGAAATCGGGCAAACCCGTGTCGGTGAAAATCACACGATTCGGACCCGCCGTGCAATTGGGCAACGCCGGAGAAAATGGCGAAAAACCACGATTTGCATCGCTCCGTGCCGACCAAAGCCTGCAAACCATCACTTTGGAAGAAGCGCTGATGCTCTTTGAATTGCCTCGCACTTTGGGACAATTTGAAGAACAAGATGTGGTGGCTTCCATCGGGCGTTTCGGTCCATACGTGCGCCACGCCGGCAAATTTGTGTCGATTCCGAAAGGGCTCACCGCCGAAACTATCTCTTTGGAAGAAGCCACCGAAATTATTGAAAAAAGCCGCAAAACCGAGGAACAGCGTGTGATTGCCACTTTCACGGAAGAACCTGAATTACAAGTGCTTAACGGACGATTCGGACCCTATATCAGCTACAAAAAAGCCAACTATAAAATTCCGAAGGATAAAGACGCCAAGGCGCTTAGTTTGCAAGACTGCCTCGCCATTGTGGCAGATGAAGCCAACGCTTCGAAATCATCTGCGCGCCGTGCTGCAGCAAAAAAAGCACCTCGCCGCACCACAAAAAAAGCCGCAAAATAATCGCTGCGGCGAAGAGAGACGGGCAATGAGAATTAGGCTTCGAGGGAGGCGATGTAGCGCGCCACGGCGTGCGTGGTGTTAGCGCCAATCACTTGGTGTGCAATGGCTTTCACATCGGGGAAGGCGTTTTCCACAGCCACGCTCCGGGTGGCTACTTGCATCATGGGAATGTCGTTGCGGTTGTCGCCAAACACCACCAATTGCTCGGCTCCCACTTGCGCTTGAAGCCGCTTCACGGCAGCCGCCTTGCTCACCCCGGGCGCATAGATTTCGAGTAGCCCCGATGCAGGGTCGAAAATATCGTGGTAAAACACTGCCGCACAATCCACTTCGGCTTTCACTTGCTCGTAAATGGGGCGCAATCGCTCATAGTTTTGCATCGAAAAAATGAGCATGGCATCGGCTGTGCACTGTTCGTGTGGCGGCGAATCGAGCACAAACTTCTTCAACTCAAGTCCCTGTCGTTCAGCCACAAAAGCCTCCTCTTGTGCCGACAGCCGTCCGATGTGGTGCGCTTGAATCAGGTGCTCGTAGCGCCGATACACGAAAGGCTCAATACCATGGCGCGCATAGATGCTGCAAATGGCATTCACGGTGCGCGGCTCAATCACATTCACATGGCTGTAATCGCCCTTCTCGGCATCCCATGTGGCAGCCCCATTCATCACAATGAAAGGCAAGCGCGTGTGCAGTTTGCTCAGCATCGGCACCACCGTGGCAGGTGTGCGCGCCGTGGCTACAGTGAACGCCAACCCCTTGTCGAGCAAAGGATTGAGAATGGCAACCGATTCGCTGCTGATGCGCGAATGTTCATCCAGCAGCGTGCCATCAAGGTCAGATATATAAAGCGTTTTCACCATCTTTTTCTTTAAGTCAACGAGTCAACGAGTTTTTGGGGAAGGCAATAAAAGCAACAAGACATTCGTCTTAACTTCTTTAACTTCTTTAACTTCTTTAACTTCTTAACTTCTTAACTTCTTTAACTTCTTAACTCCTAAAAAATCTTCTTAACTTCTTAAAAATTACTTTTTAATCCTCAAAGAGCGAGAGCTGTTTGTGCTCGAGGTTGAAACTCTTTCGGTGGTAGGGCGTGATGCCGTATTTTTCGATGGCGGCGTAGTGGGCTTTGGTGGGGTAGCCCATATTGTGTTGCCAGCCATACTGTGGATATTCTTCCGCAATGGTTCGCATATATTCGTCGCGATGCGTTTTGGCAAGAATCGATGCCGCCGCAATGCTCATCATCGTGGCATCACCCTTCACGATGGTTTGGTAGGGAATGTCGCGGTAGGGCTTAAATTTATTGCCATCCACGAGAATAAATTCCGGTTGCACCTTCAGTTGCTCCAGTGCTCGATGCATTGCCAAAATAGAAGCATTTAGGATATTGATGCGGTCGATTTCCTCCGGCCACACGTGCGCCACCGCCCACGCCCGCGCCTGCTCTTCAATGATGGGGCGCAGCATATTGCGCTTGCGTTCCGATAGCTGTTTGCTATCGTTGATAATCTCATTATGAAAATCGTCGGGAAGAATCACCGCAGCCGCCGTAACCGGCCCCACAAGGGGTCCACGCCCCGCTTCGTCGCACCCGGCTTCTATCCTTCCAGCCTGCAAAAAGAGTTTTAAATCCATGATTTATTGATAATTTCTACTATTAGTAACGCGCGCGAACCCCCATTTATTGCCTGAAAAAGCCCCCTATCGGCACACCTTGAGCGCACTACGCAACAATGCCGTAACATTTCGATAACATTTTTGTAACAAAACAGTTGTGTATCAGCATAGAACACGGGGTTAATAATTGAAAATATCTATAATTGAAAAATTTTTAGATAAATAATTTGAAATTACTAAATTTTATTTTAAGTTTGCAAAAGAAATGCAAAATCCGCATTTGCGCAGCTATTTTGACGACATCGACATAAAACTTTTAACATCATAAATCAACTCATTAAAATTATCAAAACAACTGACAAATGAAAAAATCTATCTTATTGCTTACCACAGCATTGGTATCGCTCACTTCATTTGCCCAAGAAGCGAAAGAAGACGGAGCAGAGTATAATCAGTATGGTCAGAAAGTGGAATCAGTGCCCGCCGAGGCTAAATTCCAAGACGGTATTCTTGCTTTTGAAAACAAGAAAATCGACTTCAAATTCTGGTTCGACATTCGTGTGCAAGGCGACGCAGCCTTCTATTTTGGCGGCCCCGACTTCACAGCCAAAACCCTCAACGGCGAATCCAACCCCAACCACATTGGCAACGGTGCCTCTATGCGCCGCACCCGCTTTGCAGTGAAAGCCCAATTGGGTAAAAACTGGTACGGCGAACTCGACACCGACTGGACCAGCGGTAATGTGGAAATTAAAGACGCTATTCTCGGCTTCACCGGCGTGGATGGATTGGAAGTGAAGATGGGTAACTTTAAAGAAAACTTCTCCATCAACCGCAACACCACCAGCCGCTACTTGATGTTTATGGAGCGCCCAATGGTTACCGCATTGGCTCCCTCTCGCCACCTCGGTATCGCAGCCACCTACTCCAAGAAATGGTTCTGGGGATCGTTCGGCGTATTTGGCCCGGAATTGAAAGGTGCTGAAGAACAAACCGCAATGGAAGACAACAACAAAGACTTTGGCTACGACGAAGGACTCTCGTACACCGGTAAGTTGGCGTTCCGTCCCTTCTATGGCAATAAAGATGCTGCACTCCACGTGGCAGGTGCTTTCTCTTATCGCAACCCCAAAACCACCTCTACCGATGGCTACGGTGTGGCACGCTACAGCACTCGCAACTCCACCAACATCAACCGCAAAAAATACCTCGACACCGACGTGATTAAAGGGCTCGACCACGAAATTGCATGGACTGCCGAACTCGCCGGCCACTGGCGCGGACTTCGCTACGAAGCTGCCTACATTGCTCGCGGCGCCTTCCTCGACCGCACTATCAACGACAAAGACGCACAATGGATGAACGGCTGGTATGCCCAAGCATCTTACCTGCTCTTTGGTGGTACACAAAACTTCGACTACGGAGGTGGCAAACCCACACGCGTGAACCCAGGCAAAAAGTGGGGCGATTTGGAATTGGCTTTGTGCTATCAAACTTGCGACTTCAATAGCAAAGACTACTACGGTGGTGCATCCAACATTTTCGGCGTGGGATTGAACTTCTATCCCACTCGCAACGTGAAATTTGTGATCAACTATCAATATGTGAACAACGACCGCTACGCTAACGGCAAAGGCAAACTCTATGTGGGCCACGACGCTGCAGGCAACCCCACCAAAGACTTCACCAAGGTGGTGGAAGGCGAAGGCGATGCCGGTGTAGACTACTCTATGCTCGCTTTCCGCTTCCAAGTAGCTTTCTAATCATCTCTCTTCATTTATCACATATTTATATTAATCAACAAAATTATCACACACTATATCATTATGAAAAAGATATTATCAATAGCATTAGCAATCTGTGCCATCGTGCTCAGTTCGTGCGTGAAAGATGAAGTGTATCCCTACGCTTCCGTTTCCGAACTCACCAACACCGACGCCTTCTCTCAAGCCGACGAAGTGACCGTGACCGCAAAAGTGAAAGCATTGGTGAATATTGCCGACGTGAAATTGTGCTACACCATCGATGGTGGAGCCGTGCAATCCGCTCCTATGAAAGCCAATGGCGATGTGTGGGCCGGCGTAATCCCCGGACAACCCAAAGGCACTAAGGTGGAATACTATGTGGTAGCAACCACCGAATCGGGAGAAACCACCACTTCTGCTTCCAACTCCTACGAAGTGGGCAAGGTGCCCGTGAACTACACCGGATTGGTGCTCAACGAACTCAACGGTAATGACAAATTCATCGAACTCTACAACGGTGGCGACCACGCTATCTACTTGGGCGACGTGAAGATGTTTAAAGACAGCAACTTCGACGCCTCCACTTGGGACGGCACCGAACGCAACCTCAACCCCGGTGAATACCTCGTGCTCCAAAGCGAAGACCTCAGCCCCGAAATCGACCCATCGCTCATTTTCCACAGCGGTCTGTCGGCTAAAAAATCGGTGCGCATCACCATCCAAGGCCCCGACGGCAAGGTGATCGACGACTTCAACCTCAACAACGACGCCGGCACCAAGTATGCTGGCTCCTTCGGCCGAAACGCCGATGGCAAGTGGTATCACCAAACCACCAAAACTCCAGGTGCTAAAAACGTGGACGGCGAAGAAGCCCTCACGATGAAATAACACCCGACAAGACGGCGAGGCACAAACAAATTATCGCTGAAAAAGCAACCATATAGAGAGGGGGGAGGTTGTGATTGATACCCTCTTCATTTGCATCCTTTCAATTCACAAGCCCACTCCTCTCCTATTTTCCCCAATTTTGTTTGCAAAAAGCACCCGCTTCTTGATCCTTAAAAAGAATATTCATACATTTACCACTAAAAATTATCATTCAAAACAATCATGGCAAAAGAAGAGATGAAAATTGGTGAAATTTCAAAGCCACGCTTTGAATTCCGTAGTTTTGGACAATGCTTCTGCGAAGCTCACAAGCGTATGGCACGCCTCTCGGTGCCCGTTCCGGAAAAGGTGTGGGAGCGCCATAGCGATGAAATTTACATCATTTCCAACACCAACGACATCAACAACACTAAGATTCGCGACGGCAAAATGGACATCAAAACCTATGTGCAAACCGTCGACGGTCTCGAACAATGGAATCCTTTGATGAAGGGCGAATTCCCTATCAGCCGCGAAGTGCTCGAAAAGGAAGTGTTCCCCGCTTTTATGGTGGAGATGCCTGCACTCGACAAAGACCAATACACCTACGAAGAATTTATCGCTATGGTGAAAGCTAACCCCAATTTGGCAGCGGTGCGTGTGCACAAACAACGCTTTGGCTATATGGTGAACAACACCATCTGCGAAGTGGGCAATGTGCTCATCAATGGCGCTAAAGTGGTGACCATCAACTCTGAATCCACCGAAATCGACGACATTAAGAAAACTCTCGCCGACGTGGGTTTGGAAGGCGTGGAAAATATCAACTACCTCCAAGCTATCAAGCGCGTGATTGGTATGAGCGACAAACCCTTAGCAAACGAATAAAATGAATTAAGAGATTAGTAGTTAGAAATTAGAAATTAGAAATTAGAGATTAGAAGTTAGAAATTGGAGATTAGAAATTTTATCTATGCATCCAATCTACAGATTTATCTCTCACATATTCTCCAAAATCTAACCCAATCTCCATCATCTAACATCTAATCCCTAATCTCTAACATCTAATC
>JBJECV010000065.1:0-4506 GCA_051871435.1 Sodaliphilus sp. | reverse complement strand
TCTAACATCTAATCCCTAATCTCTAACATCTAATCTCTAATCTCTAATTTCTAAAAATACTATGGCTCAAGAAATTGAAAAAAAGTTTCTCGTAAAAGGAGATTTTAAGGCTGAAGCATTCAAAGCCACTCGCATCACCCAAGGTTACCTTAGCTCTGTGCCCGAACGAACCGTGCGTGTGCGCGTGAAAGGCGACAAGGGCTTTATCACCGTGAAGGGCATCGGCAACGCTTCGGGCGCATCACGCTTTGAATGGGAAAAGGAAATTCCCGTGGACGAAGTGCGCGCGCTGCTCGAATTGGCTGAACCCGGCGTAATCGACAAAACGCGCTACTTGGTGAAAGCCGCCGACGGCATTCACACCTGGGAAGTGGACGAATTCTACGGCGACAACGATGGCCTCACTGTGGCTGAAGTGGAACTCGCCGACGAAAACGAAGCGTTCTCTCGACCCGAATGGCTCGGAGAAGAAGTGACCGGCGACCCCAAATACTTCAACTCTATGCTTATGAAGAATCCTTATAAAAATTGGAAATAAGCATCACGCCGCTACATATTTTCAATCATAACTATTTTTTAAATCAGCACAAACGACAATGAACACCAACCCCACATCATCCCACACTTTCGACCCCCTCGATATGAACAATTATCGTGCCGAAAAACTACCCAAAATGCAAAAATCCACTTTTGAAAAGTGGTTGGCAAGGCTGGGTGGACCATTGGCTATCCTGGCGTTTGTGCTGATTTATTTCCTTCCCATCGGCTTTATCGACCACATCGACTTTTCTACACTCGGTGAGGGCGCGCTGAAGCGACTGAAGGAACTCGGCGAGGGAGGTCACGACGCTTTTATCACTGCCAACCATGCCATGCTCGCCATCTTTGCCGCAGGTATCATTCTGTGGATCACGGAGGCAATCCCCAACTACATCACCTCGCTCATTATCATTGCGGCGGTGGTGATTTTGGGCGTTACCTCGCAAAAAACGGCGTTGGCACAATTAGGCCACAATGTGATGTGGCTCAACATTCTCTCCTTTGTGCTCGCCAGTATGCTGGTGAAAACTCGCTTTGCCAAGCGCCTTGCCTTGGGCTTTGTGATTAAATTCGGAAAGTCGGCGAAAGGCGTGCTCTGGAGTTTTCTCATCATCAACATCATTCTCTCGCTCTTTATTAGCGCCACCACGGTGAAAGCCACCATCATGCTCCCTATCTTTATGGTGGTGTGTGCCATCTACGGCGCTTCGCAAGGCAATCGCAACAATTTTGCGCGCAACCTTGTGCTCCAAAACCTCTTCCAAGTGAACATTGGTGCCAGCTCGTTTCTCACCGGCTCGGGTGCCAATCTGCTCGCCATTTCGCTCATAGTGGGTGCCACCGGCGCCTATTCCGACGCATCTTTCGGCTATGCCGATTGGCTGATGGCTATCACCCCGGTGAGCTTGCTCATATTGGTGATTGGCGTGCTGATGGGTATGTATGTGTTCTTCCCGATGAAAAAAGAAGAACAAGTGCCCCAAATTGATGGCGGATTGGAACGCCTCAAAACCGAATTTCATTCGCTCGGCAAAATGAGCGCTGAGGAGTGGAAAGCTGTGGCGATTTTCTGCTTGGTGCTTTTCCTGTGGGTGACCAAAGGCACCTTCCACAACATCGACGAAACCATCGTGGCGCTCATCGGTGCCATCTTGGCGTTGCTGCCCGGCATTGGCGTGGTGCAATGGAATGATGTGGATATCCCCTGGCACTTGATGCTCTTCTCGGCAGGTGCCTACACTTTGGGCAGTGGCTTAACCGCCACCGACCTTCCCAATACCATCGTGAATGCCGCACTCGATTCTTTGGGCTTTGGCACCACCACTCCCTATTGGGTGCTCTTCCTGCTCTTCACCGGCATCATGATGTTTTCTGCCCTCGTGTTCCAAAGCAAAAATGTGCGCGTGATGGTGTTTGTGCCCATCGCTTTGGGTGTGGAAAAGCGCTACAATTTGCCGCCTATGTCGATCGCGCTGCCCATGTGTATGCTCATCGAACACGTGTATGTGCTGCCGTTCAACAGCAAGCCTGCCGCTCTGCTCTACAACACCAACCACTACAGCATGGTGGATTCCTTTAAATTCGGCTTCACTATGATGCTCATTTCGTGGCTACTCGTGATTTTGTGGGGCGCCACCGGGCTCTGTTGGCAAGGCATCACTCCGGGCTTCTTTTAGCAACACTCACTCATCTTTTATCGCACCATGATTGAAGTAGATACGAAAATACACGACCAATTCTCCATAGAATTCAAAACGAGTTTTGTGGCACGACGCACGGTGAAGAAAAATGATTTCTCCGCCTATATGTGGTTTTTCGTGCCCTATAATCTGGATATCAATAGCGAAACCTATCCCAAATCGCGCTTTTATCAAGACATTAAATCGTATGTGCGGGTGAAAACGCCCCAATTCTTGCTCCAAGACATTGTCGACAATGAGGCGTTGCCTTTCGAAAATCTGAAAGCCGCCTTTCGCAATTTGGCGTCCAAGCCCACACGCACCGCTACACGCGAATACGAATACCAAATTAAAATGTTTGCCGCCATCACCCACAGCGCCGCGCGCGACGCCTGCCAGAATGTGATGTCACCAAAAATCTTCTCACACGATGTGCCCGTGCTCTGCATGCAATTTGTGCTCGCCTATCAATCCGTGCTCAAAGCCTACCGCGATTTGCGCACCATCGTGAACCAACCCACCGTGAATTCCGAAGCCAGAAATTATTACCGCTATGGCGACGAATTTATGAGCAATATGATGAAATTCTACGCCACCAAATTGCTCGACTTTTTGCTTCACCAATCACAACAAGAAGCACTCTTCGCTCCCACCATCGAATTGCTCCGAAAAGAAATTCGCTCCGAAAACCAATACCGCAACGAGATGGGATATGTGAACATCAAGCAGTCCGACGCGCAAAGCAATCGACACATGGTGTTTCGCAGCGGGGTGCTCAAAAAATACGTGGACAGCGACCTCTACCTCAATGTGCCTAAGCGAAAAGACGGCAAACTGGTGGAGCAACTCTACCTCGGCATCGCTGCCGGACTGGCAATGATGTTTGCCACCGTGGTGAGCTTCTTTTTCCAGCAGAAATTCGGCAATTTCACCCTGCCGTTTTTCATCGTGCTGGTGATTAGCTACATGATTAAAGACCGCATCAAAGAACTATCGCGCTATTATTTCGCCCACCGCATCGGTAGCAAATATTTCGACAATAAGGCGGAAATCCTGCTCAAGGAGCAGCGCATCGGCACCATTAAAGAGGGAATGGACTTTATCAAAACATCTAAAGTGCCCGACGATGTGCGACGCGTACGCTACAGCAAGCGACTAATGGAGGTGGAAAACCGTGTGACCGACGAAAAGGTGATGCTCTATCGCATGGCGCTGCACATCGATAGAGAAAAACTAAATCGCCTCACACCCTACGAAACCACCGGCATCAACGATATTATCAGATTCAACGTGAACAGCTTCCTCCAAAAAATGGACAACCCCACCATCGATATGCTCAACATGAACGAACAGGGCATGGTGGAAAGCATTCCTTGCGACAAAATATATTACCTCAACATTGTGCTCCAGCTCCGCTACGAAGACGAACTCACCCTGCGCCGCATCCGCGTAACACTCACCCGCAACGGCATCCAAAACATCGAAGAAGTGAAATGAAAGAGCCAGGAGCCATTAGCCATCAGCCATTAATTATGCATTGTGCATTATGAATTATGCATTGATTAAGTATTATGAATTATGAATTAATTAAGCATTATGAATTATGAATTAAGCATTAATTAAGCATTGTGCATCATGAATTGTGAATTATGCATTAATTAAGCATTATGAATTATGAATTATGCATTAATTAAGTTCAGGGCGTTTTTTTTAGTTTAGTGGTTTTAGTAATTGCCGAGGTGCTGCCCCAATAGCTCCCCGGCAATCTTTTTGTAGCAGTTAGTGAGAAAAAGTGCAGAAAAAAGGGCTCAGTAGAAAAAGTGTGAGGGTAATATGCCAAAGCCACAACTCTTGAAGCGCGCTCCAGGTGGATGCCATATTCTCATCAACACAAAAATTCTCCAGCACACCATCTTGCCATATTGGGATTGACCACACCCCGACTCCCACCGTATCTTTGCCCCCGAGTTCTTTGAAATTTTTGAGTCAATAAGGTAAGACCTCACACAGATCTCACTCACGAAATGGGCATCCGGCTGCTGAGCGGACCTCCGGATGCTGGGCGGGCCTCCGGATGCTGGATGGGCCTCCGGATGGTGGGCATCCCGTAGGGATGCGATGTGTGTAGGCCGGTATGAGATGAACACGGAGCGCAGCGGAGGGTTCATCTCATGCCGGTAACCGATGCCACCCACCTTGATGCATGCCGTTAGGTATGCAACCCCACCAAAGGTGTAACTATTCAGCTATGCTATAATATCATAGAAATTTAGGTTGGACCGACTGT
>JBJECV010000064.1:4557-12514 GCA_051871435.1 Sodaliphilus sp. | reverse complement strand
CGCCACTGCTACCCTCAAATTTCTAATTTGGGTGACCCATTGTCAAAGTCAGGTGACGGGATGGTAATCTTGTGAACGCGTTGGCTATTTTCAATTGTGGAGAAGCACTTGTTCGTGTGTGCTGACGGGATGGTAATCTTGCGAAGTCGTTGGCTATTTTCAATTGTGGAGAAGTGTGCCTATTCACCCCCCCACTATTTTTCAACTGAGATGATTTAAGCCCATTTTGTTAACGAAAGAACCGTCCCTTTGTTAACAAAATGGGCTTTTATTGTGAATATGAGGTCGTTAGCCTAAGATGAGGTTGATGAGGGCTGTTACGTCGGCGATGTCGATGGTGCCGTCGGCGTTGATGTCGGCCTCGGAGTTGGAGGTGTCGGAGTCGAGCACCATGTTAAGGAGAACGGTGACATCAGCCACATCAACCGCTCCGTCGGCGTTGAGGTCGCCAAGGGCGGCGGTGCGATAATAATAGAATGTGATGTTGTCGGCATACACTTTGGCGGTGGTGCTACCGGCAGTTTGCGAAATGCGGAAGTAGGCATTGGTTGCAGCCGATGGGATGGTGAACGAAGCCTCTTGGTCGGTGCCTGCGGTGAGCGACACGTTGCTGATTTCGGTCCATGTTTCGGAGTCGGGCAGGCGGTACAGGAGGGAGAATTTGCATGCCACGGAGCTGGAATTATAGAAATGCACCGATGCCATGAAGGGGTTGAACGTGAGCGGATTGGAAGTGGTGATGGCGCTGGGTTTTGTCATTGCCAAAGCGTATTGTCCTTCGCCCACGCCGGATTTGGTGGGTGTGACCACATTGCTCTTGGTGAAATCCCAGTCGCAGAATCGTCCTTGCACCCCTGTGGTGCCTGCCACGCCGGCAGTGCCAATGGTTTCAAAGTCTTCCACGAGAGAGACAAGTGTGGCGGCTTTATTGAGTTTAAACGAAATCACGCCATTGGTTTCGGCAATATTGGAGAGAAAATATTCGGTGACAGTGCCATTCCATGTGGTGAGGGCAGGCTGGGTGTTGGCAGTGAGGTCGGTTACCCCGGCAGTGCCCGGGAACGGGTCGGACGCTGAAGCGCCTGAGGTACCGTTGCCTGCACGGAGGAGTTCAAGATAGTTGCGGTCGGAATTAGCGTTCACTTGATTGGATGTCCAAACCGAGGTGTTGGTAGAATCCACTCGGGACACCAGCATTCCGTGTCCGGGCAATTCCACGTCCCAACCCGACTGCTGTCGGTTTTCGAAGAGGAAATATTCTTTATCGATGGGAGTTTTGAGCATATATGCCTCGTTGGCTGATTGCATAGGATTGAGGGTGTAGGTGCCAGCCTTGGAGAACACTTTCGGAGTAAGGAAGCCGAGAGCGTAGCGCTCGTAGGCGGAATAGCCCACGGGGCGACGGCCATAGCGCATATAGCTACCGCCCGCCATCACGTCCCATTGTCCGGGGTCGTGGCTTTGTCCATTTTCTTCATAGTCGGTATCGTAGACATCGGGCAAGCCAATCACGTGTGAAAATTCGTGGCAAATGGTGCCTATGCCGTCGAGCACGGTAGTGCTTTGCGATTCCCATCCGTAGAGTTCGGTGGAGCAAGCATAAGTACCAAACTTCACGCCATCGTCGCTCGTGAGATTGAATTGTGCCAACGACCATTTGTGGGGCCAGAGATAATTCGTGTTGTTGCCGGAATAGTTGGCGCCATAGCCTGCTGCAATGAAGTAAATCATATCCACATAGCCATCGCCGTCGGCATCGTATTGGCTATAGTCGATGGATGAATCGAGTGCGGAGAGCGCCTCGTAAAAGGCGCTGGGGGCATAGGAAGTTTGCTGGATATCGGTAGAGGCATAGCTCACGGTCACGGGTCCCACCACATCGAATTGAGGAGCAAATTTGCCGCAGCTATTGTCGGAGAAATAGTCGCGCACACTGCCCAAGAACATTGAGCCGTAGGTGTTCGACGAGCCGTTCACGTTGGTGTAGCCGGTGTAGTTTTCCTTGTTGAGCATATTGGTGATTACCGACTTGTAGTCGGAGCGCGAGAACTGACGGTCGGTGAAATTCACCAAAATCACCAATCCGCGGAAATTAGCGTAGAAATCGTCGGTTTCGCGTGTAGCCACTTGTCGGCGCGCTTTTTGGGAGGCTTGATTGCGTTGCACTTCGTGGAGCATTTTCCCGGTGGCTTGCAAAAAGGCATTGTCGGCGGCGGAGCGCTGTAGCTGATTGCGCGCCACCAGTGTGGTGGGAGCCAAGCGATTGTTTTGTAGGGTGGCATACACATAGTAGCCGGCATCATTTTTCACCACGGTGTAGCCATCGGCGGTGGTAATAAAATTATAAAATTCGTCGCCATGTCCTTGAATTTCAAGGGTGGAGCCATCGGGCTGTGTCACAGTCACCGGATAGGGATACACCGGCACGGCATAGGCGCGAACCAGTGCCATGGCGCACAGCAGAACTAATGCAAAACGTTTTAACATCTTATATCAATTTTAAAATTTATAATTCATTACCTATTGCCGATTTGTGGGCTTATCCCAAGATGGAATTGATGAGGGCTGTTACGTCGCTCACGTTCACTTCACCGTCGGCGTTGATGTCGCACACCTCGTGGGAGAAGGATGCATCGCCGAGGATAGTGTTGATGAGCGCAGTCACGTCGCTCACATTCACCACGCCATCGCCATTGATATCGCCGGTGATGCCGGCGGGCTTTCCTTTAGCGGTGTAGTAGATAGCAAAATTGTCGACGTAGGTGGCCACGGTTTTGCTACCGGCGGTCAGCGCCAAGCGGTAGCGCACGGCTTGGTTGCGTGTGATGCTCACAGGCCAATAGAGCGTGGGGCTCACGCCGGCCTTCACCGTTTGAGAAGTTTCGCCCAACACCTTCACCACATTCCAGGTGGCGCCTTCGTCGGTGGAATATTGGAGGGTAAACTTCATTGTAACGGTGCCGGGATTGAACACCTTGGCGCTGATTTGGTAAGCATCGTAGTAGGTGTCGGAAGTGGTGAATTGACTGGGCAATTTCATTTGCACCGAGTGTGTGCCATCGGCTTTGGTGTCGGCACCCGGCGCAGCCACATTACACTTCGTAAAGGTCCAGTTGGCGAATTTTCCTTCCACATCAGTGGCTCCGGTGGTGGCGGTCACGGGCATTGCTTCAAAATCTTCTACATCGGAAAGGATATCGCCCTCTTTCACCACATTAAAGGAAATCACGCCATCGGTTTCGGTGATGGCTGCGATGTTCCACTGATTGTAGGCACATGAGAAAGTTTTCAGATTGGCGTCGGTTTCGTTGGTAATCATTGCCACGGAAGAAGTGCCTGGGAATGGGTCGCTGGGATCGCCTTCACCCGAAGTTATGCTACCTGCGCGGAGCAATTCGTAGTAGAGTCGCTCGGGGTTGGTGTTCACCGTGTTGCGCGTCCATCTCGAAGCGTCGGAAGAGTCGACGCGCGCCACTATCAATCCATGCCCGGGAGCGTAGGCATCCCAGCGCGATTTCTGTCGGTTTTCCAAAAGGAAATATTCGTTTGCTTCGGGCGATTTAATGAGCATCGCCTCGTTGTTGGTGTTGAGTGGATTAAGTGTGTAAGTGCCGGCGGCATCTATCACAGTGGGCTTAAGGAAGCCGAGAGAATAGCGGTCGTAGGCCGAATAGCCGATGGGAGTGCGGCTGTTGTTATTGTATCCGCCGCCAGCCATAATATCCCAGATGCCGGGGTCATGGGTTTGACCGCCGGATTGCTCGTAGTCGGTGTCGTAGAGGTCGGGCAGGCCGAGCACGTGTGAAAATTCGTGACAAATAGTGCCGATGCCGTCGAGGATATTACTACGCTCAGAAAGGTATTCACAAGAGCAAGCGTAGGTGCGGAAGCGGCCCACGAAGGTGGTGGATTTGTGCGGCCAAATGTGGTCGTCGGCCTCGCCGGTGTTGGAGCCCACGCCGGCAAAAATGAGATACACCATATCCACATAGCCATCGCCATCGATATCGTAGTTGGTGTAATCCACGCCATAATTGGAGGTGACTTGATTGAGGGCATTGCGCATGATGATGCTCAAATTGGAATATGAATTAGTGATGGAATATGGCACGGTGATGGGTCCCACCACATCGAAAGTGGGGGCAAACATACCGTTGGAGTTTTCTTCGTAATAATCGCGCACACTTCCGGTGAAGTTGCCGAAATTGGCAGCTGAGCCGTCTTCGTTCGTAAATCCGGTGTAGCCTTTTTGGTTCACCATTTGAGAATAGAATTGGTTGGCATCGGAGCGCGAGAAGGTGTAGTCGTTGAATTGCACCAACACGATGAGCCCACGGAAAGCGGCATAGTCGAACAGCTTTGGCGCTACTTGTCGCTTAGCCTTTTCGGCCTTGGCTTCAGCCACTTGTGCGGTGTCGGTAAGGCGCTTGGGCAGTGTGGTGAGATACAATTGCTCAGCAGCATTACGCTCGGCGGGATTGTGTGCCACAATGGCTGTGGGTAGCAAACGACCCTCCACGCGCTGTGCGTAAGTGTAGCATCCAAGCTCGTTTTTCACTACGGTATAGCCGTCGGTGGTGGTGTAGAAGTGATAGAATTCGTCACCATTGATATGCACGGTGAGCGTGCTGCCATCGGGTTGAGTTTTCTGCACGGGATAGGGTGCAGCGGGGATGGCGAGCATTTGGCTCACGGAGCACATTGCTAATGCAAGCAAAAAAATCAGTTTTCTCATATTCTGTAACATTATTATATTAGTGGTTTTGAGCAATGATTTAGCACACCGTATTCCTTATTACCATGCCCTAAAGATGGGACCTGGAATATGGGTGGGCGCATCACCAGTGCTAATTTGCAAATTTCGTTTATTTTATTCACTTTAGCAAACATTTGCCAAAGTTTTTAAAATCATCTGCATCAAAACGGTGGTGTACAAACGAAAGTTATTCACTGTTGCGATGTGTGCACGAAGAATCGGAGCAACCCGAGCAACCGGAGCAACAGGCTTTTCCCTGCTTGTGCCGACGGCGCATACGATAGATTACAATCCCTGCCAAGGCAAGGATGAGAATTAATAATATCCAACTTTGCACATTCATAGGCTTATAGCATTAAATTGAGCAACTGATACACCACAAGCGCCACCACCCAAGCCAAAGCACATTGCCACAGCGCCATGGCCATGGCGTGCTTGCCTGAGAGCTCGCGGCGCACGGTGGCGATGGTTGCCACACAGGGAGTGTAGAGCAAGCAGAACACCAACAGGGCGTAGGCCGATGCCGTGCCGAGCATTGCTGAGAGCGATACATTGCTACCAAAAAGCACTGTGAGGGTCGACACCACGCTCTCTTTCGCCATCACACCGGAAATGAGCGAGGTGGTGATGCGCCAGTCGGCAAAGCCGAGTGGCGCGAAGATGGGTGTGATGAGGTTGGCTAAATCGGCGAGCATACTTTCTGCAGAATCGCTTACAAGCGAGAGATGGAAGTTGAACGATTGCAAAAACCACACCACGATGGTGGCAATGAAAATCACAGAGAAGGCGCGTTGCAAAAAGTCTTTGGTTTTGTCCCAAATGAGTCGTAACACGCTGAATGCTGTAGGGATGCGGTAGTTGGGCAATTCCATCACAAAGGGCACGGGTTCGCCGCTATAGATGGTGCGCTTTAGCACCAACGCCGCCACAATGGCAATTGCAATGCCTAAAAAATAGAGCGATATCATCACGAGCGCTTCTTGCTGCGGGAAGAAAATTTGTGTAAAGAAGGCATAGATGGGCAATTTGGCGGTGCAACTCATAAAGGGGGTGAGCATCACGGTGAGCCGGCGGTCGCGCGCCGAGGGAAGGGTGCGGGTAGCCATGACACCGGGCACAGTGCAACCAAAGCCAATGAGCATCGGCACAATGGAGCGCCCCGATAAGCCGAGGCGGCGGAGCGATTTGTCGGTCACGAAGGCGATGCGTGCCATGTAGCCGCTATCTTCCAAGATGGAGAGGAAGAAGAAGAGAGTGAGAATGATGGGCACAAACGACACTACCGTGCCTACGCCTTGAAACACGCCATCAATCACTAAACCGTGTACCACATCGCTGATGTTGCACGCCGTGAGCCACGAATCCACTTGCGCCGTGAATACTTCAATGCCATCTTCGAGCCATCCTTGCATAGTGCCGCCTATCACATCGAATGTGAGCCAAAATATGAGGCACATCAAGAGCATAAATGCCGGAATGGCAGTCCATCGCCCGGTGAGCACTTTGTCGATGGCACGACTGCGCACATATTCTTTGCTCCAATCGGGCTTCACCACAGAGCGCTTGCAAATGCGTTTGATAAACGAATATCGCATATCAGCCATGGCAGCAGCAGGGTCCAAGCCCGATTCCGCCTCTAATTGCTGAAGGATGTGGTCGATAGTATTGAGCTCGTTTTCCGATAGATTTAAAACTTTAAGCACACGCTCATCTCCCTCAATCACCTTGCAAGCTGCAAAGCGGAGCGGAATGTTGGCAACAGCAGCGTGGTCTTCGATGAGATGGCACACAGCGTGGATGCTACGATGCACGGCACCGCCACGGTCGGAAGGGCTACAAAAATCTTGGCGCTGCGGCCCCTCTTGATAGCGCGCCACATGGATGGCGTGCTCCACGAGTTCTGCCACTCCTTCTTTTTTGATGGCGGAAATGGGCACCACAGGAATACCCAAACTCGTTTCCAACTGGTTGATATTGATGGTGCCGCCATTGCTATGCACTTCGTCCATCATATTGAGCGCCAGCACCATAGGGATACCCGTTTCCATCAATTGCATCGTGAGATAGAGGTTGCGTTCAATGTTGGTGGCATCCACAATGTTGATGATGCCTTGTGGCTTGGAATTGAAAATGAATTGGCGCGACACAATCTCCTCCGACGTGTAGGGCGATAGGGAATAGATGCCCGGCAAATCCACCACCTCGGTGTGCGGAAACCCCTTAATGGCTCCCGATTTGCGGTCCACCGTCACGCCCGGGAAATTGCCCACATGCTGATTCATGCCGGTGAGGGCATTGAAAAGGGTGGTTTTTCCACAATTTTGATTTCCCACCAAGGCAAAGGTGAGGTGTCCGTCGATAGGAAGGGGGTGTTCATCCTTTTTGCAATGAAAGCGCCCGGTTTCGCCAAGCCCCGGGTGCTCCACGCGAGGTTTCAAAGGTTTCTGCGCTGGAGTGGGTGATGGCAACGAATGGGGATGTTGGCAAAGCGAAATCTCTATTTTGGCAGCATCTTCTTTTCGCAAAGTAAGCTCATAATCATGGATTCGAAACTGCATGGGATCGCCCATAGGTGCAAACTTTTCCAATGTTAGTTCACTGCCGGGAATCAAACCCATATCAAGGAAATGCTGGCGAAGTGCACCTTCGCCACCCACCTTGTTCACAATTGCCGATTGGCCTATTTTTAATTCAGATAATTTCATCACATTTAGAAGTTTCTAATGCCCACATTGCCCCTTTTATGCAAAAAAATATAAGAGTGAAAGCACAAAAAGGTGGTCACTATGTTGGCCAAAAACTATTAAGACTGCAAATTAACAACAATTTTTCGGACAATTCAATACCCACTTTTGGGTATTTTGTGCGTTTTTCATTTTTTTAAAATTATAGATATTACCCCGCAAGCCCTACTGCGCTATCATAGCGCAGTAGGATGTGTATGAGAGGTTGATGTTTAATCGCTTAGCAATTGGCGAATAGCATCTGCCGACTTGCCGGTGGCGCTTGCGATATCTTCAATGGCCATGCCGTTGCTCAGCATACTTTGTGCCATCTTTTTTAGCAAATCACTCTGCTCGGAAATAATACCACTTTGTTCGGAAATTTTGTTGCTTTGTTCGGAAATTTTGTTGCTTTGCTCCGAGATTTTGTTGCTTTGCTCCGAGATTTTGTTGCTTTGCTCCGAGATTTTGTTGCTTT
>JBJECV010000064.1:0-4457 GCA_051871435.1 Sodaliphilus sp. | reverse complement strand
GTTCCGAGATGAGGAAATCTTGCTCTTGGATTCTTTTGTCACGAGCCATGATTGCTGTGTCGCGGTTTTCGATTGCGGAGAAAAATTCGTCTTCCACATTCATATCGTGGCGGAGTTTAGTGTCGGACGCAGCGGCAAGCAAGCGCCTTAGGAGATAAACCATGTCGCTGTCGTCGGAGTAAATATCATCTTCGAGGGTGAGCACTTGGCGATTAAATTCGGATTTTCGATGCTGGTCGAAGATGGAAAGCACCTTCTCGAGTTTGTTGTTGACTTGACCGTGAAGTAACGGAATCTGAACAATGATGCTATCGTGAACAAGGCTGTCAACAAAGGGGTCAGGCAATCCTTTGCTCACCTCCTCGCCTTGATAGTTGAATGCCTTGTGATTCACATAAAGCACCGGTTCTTCAATATCTCCCACACGGTGACCCAATAGGTAAACCGTGACCATCGGTATGGCATAGCCTTCAGGATTATTTTCTTGAAGAATGTTTTCGGGGTTGGCGTAGTGAGCTCCCAGATACTGACGGAATCTGAGCGTTTCGGTTTCGAGCCAAGTTTTTTGCAACTCTATCAATATCAGCTGGAGGCTACCGTCTTCGTGGCGGATTTGCGCACCGAAATCAATCCTGAACATCGACACCTTGTCGCGGGTGCCGTTGGTGTATTCGTTGCGACGCACTTGCACATCCACCACTTCTTTTTTCAGCAATGCCGAAAGAATGATTTTGGCGATGCGCTCATCTTCCATCAAATATTTAAACACCGAATCGTAAATCGGGTTGGCTATGCGAATCATCATAGGGCTCTTGGTAAATAAATTATTTCAATCGTTACAAATTTAAGGCAAAATTAATTGAAAGTCAAGTTAATTTTGATAAAATACACTATTTTATGCTGAATTTGTTGCGCTGAATGATTGTTTACAATGAAAATCGGTTGCACCATTTAGGCACAACCGATTTCAGATTTATATCGAAGTCGTTTTATTATTTACTTTCTGTTGGCTTCAATTATTTATTCTTCTTATCGCCACGCTTGAGCAGTACATAGGCAGTGGGAGCCGCCACGAAGAGCGATGCACATGTACCGAAGATTACACCCAGAATCATGGCGAAGTTGAACGAGCGGATAGATTCACCACCGAAGATGAAGATTACCACGAGCACGAGCAACGTACTCAAAGAGGTCATCATCGTACGGCTCAAGGTGCTGTTCAACGCATTGTTGAAGGTGAGTTGCCAATCCTGTTTGGGGAAGAGTTGACGATATTCACGCACGCGGTCGAATACCACCACGGTATCATTGATTTGATAACCGATTACGGTAAGGATGGCGGCGATGAATGTTTGGTCCACTTCCATTGAGAATGGCAGCAAGCCATGGAAGGTGAAGCAACCAATCACCAAGAAGGAGGTGAATGCCACGGCTGCCACAGCACCAAGGGAGAATGCCCAGTTGCGGAAACGGAACAGGATGTAGAGCCCCATAGCAATGAGCGACCAGAACACTGCCCAAATGGCTTCGCGTGTCATATCGTCGGCGATAGAGGGACCCACAGCATCCACCGATACGATACCGAGCTTGCTGGCGTCGCCTTCGGTGCCGGTGTTGTTGCTGAATTGCTTCAAAGTTACATTGCCGAGATAGGGTCTGAGCACCTTGTAGAGTTTGCCTTGAATTTCTTCATCCACTTGTGCGGTGTTTTCTTTCACCTTATAGTTGGTGGAAACGCGCACGGTTTGGTCGTTGTCGATAGTAATCACTGAAGTGTTAGCATCACCGAATTCAGCCTTCACGAGTTGGTTGAGTTCGTTAGCATCCACAGCTTTCTCAAATTTCACGATATAGTTGCGACCACCGGAGAAGTCGATACCGAGACTTAAAGGACGGATATAGAACATTGCCACGAAGAACACGATGGCAGCGAGCAGTGCGATAGAAGTAACGCGACGCTTGTTCACGAAGTCAAACTTGGTGTTTTGCATGAAGTTTTTCACCATAGAAGTGGTGAAGGTCATTGAGCCAAATCCGAAGCGGTTTTTGTTCAAGAAGTTTTCGAGCACGAGGCGAGTCACGAACACTGCTGTGAAGAACGAGCAGCAGATACCCACGATAAGGGTGATGGCGAAACCGTGCACGGGACCTGTACATTGATAAGCCAAGATGGCGCCGGTGATGATAGAAGTGAGGTTACCATCGAAGATTGCAGAGAACGCATTCTTGTAACCATCGGCCACGGCTGCCTTGAGGTTTTTGCCGTTGCGCAATTCTTCCTTGCATCGCTCAAAGATAAGCACGTTGGCGTCCACTGCCATACCGAGGGTGAGCACAATACCGGCGATGCCCGGCAAGGTGAGCACGGTTTGGAACGATGCGAGCACGCCCACAATGAAGAAGAGGTTGATAATCAAACCGAGGTTGGCAATGTTACCGGCTTTCACGCCGTACACGAGCATCATCATAATCATCAACAGCACGAGAGCGATACCAAATGAAATCACACCGCTGCGGATAGATTCTTCACCGAGTGAAGGACCAATCACGCGTTCGCTGATGATATTGGGGCGAGCCACCATCTTACCGGATTTGAGCACGTTGGCCAAGTCGGTAGCTTCTTCCACGGTAAAGTTACCGGTGATTTCGGTGTCGCCTTCAGTGATTTGATTTTGCACGTTAGGATAAGAGTAAACCACGTCGTCGAGCACCACAGCCACTTGGCGACCAATGTTGGCACCGGTGAGGCGCGACCACTGACGTGCGCCCTCGTCGTTCATCTTCATGGTCACGGCTTGACCCTTAAGCTGTTCGAAACGCGTGTCGGCATCCACCACCACGTCGCCCGACATAGAAGGACGTCCGTTCACGGTTTTCAGCGCGATGAGCGCCACATAGCCGTTTTCTTGAGTCTTCACATCCCAGCAGAGCTTGAGGTCGCTGCGAATCACGCCATAGCGAGCAATCACAGAGTCGATTGCAGCTTTGTCTTTTTCCTTGGCATAACCCACCACGCAGCCGTTGCCCACTTTTTGGAACGCTTGTGCAATATTGAAATCGCCTTTTTCCACCTTTGGAGCTTCAGCCTTTTTGGTGCTGTCGGTGGCAGTGGTGTCGGCAGTTTCCTTAGTTTTCGTGCCGGAAGCCACAGCCCAAAACTTCTCGAAGTCGTTGGCAATTTCGTTGTATTTATAAGTTTGATAAAATTCGAGGTTTGCGGTTTGTTGGAGCATCTTCTTCACACGCTCACGATCCTTCACACCGGGGAGCTCCACGAGGATGCGGTTGGTGTTAGGCAGCTCTTGGAAGTTCGGCTGAGTGATACCCATTTTTTCGATACGAGTGGTGAGCACATTGAGGGTGTTTTTCACCTGTGCTTTCACTTCGTCTTTGAGGATGTTTTCCACCTCATTATCTTTCAAATTGGGATTTTCTTTGATTTTAGCCACTTTTTCGCCGAAGATGGATTGCCAGTTGCTACCGCCATTGTTTTTGAATGCTTGGCAGAATTCGTGAACCGGGTCGTCGGCGCCTTTTGATGCTTCAATCGCTTTTTTAAACTTCTCGGTTTCGTTTCTGTCCGACAATTCCACGAGGATATCGGGTACCGAGAGTTCGAGGGTGGCAGTCATACCACCTTTCAAGTCGAGGCCGAGTCCGAGTTGCTTTTCGCGCACATCTTGTAATGTGTAGTAGCCCAGCCACACTGTCTCTTTAGAGAGAGAATCGATATAACCGTTGTAGGCATCGGTGTATTTCTTACTGCTGTGGTCAATTTTTCCACCGTTCGCTTTTTTGGCAATCTCAACTGCCTGGTCTTCATAGTGGTTAGCCACGAAGGTAAACGACATGTAGAACACACAAATCAATACCAAGAAACCGGTTATAAGTTTAATAAAACCTTTAGTTTGCATGTGTTGAATTAGTTATTATTATTGTTATTTTTTACACACAAAAATCCACTCCCTTTCGTTCAGAGAGAGATTACAGGGTGCAAATATACAACAAAAACTTGAAGTGGAAAACAATTTAAAGCCGAAAAATGAATTTACCCCCTATTTTATAGGCTATTTCAGGAAAGCAACGGCTGGCAGAAAGCAATCACTATCACCGCTATTCACGGCAGGCGAACAACCCTCACAGATTTACACCATTATTAAATATGAGCGTGGAGGTGCCAGGATTTCCATAGATAAAAGCATTATAGATTAGGCACCATGCCAAATGCCTTGCAGATAGCGGGAAAAAGTGATAAAAATGTTAAATTTTTAAACAAGAGGGACTGTCCCCTTGTTTAAAAATTGGCATATAGTGGTGTGTGGGGTGTTATTGGTGATTTTAACGTTATTAAAATTTTGGAGAGCCGGGGGGTGGTTTCGGGGAGGAGGGGTGGTGGAGGCGTTGGCACGGCTCTTTCATTTAACTTTAGAAAAATGGCATAGATTCCCTTACCCGGT
>JBJECV010000063.1:0-2727 GCA_051871435.1 Sodaliphilus sp. | reverse complement strand
AGCACTCAGTCCCACTTCAAACATATCATTAAGCATTTTCAAGCAAAAAGAGGCGTCGCTCGAGCCGCCACCCAATCCGGCACCATCGGGGATGTGTTTCACCAAATAGATGTCCACCGGCGGCAATCCGTAGGCTTCTTCCATCATCCGATAGGCTTTCATCACCAAATTTTTCTCCACCGGGCAGTCCACCACTCTGCCATAGCAAGTGAGGGTGGAGTCTGCCCCTTTGGCAGGCACTATTTCAAGCGAATCGGTGAGCGGAATGGGGTAGAACACGGTTTCGATATTGTGGTAGCCATCGCTGCGTCGGCTCACGATATGGAGCCCGAGATTAATTTTGGCATTGGGAAAAGTGATCATAAGCTGAATATTTGTTTTGGCTGAATCAAGTGCATCACAAAATGGGACCCAACAGGCGCGACATCGATTCGAGGGCGCGCTGATGCAACGGGCGTTTCACCCATTCTTCGATAGTCATTTCCGTGCACGAACTCTCGGCATCGCTCACAAACAGGCGTTTCATTTGCTCGCAAAAAGCGGTGTTGTAGATGAGCGCATTACATTCAAAATTGTGCTCAAAACTCCGGAAATCGAAGTTCGTGGACCCGGTGGTTACAAATTCGTCGTCGATAATCACGCACTTGGCGTGGAGCATGCGTGCCGTGTAGAGAAACACTCTGATGCCGCTCACCAAGCACTCTTTCACATACGATAGCGACGAATATTTCAATATCTTGCTGTCGGGATACAGCGGTATCATAATCCGCACATCCACACCCGATAGCGAAGCAGAGTGAAGCGCCGCCATCATACTCTCTTCCGGAAGGAAATAGGGTGTTTGGATGTAGATGCACTTCTTAGCAAGCGATATGGCGCGCAGCATCACCATCGACATGGCGTTGAACGGCTGCGTGGGGCCGCTACTCACAATTTGCATCCCCATTGTTTGCGCCTCGGGCCGCACTTTCACTTCCGGGCACTCCTGGTGCAGGGGATTGCGGCGCATCAAATTCCAATCCATCGCAAAGGTGTATTGCAAGCCTTTCACGGCGCTACCCACCACCCGCAAATGCGTGTCGCGCCATGCGCGGTAGCCTTTTTCGCCACTCACGTAGCGGTCTGCCACATTCATACCGCCTATATAGCCCACTTTTCCGTCGATCACCACCACTTTGCGGTGGTTGCGCCAGTTTAGTCGGTTGGCAAGTTGTGGAAAGGTTACTTTCAAAAATGGATACGCTTCCACGCCTTCTTTGCGCATGCGCTTGAAAAACGATGAGGCGATGCTCCACGAGCCCACATGGTCGTAGATTACCCGCACTTTCACGCCTTCGTGCGCCTTCTGTATCAAAATATCGGCTATTTCTTTGCCTATTTTGTCGGCGGAGAATATGTAGTATTGAAAATTGATAAATTCCTTTGCATCAAGCAAATCTGCTTTCAGCTGAGCAAACTTCTCGGCACCTTCGCCATACACTTCTATCTCGTTGCCCGTAAGGAAATGTGGCTCGCCAAGCGAATTTACCAAATGAATCATCTGTTGGCTCGATTCGCTCAGCGGCAGCATACCGGGCTCGTCGGTGTCGAGCGAATTGCTGATTTGCTGACTTTTTCGGTTGTTGCGTGATATCATCATCACACTTTTCAAACTTCGCCCAAAGAAGAAATACAGCAAGATGCCCACCACCGGCAGCAACAGTAGCACTGTGACCCATGCCAGCGACCGAACAGGGTTGCGGTTCTCCGATATCACCACTGTCATACATGCAATGGTGGTGATAGCATAGAGCGCAGTGAACACATAAAACACTGCATGCGCATAGGGAAACAATTCGGCTAATATCATAGGTTGGTGCTTTGCCTAAGGCTTAAAAACAAAAAAGGCTATCACATTCCTATAGCGTGGCACAGGCATGATGATAGCAAAATTTCTTTGGCGGGCGTGGCGCATCACTTCACCACCACTTTGCGCGACCATTGGTTATTGTAGCGCACAATGTAGAAGCCCTTGGGCATTTCCACCGTGGTGTGATTGTCGGCACTCACTTTCACCGATTTCAGAAGTTGGCCCGTGATGGCATATATATTAAATGTGGCATCCGTGCCACCTGCCACCAAATGGATGGTGCCCACGCCGCCTTTCACCGAAGCCACATTAGCAACACTCTCTGCCACAGCAGGCACCGGCTCGGGGTTCGCCCACGCACCACACCACCCACAAGCGGCAATCATCATCCATATTGCTAATATCTTCTTCATATCAATCACAAAATTATAAAGAATTATTCAAATAAAAAATTTTTTTCGCACAATTTTTTGCCCTCACCACCGTTATAGCCCCCAAATTCACACCAAATTCTTTCATCGAACACCATATTAATCCCCCTCTCCCCACCCCTCCTCCCTCTTCTTATATCCAATCATTTTAACACTTCTTAAATTAACACACCATTGCTTCACACGCTCAAATCGCCATTTTTAAACAAGAGGGACAGTCCCCCTGTCCGAAAATTTAACATTACAGATACTTTCTGCCCCCTCCAAAAAAATCCACTTCTCTATAAGTGACCGTATTGGGATTGCAAATTCCACCCCACCATACCTATATTTGTACCAATATTCATCAATTACAAACTCAAATACTCATCAATCAAAAAATGAAAACTACTATATCACCCACGCCCAATCCTTTCCCGCAAAATGTTCCAAGCGTTCCAAGTGTCA
>JBJECV010000062.1:0-12583 GCA_051871435.1 Sodaliphilus sp. | reverse complement strand
AGATAACACTATACTCTTGATATCTTCCCCGCCCACCGGGAAAATCCGCTGACCCCAAATTATATTCTTTTCTCCGTTTTTTGAGCCTGTTATTCTATATATGTCGAGGATTTTATTTATTTTTGTAAGTTAAAAATATTTGTGGATAATGTACTTGCAAAATACTACGGATTACGGTTATATCAGAGTGGCTTCAGCTGTGCCTGCTGTGAATGTGGCAGATGTTGATTATAATGTGAAGGCTATCATAAGTTGTATTGATGATGCGATTTCGGAGAGTGCGCAGTTGCTGGTGTTACCTGAATTATGTGTAACAGGTTATACTTGTGCTGACCTTTTTGGCAATGAGCAGCTTCTTGATGCTGCTGAAGAAGCGCTTGAGAGCATTAGGAAATCCACTATTGGTCTTCATATTATGGTGTTTGTGGGTGCTCCACTGCGCTGTGAGAGTCAGCTGTATAATTGCGCTGTGTGTATTCAATCTGGTAGTATTTTGGGTGTGGTCCCGAAATCGTATTTACCAAATTATAAAGAATTTTACGAAAAGCGCTGGTTTACCGGCTATAAAGAGGGCAAGACACCACGGGAAATCATTGTTCACCAGCATCGTGTGCCATTTGGTGGTGACTTACTTTTCACTTCCGGAAATGTGAAGGTGGGAGTGGATATTTGTGAAGATTTATGGGTTCCGATTCCACCCAGTTCTTTTTACGCCCTTCATGGTGCGAATGTGATCGTAAATCTTTCGGCCTCCAATGAATTGATTGCCAAGCACCAATATCTTCTGAACTTAATCAAGCATCAATCTGCATCGGGCATTTTGGCATACGTGTATTCTTCTGCCGGCTATGGTGAGTCGAGCACCGACTTAGTGTTTGCCGGTAATGCGATTATAGCAGAAAATGGCACTATCTTGAAAGAGGGTGCGCGATTTGATTTGCATCCTCGGATGGTGGTGGCTGATGTGGATATAGAAGCTCTTAATAATGAGCGAAGGGTGAATGGCAGTTTTGGTGACAATAAGATGCGCTTGGATGGAGATTTGCGTGAAATTAATTTTGATTTAAATTCTACGCTTGACTATGATCATGTAACGCTTCTTCGCGCTATAAATTCGATGCCTTTTGTTCCTTTTGATGAAAGTAAACGCCACGCCCGCTGTGAAGAGATTATTAATATTCAGACCCAAGGCTTGATGCGCCGTTTGCAATTTACGCATATCAGCCATGTGGTGGTGGGCGTGAGTGGAGGATTGGATTCCACATTGGCATTACTGGTGGCAGTGAGAGCGTTTGACCGCTTAGGAATTGACAGGAGGCAGATTCATGGTATCACGATGCCCGGTTTTGGAACCACCGACCGTACCTACAACAATGCTGTGAATATGATGAAGGCCTTTGGTGTGTCGGTAGAAGAGATTTCGATTGCAGCAGCCGTGAAACAGCATTTCAGTGACATCCATCATGATATAGAAGTGCACGATGTGACTTACGAGAATAGTCAAGCACGCGAACGTACACAGATATTGATGGATTTAGCTAATAAATACAACGGGTTGGTGCTGGGCACAGGCGATTTGTCGGAATTAGCTTTGGGATGGGCCACCTATAATGGCGATCACATGTCGATGTATAATGTGAATGTGAGCATTCCAAAAACTTTGGCAAAATACCTTGTGAAGTGGTTCGTCGTAGCGATGGAAGGCGAAGAATTGATACGCAAAACATTGCTGGATGTGCTGGATACCCCCATTAGCCCTGAACTCACACCTGCCGATTCAGAAGGCAATATACAGCAGAAAACGGAAGACTTGGTTGGGCCCTACGAATTGCATGACTTCTTTTTATACTATATGCTTAGATATGGGTTTGGGCCGAGAAAAATTTTTATGTTAGCTAATCATGCATTTAAAGATGGATACGATAAACCAACGCTTAAAAAGTGGCTCACCAAATTTTATTGGCGCTTCTTTTCCCAGCAATTCAAACGCTCGTGTTTGCCAGATGGCCCGAAAGTGGGAAGTATCAGTTTGTCGCCTCGCGGCGATTGGCGCATGCCCAGCGATGCCGCAGTGAATATTTGGATTAAAGAATGTGAAAGTTTACCTGAAGAATAATTGTTAAATCAATGCAGAAATATTTGAGATATACCTACAATGTGATTCGCATGCTCATCGTCACGATTTTGGTGACGGGGGTGTCGGTGTACGCATTGTTGTATATTTTGCTTTGTATTCCTGCCGTTCAGAATAAGATTAAAAATATAGGCGAAGAGGAATTGAGCAAATTCCTCAAAACTGAAGTTTCGATTGGAGAACTATCGATAAAGCCGTTTAATCAAATCATGCTATATGATGTGACGGTGCTCGACCAAAAGAATTCTGATTTGGTGAGAATAGATGAGCTTGGTGCCGGCATCAATATTGAGAAGCTATTGAAAGAGCGAAGAATTGAAATTAATTATGCTGAATTGATAGGGTTGCATGGCACTATCATGAAAACTGATAAGAATAGCCCTACAAATCTTCAATTCATTATCGACGCCTTTAAACCCAAGGGCAATCAGCCCCCGAAAAAGTTTGATTTAGCGATACGGAATATTATGATACGAAATTCCGATGTGAAATATGATGTGCTCAGTGAACCCCACAAGGGCAAGAAATTTGATAAAAATCATTTGTGGGTCACCAATGTGTGTGCTGATATAGATTTGCCCAGACTAAAGAATGATGATTTTCTGATAGATGTGAAAAGGCTATCGTTTGGCGAGCAATCCGGCTTTGTGGTGAAACAGATTTCCACCCATATTGCTATTGCACCCCATAACACCACCATATCGGATTTGCATATAGCTCTTGAAAATTCAATCATAGATTTGAATCAGCAAACTTTTAGCTATGATTCTGTGAAGCATTTAGGGAATGCCATACAAAATTCGCCATTGAATATTCGCTTAAAAGATGCTAAAATTAATTTAGTGGATTTTAAGGCATTTGTTCCTGCTTTTCAGTATTTTCCCGACACCTACACTTTGTCGTGTGTGGTGAATGGCAATCAAGAGAAACTAAATGTTTCGCAATTAGAATTGAAGGATGCAAAAGGGGATTTGCATCTCAACACCAAGGGCGTGTTTACACAGATAAATGATAAAAGTAGGGCTACCTTCTCCATCCCCAAATTAGATTTAAATATCAAAGGCAAAGAGATTAATAAAATCACTACACATTTAGTGAAACTTTCGCCAAAAGCACATTCCATACTGAATCAATTAGGAGATTTGAAATTGGATGCCGATGTGAGTGGAGCCGCTCAAGCCATTGATTTTGATGGAAAAATTGCCTCGTCGGTGGGTAATTTGCAATTAAAGGCAATGGTGAAGAAGGCCGGACAGCTTATAGAAATAGCTACGGATATTAATACGCCACACTTTGATGTGGGCAGATTGATTTCTCGTAGCGATTTGATAGGCGCATTGTCGGCCAATGTAAAGCTGAATACGAGAATTAACGGAAAACGTGTTGACCACGCCATGGTGAAAGGTGATATTGCTTATATTGATTTCAAAGGGTATCGATTCAGCCATATTACTGCTGATGTAGAAGGCACGATGAATCAATATAAGGGAAGTGTTTTGATGAACGACCCAAACGGCGAAGTTAGCGCTACTGGTAGTGTGGCATTCAGTGGTAAGAATTCGAAATTTGATGTTGAGATTAGTGCCAACCATGTGGATTTGCACACTTTAAACCTCTATCACGGCAATCCGAGGATTGTTTCCTTCAATTTAAATGCCGCAATGGAGGGCAATAAAATCGACAATTTGAATGGCTATGCCACGCTTGATAATATAAAGCTCACCAATAATGATGGCAAAGTGTATGAATTTGATTCATTCTCGCTCAATGCCGACAATGCTTCTACGCCTCAAGTGGTGAGGTTTGATTCCGACTTTATTCATGGCGAAATGAATGGCACATTCGATTTCAAGACACTTGTTCCGGCTGTGAAAGAAATGGTGGCTCAAGTACTTCCTAATTTGTTCACCCCTTCAGCTGTGAAACCGATTCAGCGTTCAAACAACGATTTCACCTTTAATTTAACTGTAGAGCCAAATGAAAAAATCGACAATTTACTAAAATTGCCGGTGAAATTGCTTTATAAAGCCACTATTGATGGCAAGGTGAATATGAAGGATAAAGATATTACTTTGAATGTGAATATTCCTTATATTCAGCAAGGCAAAAACTTGGTGGAAGGCACCTCGCTCACGGCGTATTATGATAGCACGTTGAATTCGTTTATTGCCAATGCTAAAACTTTGCTTCCTTCAAAAGCCGGAAAGATAGCCGTGCTTTTCAGCGCTAATGCATCGAATGGCAGAATTGACACAGATTTGGGATGGAAATATAAAAGGGAACGTGATTTTCACGGGAATATTCTTACCTCTTATGTGCTGTCGCGAACAGAAAATCAATCCATGCAAGTGCATGCCGACGTGAATCCATCCATTATAGTGGTAAACGATACGGTGTGGAATGTGAATCGAGGTGCATTGGATTATCAAAACGGCGCCGTGAAAATTGAAGGCATCCATGCTCATCAAAATGATCAATACATCGATATATCGGGTGCTGCATCTCATCAATCGGATGATGCTATAGTGTTGCAATTGCAAAACATTGACCTTGATTATGTGTTTGAAACACTGAATATCAACAATGTAAATTTTGGTGGCAGAGCCACGGGCGTGTTTTATGCTAAAGATTTATTTAGTAAGTCGCCGAAATTGCTCACCGAGAATCTGCATGTGGAGAATTTGAAATACAATTATGCCAATATGGGCAACGCCGACATTGAAAGCCATTGGGATAATGAGAAGAAAGGAATTGCTATTAATGCCGTATTGAATCAGCAGAATGGGTTGAAATCGTATGTGTCGGGTGCCATATTCCCGACTGTGGATTCGCTATATATCGACTTAAAAGCCAATAGGGCCAATGTGAAATTTATGAAGCCATTTATGTCGGCATTCACCAGCGATATAGACGGCTATGCCTCGGGTCATGCCGTGCTATTTGGTAATTTCAAAACTATCGACCTTTATGGAGATATCTTCGCAGAAGATTTAAAATTGAAATTAGACTTTTCGAATGTGTATTACTATTGCACTGATTCCATCCACATGCAACCGGGATTGATAGACTTTTCGGATGTAACGATTAAAGATCGTGATGGCCATAGCGGTAAATTGTCGGGCTGGGTGAAACATCAGCAATTTCATTACCCATCGTTTAATTTTTCGATAACGAATGCGAAAGACCTTTTGTGCTATGATACGAATGCCAATATCAATTCCATTTGGTATGGCACAATATATGGCAATGGCTCTGCATTTATTGATGGTGAACCGGGATTTGTGAATATTAAAGTGAATATGGAATCGGCACCGAGGAGTAAGTTTACATTCGTGATGTCGGATAATCAAGTGGCCACCGACTACAAATTTATTACCTATCGCGATAGGGACAAATTAAATGCGAAAGAGCCTGTGGAAGAAGTGAAAGACACCATCCCCGAAGTGGTGAAGCAATTTAAGCAAAAAATTAAGAAAGCAGAAGAGTCAAACCCTACGAAATATTTGATAGATTTGCAAGGTTCCATTACCCCTGATTTGCAAATGTGCTTAGTGATGGACCCTATTGGTGGCGATAAAATCAAAGCCACCGGTAATGGTAACTTGCAAATGAAATACGATAACACCGACGAGCGCTTAGAAATGTATGGCAAATATACGCTTGAAAAGGGAACATATAATTTCACTTTGCAAGACATTATTGTGAAAGACTTTATCATTAAAGACGGAAGCACCATTTCCTTTGATGGCGACCCCTATAGCGCATCGATGGATATTCAAGCCATTTATTCACTTAATGCTAATATCCGCGACTTGGATGAGAGTTTTGCCGACGATAGAGAATTGAACAGAACGAGCGTTCCGGTTCATGCTTTGCTGAAAGCCAATGGCGTTATCAGTCAGCCCGATATTTCGTTTGATTTAGAATTTCCGACCCTCACAGCTGAAGCCTATCGAAAGATAAAGAGCATTATCAGCACTGATGATATGATGAATAGGCAGATTATTTATTTGCTTGCTTTGAACCGATTCTACACTCCGGAATATATGAATGGAACGTATTCCGGCAATGAATGGACATCGTTTGCTTCATCTACTATTTCATCTCAGCTGAGCAGTTTGTTGGGTCAATTAAACGATAATTGGACAATTGCTCCAAACTTCCGAACGAATAAAGGTGACTTTACAGACACTGAATTCGATCTTGCCTTATCGAGCCATTTGCTTAACAACAGACTGCGATTTAACGGTAATTTCGGTTATCGCGACAATACTTACAACACCAAGAACTCCAATTTTATCGGAGATTTTGATATAGAGTACTTGCTGAATAGTAAGGGAACATGGCTACTGAAAGCGTATAATCACTTCAATGACCAAAACCTCTATTCGAGGACTGCGATGACAACTCAGGGAGTGGGGATTGTGTTTAAGCACGATTTCAATAATTTGTTTGATTTTTTGCGCAAAAAGAAGAACAAACAAATTCAAGATACATTGAAAGTGGAACCCATAATTAAGGATACATTGCAAGTGCCATGAGATTGCGAAGTTTGCTCATATTCTTTATTATGGTGATGGGTTTGGGGCTGATGCATGCCGAATCCGGAGATTTTGTGTGTGATAGCATTGTGCCATCAAAAACTGCTATTACACAAACTTGGGATACCACCAGAGATAGTGGTTATTGGAAACGTGCATTGCGTCATTTACAATTAGATATCAACGACACTACTGTGAAATATCCCACTTTTATTGATTTTTGTGTGGACGTGTATAGATGGGGTGATCGCACCTTCAATGGCTACGACACTACATACGTGGTGAGCACCAATAAGAAGTGGAAATTGATGCTGAAGAATAATAATTGGTTTAGCACGCTTAACGGCGACTTGAATCATAAAGACATTCCATTTTTGATGCATTCAAATTTTACATCGTCGTTTGGTGCCTCTATATCGTATATGGCAGTGAGCCTATATTATATGTTTAATCTCAACGACTTGATTTCCGGACATAAAGTGAAATACAAGAAATTTGATTTATCTTTTACATGTTCCCGCATCTACTTTAACGCCTTTTATAATGAGGATAGCTACCCATATTATCTTCATAAATTCGGAGACAATGTTGGCTCAGATATGAAAGATTATAAATTTAATGGCGTGTCGCGCTTTTTGAAGGGTTTTAATGTGTGCTACATTTTTAATAACCGCAAGTATGCACAAGCGGCATCTTATTGTTTTTCGAAATATCAGCGCAAGAGTGCCGGTTCGTTTATCGCCGGGCTTCATGTGTTTCAAGAAAATGTGTCAATGAATTTTGACCAACTTCGCGAAGAATTTCCCAATGTATCGTGGGTGGATGATATTCGTTATAAATACAATGGGTATAGTTTGCTGTTTGGCTATGGCTATAATTGTGTGTTGGGCAAGAATTGGCTATATAATATTACAGCTATTCCGGGCTTTGGAATGCGTCAAACTTATAGTACATCTTCAGAAGGAGCAATGACCTTTTGGTCGTTTGATTATAGGGCCAAGATGGCGATTATATTAAATAGAGGCAACTTTTTCTATGGATTGCATTTGCTTACCGACGGTAGATGGTATCTGACCCATGAGCACAGTGTGTTTAATGCGAGCCATGAATTAGATGCAACGGTAGGATTTAGATTTTAATAAAGCAATGAAAACAATAATATTAGGAATTGAATCATCGTGCGACGACACTTCATCTGCCGTGATTGTGGATGGTGTGCTCAAATCGAATGTGATTGCCAGCCAGAAAGTGCATGAGAATTATGGCGGCGTGGTGCCCGAATTGGCCTCGCGTGCACATTTGCAAAATATAGTGCCTGTGGTGAGCGAAGCCATAAAGCAAGCCGGCATTTGTAAAGCAGACATCAATGCTATTGCATTTACGCGCGGTCCGGGGCTGCCCGGCTCACTGCATGTGGGTACTTCATTTGCAAAAGGTTTGGCTATTGGGCTTGGTGTTCCATTGGTGGATGTGAATCACTTGCATGGCCATGTGCTTTCACATTTTATCAAAGAGAATGAGAGCACAGAGGTACCGGAGTTTCCATTTCTTTGTTTGCTTATATCGGGAGGTAATTCTCAAATTATTAAAGTGAATTCGTATTCCGATATGGAGATATTGGGTCAAACCATAGATGATGCCGCCGGCGAAGCATTTGATAAATGTGCAAAATCGATGGGTTTGCCTTATCCGGGCGGACCGATTATCGACAAAATGTCACAAGAAGGCGATAGTAAAAGATTCAAATTTTCAAAGCCGCATATAGTAGGTTATGATTATAGTTTTAGTGGTTTAAAAACTTCGTTTTTGTATACTCTTCGGGATGAAATGAAAGTGAATCCGCATTTCATAGAAGAAAATGCCAATGATTTAGCCGCTTCGCTTCAGCAAACGATTATTGATATTTTGATGGATAAGTTTGCGAAGGCGGTGAAAGATACCGGGATTACTATGATAGCTATTGGCGGCGGTGTTTCTGCTAATTCCGGAGTGAGAGCTGCCGTGCAAGAGTTTGCCGACAAGCATCACCTCAAGGCATTCATACCCAAAAGGACGTATACCACCGATAATGCTGCTATGATAGCTATTGCCGGCTATTATAAGTATTTAGACAAAATATTTTGTGACATTAAAGAACCTCCCTTTGCGAGAGTGATGATATAAACGATGAAATACGCAATAATAACTATAGGCGACGAGCTTTTGATTGGTCAGGTGACTGACACCAATTCCGGATGGATAGCTCGTGAAATGACCTCATTTGGTTGGGAACTGCAGAAAGTGCAAGTGGTTCCCGATGATGCTACTGCGATAAAGAAAGCGATTGATATAGCTTTTGATGATGTGGATGTGGTGCTGACCACGGGTGGACTTGGACCCACTAAAGATGATATAACGAAATCCACACTTTGTGAATACTTTGGCGGAGAAATGATTTTTGATGATGCCACTTTGCGGAATGTGATGGAAGTGGTAGAGAAGCGTCATTTGAAACTCAACGACTACACTCGCAATCAAGCATTTGTGCCAAGCACTTGCCAAGTGATACAAAATGAAGTGGGCACGGCACCTATTATGTGGTTTGAAAAAGCGGGTAAAGTGCTGGTTTCGATGCCGGGTGTGCCATTTGAAATGTGCGAAATGATGCGTCGGTCGGTGATGCCCCAACTGATACATACTTTTGATTCGGATGTTTCACTTCTGCATCGCACGCTGATAGTGATAGATATTAGTGAGTCGCTTTTGGCGATGAAATTAGCTGATTTTGAGAAAGAATTGCCGGCCGGAATTCATCTTGCCTATTTGCCTACTCCGGGATTGATACGCTTGCGACTAACTGGTAGGCATACCGACGGCGCTATTCTTGAAAAAGTGATGGATGAGCAAGTGGAAAAGTTGCATCGCATAGTGGGCGACTTGATAATTTGTGATGAAGATTTGCCGATTGCTCAGATTTTGGGTAATGAACTTTTGAAGCGTGGACTTACTATTTCTACGGCAGAGAGTTGCACTGGTGGAAATATTGCTCATCGCATTACCGAAAATGCGGGTAGTAGCGCTTACTATTTGGGTTCCGTGGTTTCGTATGCCAATGAGGTGAAGCAGCAAGTGCTGGGTGTTTCGGAGCAAGATATTATTAACTATGGTGTGGTGAGCCAACCTGTTGTGGAACAGATGGCTACTGGGGTGTGCAAAGTGATGCATACGGATTGTAGTGTTACGACAAGTGGGATTGCCGGTCCGGGTGGTGCTGTGCCCGGCAAACCAGTGGGTACGGTGTGGATGGCTGCCAAGGTGGGAGATGTGGTGGAGAGCAAATGTTTCCATTTCCCGGGCGATCGTAGCCGTGTGATAGATAGAGCCACCACGGAAGCATTGAAAATGGTTTTGAAACTCTTAATACAACAGAGATGATAGATATAAACAACGGCATTATAAAAGTGGTTCGTTCGCTTAGTGTGAAAAAGTATAGGGATGAACACGGATTATTTGTGGCGGAAGGCACTAAGTGTGTGCGCGATACTTGGAATTATTTTCGCTGCAAATGGCTCATCTGCACACGCAATTGGCACGACCGGCTTGCTAACGCATCCATGTACGATAAAATAGTGCTTGCCAATGCTCAGCAGATGGGACGTATGTCGCAATTCTCTACGCCAAGTGATGTGATTGCTGTGTACGAATTGCCCGATACGCATCCCGATGAAGAAGAAGTGAAAACCGGCTTGAATATTGTGCTTGATAATGTGCAAGACCCCGGTAATTTAGGCACCATTATTCGCTTGGCAGATTGGTATGGCGTGAAAAATATTTTTGCAAGTGTGGGCACTGTGGATATGTTTAACCATAAAGTGGTGCAAGCCACTATGGGTGCTATTTCGCGCGTGAAAGTGCATTATTGCGATTTAGAATCACTGTTTGAGATGTATAGAGACTTGCCCGTGTGGGGCACATTTCTTGATGGTGAAAATATCTATCGGAGTGATTTGGATAATAGAGGTTTCGTGGTTTTTGGAAACGAAGGTCAAGGGATAGGCGCAAAAGTGGCAAAGCATGTGGATAAGCGTTTGCTCATTCCTTCCTATAGTGAAAGCGAAACCAGTGAGTCGCTCAATGTGGGAGTGGCAGCCGCCATTGTGGTAAGTGAGTTTCGTCGTGTGGCATTAAAAGACAAGTAAGAGAGCGATATGGCAAAGCAAGTGAAATCAATGTTTTTCTGCAAAAATTGCGGTGCAGAATCTCCAAAATGGATAGGCAAGTGCCCTTCTTGTGGTGAATGGAACACCTTCACCGAAGAGATAGTGGCAACCAAAAGCAAAAGTCGCACTTTTGATGACACACAGGAGCGCCGACGCATGACGCCAGTGAAAATCAGTGAAATCAAAACGGAAGAATATTCTCGCATCCAATTGCCCAGCAAAGAATTGAATCGCGTGCTTGGCGGAGGTTTGGTGGCAGGTTCCATCATATTGCTCGGCGGAGAGCCCGGCATTGGAAAATCTACATTGATTTTACAGAATGTGCTACGGATCCGCTCCCGAAAGGTGCTCTATATATCCGGCGAGGAAAGTTCGCAACAGTTGCGCATGCGCGCAGATAGAATAGCAGGTGGTAAGATGGACTGCGAATGCTATTTGCTTTGTGAAACATCGTTGGAAAATATTTTCACGTGTTTGAAACAAGAAAATCCTCAATTGGTGATAGTGGATTCCATCCAGACCATTGCCAGCGATATGATAGAGTCGGCTGCAGGCAGTGTGAGCCAAGTGAGGGAATGTGCTGCTGCATTTTTGAAATATGCCAAGCAAACCAACACCCCTGTTATATTGATAGGGCATATCAATAAAGAAGGAAGCATAGCCGGACCCAAGGTGCTTGAGCATATCGTGGACGCTGTTTTGCAATTTGAGGGTGATAGGCATTACATGTATCGCATATTGCGTGGTATTAAAAATCGCTTTGGTAACACCAACGAAATCGGCATTTATGAAATGCAAGAAGATGGATTGAAAGAAGTGAACAATCCGAGTATGATGCTGATGAGCGAAAGCGATGAAGAACTTTCCGGTTCCTCCATCGGTATTACAATCAATGGTGTGCGCCCGTTTATGGTAGAAATTCAGGCTTTGGTGAGTACGGCAGCCTTCGGCACCGCCCAACGCTCCGTTACAGGTTTTGACCCCCGGCGAATGAATATGCTCTTGGCTGTGCTTGAAAAGCGAGTGGGATTTAAGTTAGCTCAAAAAGATGTGTTTCTCAATATTGCAGGTGGGCTGAAGGTTAGCGATCCTGCATTAGATATGGCAGTGGTTTGTGCCATTTTGTCGAGCAATTTGGATGTGCCGATTCGAAGAGATATTTGCTTTGCAGGTGAAGTGGGGTTGTCGGGCGAAATACGTCATGTGACACGAATTGACCAACGAATTTCCGAAGCTCATAAAATGGGATTTAAATCCATATTAGTTCCGAAAGGGAATGTGAAATCAGGTGCTAAATTTGGAGATATTAAAGTGGTGGAAGTGGGGAAAATAGAAGAAGCATTCAGGCAGGTATTTGGATAAGTTAAAGTGTGTTAATTTTAGCGGTGTAATTAAACTATTACTGCTGAATGAAGTCAAATTAATAAATAAAGATATAAGGCTTCAAACATACTAACTTTTTCAG
Source organism: Sodaliphilus sp. (assembly GCA_051871435.1). Lineage (GTDB taxonomy): Bacteria > Bacteroidota > Bacteroidia > Bacteroidales > Muribaculaceae > Sodaliphilus. Next base: position 244 of record JBJECV010000062.1, on the reverse strand, counting down.
TAAATAACGCAATAATCCATCTGCTGCTAAGCATTCCGGGATTCAACGAATAAAAGTAGTTCTAAATATCGAGGTATTTAGAGTTACTTTTATTTTTTTTGGGGGGTGAAAGGGGCTATTGATTTTGGGGCCTGAAGTGACGGGAGCACTCGGAGCACTCGGAATTGGCTCGCTGACGCTCGCCTACACGAAACACTTGAAACACCAATTTGAAGGTTAGCCGTGCTTCGCACTTGGTTAGCCG
>JBJECV010000061.1:0-2746 GCA_051871435.1 Sodaliphilus sp. | reverse complement strand
AAAAACACACCTATCCTCACGGACAAGTGTGGAAATTAATTAACAAACTAAAATTTACAGTTATGTACTGCAAAGGTAGCAATTAATGCCCATATTGCCAATTTAGAAATGCAGAAATTAATAACCCTAATTGTCGATCGATGCTCATGCGAATGCTTTATTTGCAAAGTATAGGTTTTTTTTAAGCGCGATAGTTGCTAATTACTCTATTTTTGGTGTAACTTTGCACCCGTCAAACATCACTCACATTATTATTCACACATTTTTCTCCTTATGACAAGTAATAAATACATCTCTGATTCTATTCAATACATCGGTGTCGACGATCCTGAACTTCCTCTTTTTGAAAGTCAATACATGCTTGAAAATGGCATGGCTTATAACTCTTACCTTATCCGCGATGAAAAAATTGCGGTGATGGATGCTGTGGATGCGCGCAAAATCGACGAGTGGATGGCTTGTGTGGATGCTGCTTTAGCTGGCAGAAAGCCCGATTATTTGGTGGTGCTACATGTGGAACCCGACCACAGTGCAGGCGTGAAGCGCTTTTTGGACACTTACCCCGATGCCAAAGTGGTGGGCAATGCCAAAACGTTTACCTTCTTGAGCCAATTTTTCCACGATTTCGATTTCAGCAATAGAAAAGTGGTGGTGAAAGAAGGCGACACGCTGTGTTTGGGCGCCCATTCGCTTCGCTTTATCATCGCGCCCATGGTGCATTGGCCTGAAACCATGGTGGCTTACGAAGCCACCGACCGGGTGCTGTTTAGCGCCGACGCCTTCGGCAAATTCGGCGTGTATGATGCCGACCCCGACGACTGGACTTGCGAAGCCCGCCGCTATTATTTTAATATTGTGGGCAAATATGGCGCGCCGGTGCAAGTGCTACTTAAGAAAATTGCCGACCTCGATATCCGCGTGATTGCCCCGCTACACGGCCCCGTGTTGAGCGAAAATTTGCAGTTTTATATCGATAAATACCACACTTGGAGTAGCTATGAGCCGGAAGATAAAGGCGTGTTTATTGCCGTGGCATCCATTCATGGGCACACACTTGAAGCTGCCCGGATGATGGCGGAAAAATTGCGCGCTCGTGGGGTGAAGGTGACTATGAGCGACCTCTCGCGCGAAGATATCGCCGAAGCGGTGGAAGATGCCTTTCGCTACGACCGTCTGCTGCTCGCCGCTGCCAGCTACGATGGCGGCGTGTTCACCCCTATGGAATTTTTCCTTTCGCGCTTGAAGCACAAAAATTATCAAAAGCGGCGTGTAGCTATCTTGGAAAACGGTACTTGGGCGCCCACAGCAGCGAAAGCCATCAAGCGAGCCATTGCCGAAATGAGCAATGTGAGCCTCGTGGAACCTGTGGTGACGATTCGCTCGGCTTTCCAACCCGCCGACGAAGCCGCTTTCGATGCGCTATGCAATGCCTTGAGCGAATAATTGCTGAAATTTTGTTCCTATTTAAGCATCTTTTCTTACCTTTGCAAACGAGAATATGGAACAAGAATTTGCATCTACGCTACTTGAAAATGCTGTGAGCGAGTTTGCCAAACTCCCCGGCATTGGGCGCAAAACGGCCTTGCGCTTGGTGCTGCACTTGCTTAAGCAAGAGCCCCAAAGCGCACGCCAATTTGGCGAAGCCATTATCCGCTTGCGTGATGAGATTCAATACTGCGAAGTGTGTCACAATATTAGCGAAACGCCACGGTGCCCCATCTGTGCCGACCCGGCGCGCGACAGTTCCATCATCTGTGTGGTGGAGAATGTGAAAGATGTGATGAGCATCGAAAACACCCATCAGCACCACGGGCTCTACCATGTGTTGGGCGGGCTTATATCGCCTATGGATGGCATCGGACCGCAAGACATTGAAATCAATTCCTTGGAAGAGCGTGTGAAAGCCGGCGGAGTGAACGAGGTGATTTTGGCGCTCAGTGCCACAATGGAAGGCGACACCACCAATTTCTACATCTTCCGTAGGCTCGCCCCATACACTGATGTGAAAATTACCATGCTGGCGCGCGGAGTGAGTGTGGGCAACGAGATTGAGTACACCGACGAACTTACCCTCGGCCGCTCCATTCTCAACCGAACCCTCTTCTCCGACACCTTCCACAAATAAAAAGAAGTTATTTTTGAAGTTAAAGAAGTTAAGAAGTTAAAGAAGTTAAGAAGTTAAGACGAATGTCTCGTTGACTTGTTGACTCGTTGACCCCAAAAAAATGGCAGACAATTTTTTAGAATATCAGCGCGAAGCCTTCGAGGCACGCAAAGCAAAAAAAGAACGCGAACGCAAAAAGCGCTTGCGCAAATACCTCGAAGCATACAAAAAGAAATTAGCCGCAGAAAAAGCCAATCAAGAAAAAGAGAACCCCCTATAGCATAACCCCAAATCGCACCATCTCCCGATTTGTACCAAATTAATGCGGTTTTTGCGGATCAGTAGAAATAGCGTGGGGTAACCACACTAAAGCCGGCGAAAACGCTAACCGCCATCGGAGATGGCTTATTGTGGTTAACTCCATGCAAGCGAAGGCGCAGCCGAGCGCAGCTTGGAGAATGCAAACGGGATGGTATGAGCCTCGGGAGAGGGTCGGTTGTGGCAAGTTATCATCAAGCTGTGTCAAATGCTAATGCATAGCTATCCGGATGATGGCCGGGATGTGTGTAGGCCGGTATGAGATGAACTCGGAGCGTAGCGGAGGGTTCATCGAAATGCCGATAACCGATGCCGCCCGGAGGC
>JBJECV010000060.1:0-12692 GCA_051871435.1 Sodaliphilus sp. | reverse complement strand
AACAGCATCCCCACAATCAGTGCGCCCATATTATTGCATAGCTGAATAGTTACCTATGCCAAGCGTGTGGACGCCTGGTTGGGCAAAGGGCAAATTATCGTGCTCGTTGGGCAACGTCGTGTGGGTAAAAGTTTTGTACTGAAAGACTTCGCAAAGCGGCACGAGGTGGAATCAGATGCCCATATCATATATATTGATAAAGAAAAAAAGGATTTTAATTATATTCAAAATCATGAACAGCTCAATGCCTACATTGATGAGCATTATTCTCTGCAGAAGCACAATTACATTCTTATCGACGAGGTGCAAGATATCGATGGGTGGGAGCACTCGGTTCGTAGCTACCGCACCGAACCGAATACCGACATCATTATTACCGGCTCTAATTCAAAAATGCTCTCCGGCGAATTGAGCACCCTTCTTAGCGGAAGATGCGAAGAAATTCACATCCAAGGGCTTAGCTATGGTGAATTTTTAGAATTTCACTCACTAAGCGATAGTGACGACGCATTATGGCTATACTTAAACTTTGGCGGGATGCCCGGCTTAAGAAATATCGGTATCCGGAACGGAGAGATGGTGAACGACTACCTTTCCGGAGTGTACAACACCATTATGCTGAAGGATGTGATAGAGCGTCATGCCATTCGCAACATCCCGTTTTTACGCAAATTCATCGTGTTTATCGCCGACACTGTGGGCAAACTAAATTCAGCCAATAGCATTGTTAAATATCTAAAGAGCCAAAATGTGGTGGTGTCAGTGAGCAATGTGCTCAATTATATTTCAAACATCTGCGAGGCGTATCTCACCTATAAAGTGGATCGTTTCGATATCCATGGCAAAAAAATCTTGCAATCGAATAGTAAATACTATTTCGGTGATATGGGCTTGCGCAATTTCATTGCAGGAGGCGAACGAGACGCCGATGTGGAGAAGGTGATAGAAAATGTGGTGTATTTGCATTTATTGCGCTTGGGATATGATGTGAAAGTGGGGCAATTGAAAGCCGGTGAAATCGATTTCGTGTGCACAAAGCCCGGAAAACGAGTGTATGTGCAAGTGGCTTACCTTATCAGTGGTGATAAAACTCGAAAGCGGGAATTCGGTAACCTTAGCCTCATCCCCGACAACTATCCCAAATATGTGATTTCGGCGTCGCCCTTTATCAAAAGCAGCGACTACGAAGGCGTAACACATCTTCATCTGCGTCAATTCCTTCTGCAGGGATTGTAGCTTTTGTGACAGGAGAATTACCCAGGGCTCCGGACTTGAACAAAGACCATATTTTGAATTAACTTAAAAGATGGCAGATGTTTTTAAATAGCCGTTTTGGGGTTGCTGATACTGCCCCATCATCGCTACATTTGTAGCGAAATTCTTCACTTATATTTAAAATAGCGACTACCATGGCACACACAAATCTATCCCTCCAACAAAAAAAGCACTGCATCATTGCCCAAAATCAGCTTGTAGCGTCCTCGGGTGTTTCGGGTGTTTCAGGTGTTTCAAGTGTTTCAGGTGTTTCAAGTGTTTCAAGTGTTTCAAGTGTTTCAAGTGTTCCGCATCCTCACTCCCTTCCCTTTAGGGAGGGGCCGGGGGTAGGCTTTCCTCTAACCGAGTGCAAAAGGCGGCTGACCTGGGAAATTGGGATTTTTTAAGAGATTGAAATTTGGTGATTAGCGGAAAAAGGTGTAAATTTGTATGTTTTATGAAGCAAGCTCTCAAATAGGCGCTATGGTGCCTCGAAACGGAAGTTTATGTGCTTGCAATAACCCAAAATTTTATGTCAGAAGAATTATTACACGAAAATCAAGAGCAGCAGTATTCTGCGTCGAACATCAAGGTGCTTGAAGGCCTTGAAGCGGTGCGTAAACGCCCGGCTATGTATATTGGTGACACCCACGTGAAGGGTATGCACCACTTGGTGTCGGAGGTGGTGGACAACTCCATCGACGAAGCATTGGCAGGGTATTGCAGTGAGATAAAAGTATGTATTCACCCCGACAACTCGGTGTCGGTGTCGGACAATGGTCGCGGTATTCCGGTCGACATGCACGAAAAGCTCCACAAATCGGCGCTCGAAGTGGTGATGACCGTGCTGCACGCCGGCGGTAAGTTCGACAAAGGCTCTTACAAAGTGTCGGGTGGTTTGCACGGTGTGGGTGTGAGTTGTGTGAACGCCTTGAGCGATTACCTGCGTGCCGAAGTGCGCCGTGGCGGCAAGGTGTATATGCAAGAATACAGCAAAGGTAAGCCCACCTGCGGTGTGACAGTGATTGGCGAATGTGCCGAGGAAGAGCATGGCACCACCATCAAATTCCACCCCGAAGCCGCTATTTTTAAAGACACCTCCGATGCTGCAGTGGCACACGAGAGCGAAACGGGTGAAGTGACCCCGCTGCTGTATCAATACAATATGCTTGCCAATCGCCTTCGCGACTTGGCATACCTCAACGCCGGCGTGCGCCTCTCGCTGTGCGATTTGAGAGTGACCGACGAAGCCACCGGCGAGCATCGCACTGAGGAATTCTATTCCGAAACCGGTTTGGACGACTTTGTTCGCTACCTCAACGAAGACAAAGAAGTGCTCATTAAAGAGGTGATTCACATTACTGCCAACAAGAAAACGGCGAAAGATGAAATCATTCCCGTGGAAGTGGCAATGACCTACGACAAGACCACAAGTCAGAGCATCCACTCTTTTGTGAACAATATCAACACCCACGAAGGCGGCACCCACCTCATCGGCTTCAAGAATGCTGTGGGCAATGTGATTCGCGACTATGCCACCACCAGCAAAATGCTTGAAAAAGCCAAGGTAGACCTCAAGGCGGAAGACTTTTTGCAAGGGCTCACCGCAGTGGTGTCGGTGAAGGTGATGGAACCCCAATTCGAGGGACAGACCAAAACCAAGCTCGGCAACAGCGAAGTGCAAAGCGCCGTGTATGCCGCAGTGAAAGAGGCGTTGGCACAATACTTTGAAGAAACGCCCAACAGCGCAAAAGTGATTGTGGAAAAGGTGATTACGGCAGCGCAAGCACGCAAGGCGGCAGAAGATGCCCGCAAAAAAGTGCTTCGCAAATCGCCGCTCACCGGTTCGGGCTTGCCCGGCAAACTCGCCGACTGCTCCTGCAAGGACCCCGCCCAATCCGAAATCTTCTTGGTGGAGGGCGACTCGGCAGGCGGCTCGGCAAAGCAAGGCCGCGACCGTCAGTTCCAAGCCATTTTGCCGCTGCGTGGTAAGATTTTGAATGTGGAAAAAGTGCCTGAGCACAAAATCTACGATAGCGAAAGTGTGGTAACCATATTCCGCGCACTCGGCGTGACTAATCCCAAGGAATTCGACCCCGAGAAATTGCGCTACCACCGCATCATCATCATGACCGATGCCGATGTCGACGGTGCTCACATTGCCACCCTGCTCATGACATTCTTCTATCGCCAAATACCCGATATCATCACCAACGGCTACCTCTATATTGCCACTCCGCCGCTGTATCGCGCCATCAAAGGCAATGTGTCGGAGTATTGCTGGACCGATATGCAAGTGCAGCAATTCATTGAGCGCTATGCCAAAGGCGATGAAAAGAATGTGAGAGTGCAGCGATTCAAAGGTCTGGGTGAAATGAACCCCGAGCAATTGTGGGAAACCACTATGGACCCCGAAGGACGTATGCTCAAGCGCGTAACGGTGCAAGATGCCGTGAGTGCCGACGAAACTTTTAAGATGCTCATGGGCGGCGACGTGCCCCCGCGCCGACAATTTATTGAAGAAAACGCCACCTACGCCACACTCGACACCTAATGCGGTGCACCGAGAGGGCGTGGGCATTGTGCCCTCTGCTCACGGCAGCAATTTCCTCACATACACCATTTGCAGCGACCTGGAAATGCCAAGTCGCTGCATATTTGCAAAAAAGAGATTTCGCTCTGCAAGCACCGGAAAGCCGCAGTGAAGTTATTAACAAATGTGGCGAGTTATCAACAATTATTTGAATTTAACGCGATTTATCGCCGATAATTGCTAAAAAAATAATTCCTTTGCAGAGAGAACAACAACACCCGAAAGAATATGGGAAAAATAATTGCAATAGCGAATCAGAAAGGCGGTGTGGGAAAAACCACAACGGCTATCAACTTGGCAGCCTCTTTGGCTGTGAATAAGAAAAAAGTGCTCCTCATCGATGCCGACCCGCAGGCAAATGCCACCTCGGGCTTGGGCGTAGATCCTAAGAAAATGACTTCGTCGATTTATGAGTGTTTGGTCGACGAATACCCTATCCGCGGCACGGAAGTGAACACTTGCGTGGAAGGGCTCAACCTTGTGGGCAGCCGCATCGACTTGGTGGGAGCCGAACTTGAATTAATCAACAAACCCCATCGCGAGCGTGTGCTGGCAAAGGTGCTGCAATCGGCTCGCGAGCAATACGACTACATCCTCATCGACTGCAGCCCTTCATTAGGGCTCATCACGGTGAATGCCCTCACGGCAGCCGATTCGGTGATTATTCCGGTGCAAGCCGAATATTTTGCATTGGAAGGAATCAGCAAATTGCTCAACACCATCCGCATCATCAAGTCGAAGCTCAATCCGGCACTGCAAATTGAAGGATTTTTGCTCACCATGTATGATGCGCGACTGAGATTGGCAAACCAAATCTACGAAGATTTGAAAAGCCACTTCGGCGACATGGTGTTTGGCACGGTGATTCCGCGCAACATCCGTCTGAGCGAAGCGCCCAGCCACGGATTGCCAGCCATCCTCTACGACCCCTCCAGCCGAGGCGCCACCAGTCACCTCCAGTTGGCAAAAGAATTAATCGGCAAAGACCGTAAAAAGAAATAATCAAGCTACTCATTAATAAATATTTCATCAATATATGGCTATCAAAAGAAATGCGCTCGGACGCGGACTCGACTCGCTCATCTCTATGGATGATGTGCAGCCAAGCGGCAGTTCGGCAATCAATGAAATAGCAATCGATCTTATCAAACCCAACCCCGACCAGCCTCGCACCAATTTCAACGAGGAAGCGCTCGAGGAGTTGGCCACCTCCATACGCGAGCACGGCATCATTCAGCCACTCACCGTGAGAGCTGCTGAAGCCGGCACCTATATGATTATTTCGGGCGAACGAAGGTTTCGCGCCGCTAAACTCGCCGGATTGGAAAGCGTGCCGGCGTATGTGCGCACTGCCAACGACAGCCAAATCACCGAAATGGCGCTCATCGAAAACATTCAGCGCGAAGACCTCAACGCCATCGAAATTGCCCTTACTTTCCGCAAACTCATCGACCAATACAACCTCACTCAAGAGCGATTGAGCGAACGTATCGGTAAGAAGCGCGCCACCATCGCCAACTTTTTACGCCTGCTCAAGCTCCCCGCTGAGGTGCAACTCGGATTGCGCGACAAAACGGTGGATATGGGTCACGCACGCGCCCTGCTTTCGGTGGAAAAACCCACCCAACAGCTCCGCCTCTACAACGAAATCCTGAAAAAAGGACTCTCCGTGCGCCAAGTGGAACAGCGTGCCAAAGAAATCAACGAAGAAGGCACCAACCCCGATGCACCGAAGCCCGCCAAAGAAAAATCGCGCAGCTCGGAATTCGATGTGCTGAAAAAGCATTTGAGCAAATCGTTTGGCGTGCCTGTAAGTATGTCGTGCAGTGCCAACGGCAAAGGTAAAATCACTTTCCAATTCAAAAACGAAGAAGAATTGGAAAGAATTATCGCCCTCTTCGACACATTAAAAAACTAACACTCCCCCACCCTATTTGCTCGTGAAACAACCCGCTGCATCACATATCACCCTACTGAAAGGCATCGTCGTGGCACTGTGCCTGATGATGATATGCCCCTTGCAGAGCTTTGCACAAGTGGAAAAAGTGAACAAACCAGTGCGCAATCGCAGCGGCGTGCATCAGCAGGTGAGCACACCCACCGACACCGCCACTATGCCACAGCCCGGAGCTTACGAGCGCAAGCCGGTGCTCGATGCGCAAGGCGACACCGTGAAATTTACTGCCGCCGACTCGCTGATTTTGGCGCAAGCCAAATTTGCGCCCGACACCGCAGCCGCCACGCATTTGGGCAAATTGCGAGTGTTTAACCCCGACCCCAAGCGCGCCATGTGGCTCTCAGCACTATGCCCAGGATTGGGTCAGGTGTACAACCGCCGCTATTGGAAAATACCCATCGTGGTGGGTGCTTTCGTGGGATTGGGCTACGGTACAGCATGGAACAACCGTATGCTCGGCGACTACACCAAAGCCTACCGCGATATCACCGACAACGACCCCAACACGCGCAGCTACATGAACTTCTTCCCGAGCACCATGAAGGAAAGCGACCTCGACAAAGAATGGCTCACCAAAGCGCTGAAAAACAAGCGGTCGTATTACCGACGCTACCGCGATATTTGCGTCATCAGTATGGTGGCGGTGTATTTTATTAATATAGTGGACGCGTATGTCGACGCATCACTCGCACACTTCGACATCTCCTCCGACCTCACGATGGACGTAAAGCCCGCCGCCATCGCTAATGAGCGGTCGATAGTGCCTTCCATCGGGCTTCAGTGTGCATTCAATTTTTAAACAATAACAAAACCGACGATACATTATGAAGAATTGCAGATTTTATTTATTCATTGGTTTGGCGCTTGCAGCCACCACATCGATGTGGTCAGCGCCAAAGAAGACGATTCTGTCGCTGAAAGAATCCATCACCGACGAATCGATCGTCTATCCCTACAGTTTTGAAATCAACACCCGCGAAATGCAGACCAACTGGTATTTGCAAAACTATGCCGTGGTCGACGACAAAGTGGAGAGCAAATCGCCGGAAGAAGTGAGCGACGCAGAGTACATTCAGCGCCTGCGTGCCATTCCCTCGGGCGTGGAACTCCCCTTCAACCCGGTGGTGAAATCCTACATCACCCGCTACATCACCAAAGAGCGCACCATGGTATCGCAAATGCTGGGTATGACGCCTTATTATATGCCCATATTTGAACGCGCACTCGAAAAAGAGGGTCTGCCGCACGAATTGAAATACATCCCCATCATAGAATCAGCGCTCAACCCCAATGTGGTGTCGAATGTGGGCGCTGCCGGACTCTGGCAATTTATGGTCGACACCGGCAAAGACCTCGGTTTGGAAATCAACTCTTTGGTGGACGAACGACGCGACCCCTACAAGTCGAGCGAAGCCGCAGCGGTGTATTTCAAGCAGCTCTATGGCATCTACAATGATTGGTCGCTTGCCATTGCCGCCTACAACTGCGGTCCGGCAAACGTGAACAAGGCGCTCCGCCGCGTGAAAAACAAAGACAACGCCAACCCCGACTACTGGTCAATCTACGAATATCTGCCGAAGGAAACCCGCGGCTATGTGCCCGCTTTCATCGCCGCCACCTACGTGATGAACAACTATCAGAAGCACAACATCAACCCCGCGCTTCCCAAGAAACCGCTCATTATCGACACGGTAAAGGTGAACTATCGCGTGAACTTCAACCAAATTTCGAGCGTGCTCAACATCCCCGTGGAGGAAATCCGTATTCTTAACCCGCAGTATCGTCACGACATAATCCCGGGCGACACCCACCCCTACACCCTCGCCTTGCCATCGCAGCAAATTTATAGCTATATCATGGTGGAAGACAGCATCCGCACACACGGCGGTGGTGGCACTTATGCCATTCGCGATGTGGCACCAGTGACCCAAACCGAAAAAGCGGTAACGAAACCTAAAAAATCGGAAGAAAGCACCTACGCCGTGAACAATGCGCCGAAAGCATCCGACGATTCCGACGATGTGAAATATCACAAAGTGAAACGCGGCGAAACCATTGAGAGCATCGCCGAAGACTACAATGTGAGCGTAAACGAACTGATGGCACTCAACAATCTGAACCGCAAGCGCGTGAGCAGCGGACAGGTGTTGAAAATTTCAGGCGGACAGGTGCCGGAAGCCAAGCAACCCAAGGCAGAGCCCTCCTACACCGCAAATAAGACCACTACTCCTCCGGCTAAAAAGGAAACCGCTCCGAAGGTGGCGGAAAATGTGCCTGCCAAAAAGGGAAATGTGGTCGCCAAAAAGGAAAGCAAAACTACTGTGGCGCCCTCACACAAGGGGTCGTATAGCGTGAACGACGAAATCAGCGTGTCTTCGAAGAAGAAAACCGTGGTGAAGGAAGAAGAACGCACCACCGCAAGCCGTCAGAAAGCCAACCGCTACGAAGAAGAGAAACCGCGCGCCAGCAGAAATTCGAAGCGCACTGCCGAGAAAGAAACAGCTCGCACTTCTAAGAGCAATAAGAAAAATCGCGACAACGACGACGAGAAAGTGAGTTCCAAAAACCGCAAGAGCACCAAAGCCGGTAAGAACAAAACCGCTGCTACGGAAAAAGCGAATCCCACCAGCCACAGCGTGCGCTCAGGCGAATCGCTCGAACGCATTGCCCACAGCTACGGATTGGGAACCGACCAGCTGAAAAAAGCAAATCCGCAACTCAAAGACCCCGACAAACTCAAGCCGGGCGAAAAGCTCAACATTCCTAAGAAAAGTGCTAAATCGAAGAGTAGCAAGTCGGAAAAGAGCAGCTCTTCATCGTCGAAAAAAAGCTCAAGCACTAAATCAAGCTCCAAGAAGAAAAAGTGATTGCCGAGATATTTTCAGATTGAAGAAGTTATCACTCGCTCCGCTCGTTGGAAGTTAACACGATAGTCGTGTGTTCGCTTATCTTCGTCTGTTGGAGGGGTGAGGTAACTTGTAAATAAAAATCTGCAAGTGCGCTATGTGCGCATATCACAAAAATCACCGCTTGCGGAAAGTGGTGATTTTTGTTTTTTGTCACCTATTTGTGATTTCATTTTTTATAATATAATGTTTGCGATCGGTGGTGATAAAAAATGAGGAAATATGTTACAAAATGTGCAAAATGAAACATCAAGTTGAAAAAAAATGGGGTGATTTTTTGATTTTAATTTTTATCTTTGCACCGAAATTTAATGTGTGATTTTTCAATTTAATTACAACGAATATGAAAAAATTAATTACTTTATTTTTTGCCCTTTGCGTGGGGGCGTATACCACCTCAGCAACAGCAGGGGGGGGTGATGTGAACGCTGATGGCTCCGTGAATGTGAGCGATGTTACAGCCCTTGTGAATCAAATTATCGGTTCAGGCTCCTATTCCGCACAAGCGTGCGACATTAACGACGACGGCGAGGTGAATGTGAGCGACGTGACCGCTTTGGTGAATTTGATTATCAATGGTGGTGGTGGCGAGAGCGAATTTAAAAACAAAACCTTCACCGTGAACGGCGTGAGTTTTGAAATGATAGCCGTGGAAGGCGGCACCTTCACTATGGGAGCCACCGAAGAGCAAGGCAGCGATGCAGCTTCTGATGAAAAGCCATCCCGTCAAGTAACACTGGATTCCTTCTACATTGGCAAAACCGAAGTCACTCAGGAATTGTGGGAGGCGGTGATGGGGAACAACCCCAGCAATTTCAAAGGTTCTAACTTGCCGGTAGAAAAAGTGACGTGGAGCGCTTGCATATCGTTTATCTCGGAATTGAACATACTTCTCGGGAATTACTTTCAACTTCCCACTGAAGCTCAATGGGAATATGCCGCTCGTGGCGGCAACAAAAGCCAAGGCTATAAGTATAGCGGTAGCAACAACATTGAAGATGTGGCATGGTATGATAAGAACAGCGGTGAAACTACTCACCCCGTTGCCTCCAAAAAGCCCAACGAGTTAGGTCTCTACGACATGAGTGGGAATGTGAGGGAATGGTGCTTAGACTGGTATAGTAGTACTTATTATAGTGATGGGAATAATCATTTGAATCCACAAGGTCCTGTTACGAGTTCAACCAAAGTAATTCGTGGCGGTAGTTGGTGTTACAGCGCGAATAGTTGTCGTGTGTCGATGCGTGCCTATCTCAAACCGTCGCTCAATTACGGCTTCCTCGGTTTGCGCCTTGTTATGAGACGAAATTAGACATCGTCCACTCGTAGGGAAAAACCCATCTCCCACCTGCGCTGAAGGGATGGGAGAAGGTGAATCAGTGAGCAAGATATTTGATTGGAAATCAGACCGACTGGAAATACTTGATACATACTTGATGTGTGGCCAGTGATGGCGGGCTCAAAGTATTGCACCCCTACAGTGGAGTGTATGTGTCTGTGGTTTAGGTCCATTACATACCGGAGGGATGCCGCTACCATGGGGTGGCTTTGGATATTAATATATGTGATTATTAATAAATTGGTGCGCAAATATTTGCGCACCAATTTATTAATTCTGTAGCCATTGCCCGTGGGATGTAATGGCTTGATTTTATTTGGCTTTTGTGGTTTTCTTTTTTGGGGCAGCTTTTTTTGCGGGTTTCTTTTTGGGCGGGAGTAGGCGGAGCACTTGCACGCTGCGCGAGGGGATGTAGAGTTTGAGCCATCCTAATTTCACATCGGCATACAGGGGGTCGGTTTCTGTGAGGTGGTGCACCTTAGAGTCAATGTTGCCGTAGCCACCATAGCGTGCATTGTCGCTATCGATAACCGGTTCGTATTCGCCCACGGGTGCGAGGATGCCATAATCGGTGAACGACTTAAATGGGTGGAAATTGAACACGAACACCAAGTTGCCGCGCATAAAGGCGAGCACTTGGTCGTCGTCCTTATCCCAGAGTTTGCGGATAGGTAATTTTTGGAAGCCGTGCACGCCGCCCAGCAAGTGCATCACGTCTGTATCCCAATTGTTGAGGAATTGGTATTTCAAATCTTCGCGGTCCACCAAGTCCCACTGGCGTCGCGCGTATTTATAGCTCCATCCATTGCCATCGCGCGGGAAGTCGATCCATTCCGGGTGTCCCCACTCGTTGCCCATAAAATTGAGGTAACCGCCATTGATGGTGGCAGCCGTGACGAGGCGAATCAATTTGTGGAGTGCCACACCGCGGTCCACTGTGGCATTGTGGTCGCCCACCATCATGTGCCAATACATTTCCTTGTCGATGAGGCGGAAAATGATGGTTTTGTCGCCCACGAGGGCTTGGTCGTGGCTTTCGGCATAGCTGATGGTTTTTTCGTCGGCGCGTCGGTTGGTGAGTTCCCAGAACACCGATCCGGGTTTCCAATCTTCGTCCTTCTTCTCCTTGATGGTTTTAATCCAGTAGTCGGGGATACCCATTGCCATACGGTAGTCGAAACCGATGCCGCCATCCTTAAAGGGTCGCGCCAATCCCGGCATACCGCTCATTTCTTCAGCGATGGTGATGGCATGCGGATTCACTTCGTGGATAAGCACATTGGCGAGGGTGAGATAGGTGATGGCGTTGGTATCTTGCGAGCCATCGTAGTAGTCGTCGTAGCTGCCAAACGCTTGCCCCAATCCATGGCTATAGTAGAGCATCGAGGTAACGCCATCGAAGCGGAAGCCATCGAAATGGTATTCTTCGAGCCAGAATTTGCAGTTGCTCAGCAAGAAATTGAGCACGCTGTCCTTGCCATAGTCGAAGCAGAGCGAGTCCCATGCGGGATGTTCGCGGCGGCCGTCGCCATAGAAATATTGGTTGTAGGAGCCATCGAATCGTCCGAGGCCCTCGGTTTCATTTTTCACTGCGTGCGAGTGCACGATATCCATAATCACCGCCACGCCTTGCGCATGTGCATCGTCGATGAGATGCTTCAGCTGGTCGGGCGTGCCGAAGCGGCTCGAAGCCGCAAAGAAGCTCGACACGTGGTAGCCAAACGAGCCATAGTAGGGATGCTCTTGGATAGCCATAATTTGGATGGCATTGTAGCCCAATCGCACCACGCGAGGCAGCACCTCGGTGCGGAATTCTTCGTAGGAGCCCACCGCCTCCTTATTTTGCGCCATACCGATGTGGCACTCATAGATGAGCAGCGGGTCGACCGAAGGCACAAAATCATTGACCTTAAATTCATACTCCTGCTCCGGGCTCCACACTTGTGCTGAGAAAATTTTGGTGTTATCGTCTTGCACCACCCGAGTGGCGTAGGCAGGGATGCGTTCGCCCCATCCTCCATTCCAGTGCACGTGTAGCTTATATAAATCGCCATGCGAGAGTGCGCGCAGTGGCAGATGGATTTCCCAGTTGCCGTTTTCGGTGGGTTTTAATCGATACGGGGCACATTCCTTCCATTGGTTGAAGGGTCCCACGATGTAGATTTCGGTGGCATTGGGCGCCCATTCACGAAACACCCATCCATTATCTTCGCGATGCAGTCCATAATAATTGTGCGCATTGGCAAAATCGCTAAGTTTACCTTTTCCGGCGAGCGCCTTAATTTTTTTTACGGCATCTTGGTGTCGTCCCTCGATAGCGGGCGCGAAGGGCTCCAGCCAGGGGTCATCTTTGATAATGGCAAGTGACTTCTTCATAACGATGGAATATGATATTGTTGAATAATAGTTGTTAGTTAGTTGCGATAAGGCAAAGATAATGCAAATCGGTGAAAAATCCGCACATCTGATAGTGAATATTTTGCATAAGTGCTCCGCAATCGTTTGCAAAAGCCGGGAGGCGGGGAGGTGGCGGGCATTGAAGTGGTTTGGAGCACTCGGAGCACTCGGAATTGGCTCGCTGACGCTCGGAAACACTTGAAACACCAAATTGAAGGTTAGTCGTGCTTCGCACTTGGTTAGCCG
>JBJECV010000059.1:0-2791 GCA_051871435.1 Sodaliphilus sp. | reverse complement strand
ACCAAGCGAGCCTGCGAGCGGCTAACCAAGTGCGAAGCACGGCTAACCTTCAATTTGGTGTTTCAAGTGTTTCGCATCCTCACTCCCTTCCCTTCAGGGAGGGGCCGGGGTTAGGCTTTCCTCTAACCAAGCGCGAAGCACGACAAACCTTCAATTTGGTGTTTCAGATGTCCCACATGCCGCGTGCCATCGGAGATGGCGTATTGTGGTTAACTCCATGCAAGCGGAGGCGCAGCCGGAGCGCAGCTTGGAGACTGACTCTGAGCAGATTATGAGCCTCGGAGAGGGTCGGTTGTGGCAAGTCATTACCTATGTGTTTCATTTTGCTTTTGGACAAATATAATGGTCCAAATTGGAACAAAATTCGGGTGTTTCAGCTGTTTCAGGTATTTCACAAATGGGTTTGCTTTTCGTTTTCGTTCAATTGGTTTTTCGCGTGTAGGCCAGTATGATACGTACCTGAAGGAAGGGAGTGAAGTATGTGGAACACTTGTAACAGCTTGGTGATGACTTGCCACAACCGACCATCTCCGATGCTCATAATTTTCTCAGAGTCAGTCTCCAAGCTACGCTCGGCTGCGCCTTCGCTTGCAAGTTAACCACAATAAGCCGTCTCTGACGGCGGTGGGAAAAGCCTACCCCCGGCCCCTCCCTGAAGGGAAGGGGGTGAGGTTCCTGAAACATTTGGGGCAATGGCGGGGGAATTTTGGCGGTGATGTTATTAAAAAAGGAGATATGCCGTTGGGTATATCTCCTTAATCGTTGCACACTATCGCACGGAGGCGATGGGTGTGGTTTTATTTCATGAATTTCACTGCCTTGGTGGAACCATCGGTGTAGGTGCTCACTTCGATGTTTACACCTTCAAACGGAGTGGCGCTCACTTGACCGGAGAGGTTAACATACTTCACAGAGGCAACGCTCTTGGCTGCGGCCACATCGTTCACTGCAGTAGGAGCCACCGGTGGGAAGGTGATGGTGGATTGGGATTTTCTACCATTCAAGATTGTGTAGGAACCTGCGGTAGCAACTTTTTCCATTGCGAATGCCCAAGCGTTGAGATTAATCACACCTTCTGCTGCGTTGATGGTGCCTTGCGGTCCTTTATTGGTGTAGAACACAAAATTGCCGCTGGTTGCCGACTGTGCGCCCTTGTAGGGGTAAGCCATTTTATAGGTAGAGCTATAGTAATAGGACGGAGCAATAGCCACTTGCAGATTGTTGTCGGCATCGTACTCGAAGTCAAAGAAAGTCATATCGTCGATGCCATACACGGAGCCGCCTTTCACACCGTCTTTTGTCCACAATTCCACATGGGTGTTATATTCTTTAGTGGGTGTAGATGCAGCAGTAAAGTCGTTGTTCACCAATTCGCTTACAATAGAGCCATTCACTTTGAAGATATCGTATCCTGCGGTGCAAGAAGCGAGGCTATACCCGGCATAGTCGCCTGAAGCAATCAAGCCAATTAAGCCAGCGCCGTTTGAGAGGTGCAGATTTCCTTTTTCATCAAATTCAAACACGATGTCTTTGCTCGTGCTGTAGTATTCATTGTCGAGCATCAAATAGAGCAAGATATCGCCATAATTAGCACTGGTGTAGATTTTTTGTCCTTTAGCAATGGTCAGTGTTCCGGCTTCCGGATTGAGTGTTGCTTCCACAGCAATCTTGTGGCAATAGAGCAATCCTGTCACTTGTGCAGCAGTTTCGCCGTTGGTGATTTCCACCAAGCCGGAAGTGTTGATGGTGTCTTGTTCAAAAGAGCGATACACATACTTGCCATAGGCATCTTCCGCAGCGATAGGCACTTTCTTTGCCGGAGCTTTCTTTACGGCAATAGCGGCATCATTGGCTACTTCATACTTCGGACCCACATTGATGGTGCGATTGAACGATTCCAATTCCAGCATCTCTGCATTTACGGTTAAGCAGGTTGCCACAGCGGCAAGAGCGAGTAATTTTTTCTTCATAGGGTAATATTTTAAAATGTGAAACAATATAATAATTTTCTCAATCGATAGTCTTTTTCCCTGATTAAAACCATTGCGGTTTTTAAATTGATGCCCCAAAGGTAGAAAAAATTTTTAACAAACAAGCAAAAATTCCTAAAAAATGTGTGTTTTTAAAAGAATTTTGCAATGTTTGCCATAAAATTGTATACAAATTATGTATAATTATTTCAAAATGACATGTTGGCTATCGGTTGTCGCCGGAGCCGTGTAGGCGGTTGCGGCTTAGGCGCGATGCGAGTTTTTCCAAATTGAGTTGCGCAATTTGCTCGAGCGAAAATCCTAAATCGCCGGCAATGGCTGCCACATACCAGAGCACATCGCCCAGCTCCTTGGCTATTTCCAGCTTGGCTTCCTCGCTAAATTCGCCGCTATGGTCGCGGAACACCTTTTTCACCTTCTCTGCCACTTCGCCGGCTTCACCGGTGAGCCCTAAGGTGGGATACACCACCGGCATGGTGCGGGGATAAATGGCAGAAGCTGCCGCTTGACGTTGATAATCATTCAGTTTCATCATCATCTAATTTTTTTTCAAACCAAGCACAAAAATAACCAATATTCCCTAATTCACAAAACAATCACGCTTTCACTTCATGGCTCTATCACGGCACCTTTTGGATTTTATACGTGAATTTGCACAAAATATGGATAATGATATAATGAGCAATTATAATGGCTCAGGAGAAAAATTGTGGGGGCAATATGCCAAAGCCATAACTCTTGAAGGGCGCTTCAGGTGGATGCAATATTCTCATCAACACAAAAATTCTCCCCCACACCAT
>JBJECV010000058.1:0-12824 GCA_051871435.1 Sodaliphilus sp. | reverse complement strand
TCTTAATAATTTAACAAATTTATATATTTAAATTTACTTTTGCAAAGGTACGAGATGGTCGGTTGTGGCTCCCCATCCACCCGTCGTTCCAGCTGATTCATACATTCCGGCAAAATCCCACCCACCGGTAATCTACCGGTCCACAGCCCGTTATACTTCTTTTTCTATTTTCTCTCCCTATCCCCACTTTTTCAAAAAAAGCCGTGCGCCACAATGGGCGTCACGGCTTGATGAGCAGCTCGTGCTATGCGATTAATCTTCCACTTGGTGGAGCTTTTGCACGTAGATAGCTTTAGCTTTTTTCTTGCGGTTAATCACCGAAGGCTTGTCGAATTGTTGACGGGCACGAAGTTCTTTCACGATGCCGGTCTTTTCGTATTTACGTTTAAATTTCTTCAAGGCGCGTTCAATGTTTTCGCCTTCTTTTACAGGAACTACGATCATAATAATAAAATGTTTAATTGTTATTAATTTGTTTGTTTTTGGTCTTGAATGATGGGTTTATCGCGGCGCCACAGCGTCCAAGCCATCCACATCCGCTCACACAGAGCAGTGGGGGAGAGAATAAACCACGAAAAATTGAATGATTTCCGCCGTGAATCTTTTTTGCCCGCACATTCATCCACCTCTCTGCCGAGAGGCTTCACTGTGGCAAAGGCAACGCGGAACTTGCCTATTGTGAGAGGGTTATATGTAATGTCAGTGTATATCCGGTGGGTTAAAAAATCAACCTCCTTTCAATTTTGCGCTGCAAATTTACGAAAATTATTCCAAACTATCACCATATTTTTATAAAAATCACTGTTTAGGCACGGCCCTTCCATTTAAGAATATTGCAATTGTTTTCCTTTTTTCCTTTGTGGCATAAAACGAACAAAAAAGTCGTGCGGCGAGGACGTGAGGGCTGGCGCCCTCTCTCAGCCACGGTGGGGAGCGCCAGCTCCCCACTCACATCCCCACCACCCGAAGAAAAAAGTCGGCTTCGCCGAAAAAACACGCCTACCGGAACCAGCTATAGAATACAGCTATATAATAATGTGAGGGTTGCTCTCACAAAATGTAAGAGCGTTGAAAATCGCATTCCCCTGCCAGAAATCACACCCCTATTACTCATATCCCAATCCCCCAAATCCCAATCTTTCCCTTGAAAAAATGTGTCATCTCACACATTATTCCCTTGAAAAAATGTAACACTCCACACATTATTCCCTTGAAAAAGTGTAACGAACCTTTGCTTTTTCCCTTGAAAAAATGTAATTTTGTGAAAAATTTAACTCGTGAAGTGATGCTTAAACGTAAGATAGAAACAGATTTAGCTCATTGGAAGCAATCAGAGCACAAAAAGCCACTTGTGATAAAAGGCGTGCGTCAATGTGGGAAAACCTATATAGTCAGGAAATTCGCCAATGAGAATTACCAATCTGTGATTTATGTAAATTTCATACTTGAGCCCGATGAAAAGGCTGCTTTTACCGGTAACCTCGATGTAGATACGATTATCCTCAATCTTTCTGCTATGATTCCGGGTTCGCGGTTCATTGCCGGCAACACTTGCATTATTCTTGATGAAATTCAGGAATGTAAGGAAGCTCGAACCGCTCTGAAATCTTTTCAAACCGATGGTCGATTTGATGTGATTGCCACCGGCTCACTTTTAGGTGTGAAAGGCTATGGCAATAGAAATGTGAATGAGAGCGGAGGTCAAGACTCTATTCCGGTGGGCTATGAAACCATCATTGATATGTATCCATTAGATTTTGAGGAATTTTTGTGGGCAAATGGAATGGCTCATCATGTGATTGATGAAGTGAAATCGTGTTTTCAAAATGAAACTCCGGTGCCGGAAGGCATTCATACGGCTATGATGCAGCTGCTGTATAGATATGTGATTGTGGGCGGTTTGCCTGAGGTGGTGAATTGCTTCCTCCAAACTAAAAATATTGAAATGATATATCGCCTACAGCGCAATCTCATTGCGGAATACGAAGAAGATATGGTGAAATATGCTCTTGATTCCGATAAACCCTATATCAGAGAATGTTTTGAATCCATTCCTAAACAATTAGCGAAAGAATATAAAAAATTTCAGTATTCTATCGTGAGGAAGGGTACACGTGGCTCGCAATATAAGGGTTGCATTCAATGGCTGGAAGATGCCGGAATCGTGAGCAGATGCTATAATACACAAATCACAGAGCTTCCCTTAGAAGGAAATGCCATTAAAAGCAGTTTCAAACTCTACACCACCGACATAGGGTTGCTCACCGCGATGCTCGATTATGGCACGCAAGCCTCCATTCTCAAAGGCAATCTGCTTGCCTATAAAGGTGCAATATTTGAGAATTTGATGGCCGATTTTTTACACAAATCCGGCCAACGGCTTTATTATTTTCATAAATATAGCGGCTTGGAGGTCGACTTCTTGCTTAGATTTAAGGACGAATGTACTCTTGTGGAAATCAAAGCAAAGAGTGGCAAAGCGAAGAGTATGAGCACCGTGCTGAAAAATAAAAATGTGTATCATGTGAATAGCGCCATCAAATTGGGGCAGTACAATGTGGGGCGAGTGGGGGAGGTGCTCACCTTGCCGCTTTATATGGGGTTTCTCATCACCGACCGACTCCCAAATCTCATTATCCCCGACATCGACCTCTCCACCATTCTGTAACCACCAATTTCAGCCCTTGCCACTCGAGGTAGCGACTTTGTGGCGGCATTGGGCTATTTTTGGAACAGTTGGGCAGGGAATCAATCGAATGTAAAACTTATTGTGTGCGGTAGCGCCACCACATGGATGCTTGAAAACCTCATCGATAGCCATGGCGGACTTCATAACCGCATTACGCACGAAATGAAACTCTTTCCATTCACACTCGCCGAAACTCGCGACTATCTCGCTCATGAGGGGTTTGTGTGGGACACGCTCACCATTTTGCAATGCTATATGGCTACCGGAGGTGTGGCTTACTATCTCACATTGCTCGACCCCTCGGAAAGCCTTACGCAAAACATCGACCGCTTGTTTTTTGCCGAAAATGGTGAACTGAGGCGAGAATATAAGCGACTGTTTTCCACACTTTTTCGGAAGCCGGAACCCTATCGGAAAATCGTGGAAACTTTGGTCACTTGCAAGTGTGGGCTCACTCGCGCCGAAATCAGTAAACGATTGGGAAAAGCCACCTGAGGTTCGCTCAGCACATGGCTCAACAATTTGAAAGAATGTGGCTTTATTCGAGATTATTTGGTGAATGAAGGGGGTGTGGTAAAAAAAAGAGGATGCATCTACCAACTCACCGATATGTTTACCATCCGATATGATTATTCAGCGTGCCGACCGCGTTATCAATCTTTGCGAAATCAAATATTCGCAACATGGCTATTCCCTCACAGCCGAAGAGCTGGAAAAGATGAGACGTCGTATGGAAGCGTTTATAACCGAAACTCATTCGCGTGCAAGCATTTTGCTCACGCTAATCAGTGCTTCGCCTATCAATCCCACAGCGCCATTGTCGTCGGTACCTGTTCAGCTCACCGCTGAAGCGCTGTTCGCTTTCTAAAATTCCCACCAAAGTTGGGCAAAAATAAAAATGTGGGCGGCTGCAAAAGCCGTCCACATTTTATATCGGGCTGAATGAAGTGTGATTCATTCAGTGGGGGAGTGCTTAGTTGCGCACTTTAATTGCTTTCATTGAGCCATCTTCATAGAGGCGAACCACGATGTAGATTTGGCCGTCGGCAGCGGTGGGCTTGTTCACCTTCACGCCGCCCACAGTGTAGTAGGCTTCGTCTACGATGGTTTTGCCAATCACGTCGTTGATGCCGGTGGGTGCTTCTTCCACATTGAGGGTGAGGTTCCAGTGAACCAATTCGCCTTCAAATCCGTCGGAATTAGCTTGATCCGGACCAATGGCGGTGAGATGAACGTGGATGGTGGTGGGCTCGGTAACAGTTACGTTGTTGCCTTCCACTACCACGATAGGATCAGATGAAATCCAAGTCACTGCGCCGGGTGTACCTACATTGAATTTGTGTTTGGTCACATTGGTGTAGGTATCGCCTTCTGCGAGCACCACAGCAGCTGCATGTGCGAGCACTTGCGAATTGTCGGCACTGATAGCGGGCATCGGGAAGGTGTAGGATGATGCGGTTACCCATGCTTGTTCGGCTGGAGCAGCATCGGTGCCTTCAGCCACCTGATTCATATCCAATGCCACGAGTTCGCGCACGGTGACAGGCGCGCCCACAGGATTGTAGTCGCCACAGCTGTCGTTTTCGCTCTTCCATGCCAGCTCGGTGAGGTAGTAAGAATTGGTGCAAGTGTTGTTGTCGCCCCAATACTTGGCTTCGTCGCCTGCCTTGGTACCGATGATAGCACCGCCGCAACCTTCGTCAGCCACAATCGAACCGATATTCACACAGTTGGTGATGCGAGTGCGAGCAGTGGTGGCATTGTAGCTCGGGGAGCCTACGATACCGCCCACACGTTCTCTACCGGTCACCAAACCGGCGTTGAAGCAGTTGGTGATGTTGGTGTAAGCACCGCCTGCAATACCACCCACGCCGTAGTTGTTGGTAGCGGCAGTGGAGGTGGTGGCGATTGTACCGAGGTTCACACAGCCGTCGATCACGGAGTTCACGTTGGCGTTGTTACCCACGATACCGCCGGCATAGTATTGAGCCACGGTCACGTCGCCGAAGTTCACACAGTTGGTGAGCACACTGTTGTTGCCGGTGAAGGTGTAGCAAATACCTGCTGCGCCCCACAAGCCTTGTTCAATGTTACCCTTGTTCACACAGCTGTCGATGGTCACGTAGTTGCTTACATAAGCCACGATACCGGCAATTTGTTGTGCCGATGAAGTCACGTTACCGGTGTTCAAGCAGCCCTTGAATACCACCGGATAGGTGGCACTGGCTGAGCCCTTATAGTTGCCGGCAATACCACCGGTGTACACGCTCTTGGTGTTGGTGATATAGCCATGGTTTGAGCAGTGGTCGAACACTGAGCCGGGGCTATAGAATGCTGCAATACCTGCCATTGACGAAGAGGATACAGCTGCAGTGGCAGTGGCGGTGATGTCGCCAATGTTCGAGCAGTTGATGTAGTGGCACACATTGTTGCCGGCAGTGGTGCCTTGCACGGCGGTGATACCGCCCAAGATGCCATTACCTTCAATTTCGCCAATGTTCAAGCAGTGGTCGAAGGTGTAGACCAAGCCGCCGGCTTTACCCACACAGTTGGCCACGATACCGGCACTGCTTCCGCCGGAGATTTTGCCATAGTTTTCACATTCAGTGAATGTGGCAGGAAGTGCAGTGGCTGCAATACCGCCCACATAGCCTGCTGCTGTGGCAGAGGAGAGCTCGCCACGGTTCACACACTTGGTGAATGTGGTATTTTCGTAAGCAAAGGCTGCCACACCGCCCACATAAGCGGAGGGTGAAGACACCTTACCTTCGTTGATCACATTTTCAAGCACGGCGCCTTGATACACATAGCCTGCCACACCTGCATTATAAGAGGTGATACCGGTCACTTCACCGGTGTTCTTCACGTTGGAGAGTTTGCCATAGAGCTTACCTACCACGCCGCCCACGTAGCCGAGCTTGGTGGTGCCCTTAGCACCGCCCAAACCGCCGGTCACATTGCCGGCAGCAGTCACGTTGCTCACACTGGCATCAGCTGCGATTGTGCCAAACAAAGCACCTTCGCCTGCCAATGTGGTGGTGTGGTTGTAGCCTTTCACGCTGAAGTCCTTACCATCGAAGAAGCCGGCAAAAGCGGTCACGCCGTCGGCGCCGAGCGGAATGATGGATACGGTGGATTCAGCAAAGTCGATATCGTTGGTCAATACCACGTATTCTCCTTCGAGCGGGTTGGCGGTCTTCGACATGAAGTTGGCCAATGCGTTCCATTCTTGCGCATTGGTGATGCGCCAAGGATCTTCAGCAGTACCGCTACCTTGCAATGGGTTGATCGGAAGTGCGGAAAGTGGAATAATCTTCACAAAGTTGCCATTGGTGATGGTGAGGGTGTCGCACACCACTTCTTCGGTGGTGGGAATACCTTTCACCACATTGCCTTCAAGGGTGAAAGCGGTGCCTTTAGCAAGCGAGGCAGTGGCATTCACCACGGTGGCATCGGCTGAGAGATTCTTCACGGTCACGCCGGTAGGAATCAGCACCTTGGCATTGCGTGCGGCAATCACTTCGGCATCGTCGGCAAATTGAGCCAAAACGGGATACTTGTCGGCTTCAAAGTTCCAAATCGAGGTATCGAAGCCTTCGAGTGGTGTGCCGGAAATGAGCACGGAAGTTTCCACGCCGGTCATGCCTTCGTGAGGAGCATTGGCATCGGCATTGATATCGAGGATTTGTACATCCCAATAGTTGCCGCTGATTTCTTCTGAGGTGCTCTGCGATTCGCCACCTGCCATAGCGCCCATAGTGGCGGCAGCAGGAGTGTAAACCGAACCGTAGTTCACACAGTTGATCATATCATTGCGATAGTAGCTGGAAGTGCTGGTGGAGCTTACGGGGCCCCAGAAGCCGGTGATACCACCTGCACGCTTCAATTCTGCATACACGGTGCCGGCATTCACACAGTTCACAAACTTACCGCCGGAAGAAGACGTACCGGCAATACCACCGCAAGATTGAAGTTGAGTAGCATAGTTGGTAGCCAACTGACGAATTTGGATGTGACCCACATTCATACAGTTTTCGATGATGCTGTAGGTGGCACCTGCAATACCTGCGGTTTGTCCGTAGCCACCGGTCACATTACCTGCATTTAAGCAGTTTCTCACCTTGCCTTCTTTGAGGTTCTGACCTACCACACCGCCAATCCAGCATGAATAGCCGGTTACGTTGGCATAGTTGCGGCAATTTTCCACCACACCGGAGCTGTAGCCTACCAAGGCTCCCGATGATGCGTAGAATTTGAGGTCGCAGTCGGCTGCAATGTTCAGGTTGCGTACGGCTCCCGATGCATCCAAGCGGCCCACGAAGCCCTTGTAGCCCTTGCTTGCAGAGGTGTTGATTGTGCCCCATGAAGTTTCGGTGCCTTCGGTGCTCCATTCCACAGCATTGAATTTCATCTTGTGAATGAAGTGGCCGTCGCCATCAATAGAACCTGCGAAATAGTTGTGCGCATCGTCGGCGTCGGTACAGATGCCGAGGAAGGCTTCATCGTATTCGAGGTCGATGTCGTTCGCAATCTTGAAGTAAGTGTCGGGGAAGAGTTGCTTCTTCACTGTGGTAAGTTGAGAAAGCAACACGAGGTCGGCTTTGGTCTTGAGCAAGAACGGGTCGGCTTCTTCGCCGGCACCTTCGTAAGGCAGCGGAGCCACCTTCATGATGCGATAGTATTGTGCCTTGCCATTGGTAGCATTCACGAAGAAGATGGTGTCGTTACCAAATTCTTGCTTGTCGTTGAGCACGATGTCGTTACCGCTGATGCTTGCATAGTAGCCGACGGTGTAGAGTGCGTCGCCTTTCAAGAAGCCCACGCCCACTGTAGCATCTTTGTTTACGGTAGCGTTTTTGGTAAACTTGTCGAAAGATGCACCTGAGGGCATCACCACTGCAGCAGTGGCGAGCTGAGATGCTTCGGTGTCTTTGAATGTGGTGAGGGCAGGATATTTGCCTTCGCTGAAGGTCCAAGCATCGGCGCTGAAGCCTGTGGGACCTTGAGCCGATACCAAGTCGGCGGTGTTCACACCATACACCGATTTGGTGATGTTCACCACTTGCTTGTCGAAGTAAACAGCGTTCATCACGGGGTTAGAGCCATCGGCAATAGTACCCACGATTTCGTTGTTTTGCTTTTCGGTTTGCGATTGATATTGATAAGTTTCGGAAACCACAGTGGCTGCGGAATACACGCCGGTGAGGGTAGATTCTTGCATCGGGTCGTCGGAGGTCATTCTGTAGGCCGACACTCTACCCACAGCACCACCGGAATGGCGTGAGGAGTAAGCATCCACACGGCCATTATAGAAACAGTTTTCGAGGTTACCGCGCAAGTAGCCCACCAAACCGCCAATCACGGAGCCACCGCCGTAGGAGTTCATGGTGCCCACTGCGAAGCTGTTTTTGATGCTACCGCCCGACACATAACCTGCCAAGCCGCCAATGGTTTGATATTGAGAATAGAGCGATGCGCCGTCGATGCTACCGGAGAACCAGCAGTTTTCCATAGTGGTGAGGAACAGGTTTGCCACCACACCACCCACGGGCATACCCGGAGTGGAGCTACTTGCTGAGGCGCTCACAATCTTCACGTTTTGTGCATAACTGTTGGTGATAGGTGCGTGCACTTCGCCTGCCACACCACCGGTGTAGCCGTATTGACCTTCAATTTGGCAACTTTCCACTCTCGCATTGTTGATGCCGTAGGCAATACCTGCCACAGCGCCAATTGCATAGCTGGAGTTTGTGATGGTGGAGTTTTTCACCGACACGTTGTCAATATCACCGAGTGCCCAGCCCACGATAGCACCGGCATTAGGTCCGGCTGCCGAGATGGTGGCGTTTTCGATGTTGAGGTTTTTAATTACCGTCACGGTATCGGTGCGGCCAAACAAGCCTGCGTAGCCTGTGTTGCGGTCCACATACAGATTGCGCAGGGTGTGGTTGTTGCCATCAAATTGTCCGGCAAAGATGTGTTGCCAGTCGGCGCCGATAGGCGTGAATTTGTAGCCACCCATATCAATGTCGTTTTCCACACGGAAATACTTGCCGAGGAAAGCACGGCAGTAAGTGCTGGTGTTGGGAGGAGTGGTGCAATCAAATTCGGAGATTTCAGCCACTTTGTCGCTCAAGAGGATGAGGTCGTCGCGTGTCTTAATCAAATAAGGACTGGCTTCGGTGCCTTCACCTTCCCATTCGGTTACGCTCAGCACCGGATAAGAGATATCGGTGCCGGCGGTGATGTTACATTCATCGTAAGAAGCCACTAAGTATCGATTCCCTTGGTTGGCTCCAGTCACCACGCCCCAGTTGGTCCAATTGAGTTGCTTCAAATCGGTTGCCACTGCGGTCACTGCATCGTCGGTGCTCAATGTGGCGCCGGTTTCGGTGAAGGTGAGGTTGTAGCTGTAGAAGTCGCCGTAAGTGCTGTTGTAGGCAATAAGCGACGAAGGAATGTTGGCAGTTTTGTTGCGATTGAGGTCAATCGTTACGGTTTGACCGTAATTGCCAAGGTTTTTCACCTGAAGCACATTGTCGCCGGTTTGTGTCACTACTAATCCGTAGGTTTCTAACGAACCGTCGGAGTGCTTCTTACCGGTGAAGGTAGCATTACACTTTTCGAGTGTGGAGTTTGCCACCACGGAGAAGAAGTTCCATGTTGTGGCAGTAGCGGAGGTTTTCACATACGCACCCCAAGCATCGTTGAGAGCAATGCCATTGGCGGTAATTACACCGGTCACTTCGCCGTCTGCCAAGGGTTGACCGCTGGAGAGGTCGGTTTTGGCAAACACGATGTCGCCGTAGGTGTCGTGCTGACCCATCACCTGATAAGGTATGGTGATGGTGCCCGCTGCCACATCCACTTTGGCTTTCACCACTGTGGAGTAGCCACTTGCCCAGAAATCAGCGATGGCGATGGAGTCGCTACCCACTGCTGTGATGGTGACTGCCACGCCATTGTAGCCTGCAGTAAGCAAGGAGGTGCCGGTAAGCACGTAGGCGCCTTCCAATTCGCTCACGGAAGCCACTTTCTTGCGTGCTTTGTTCACATCTTTGTTCACTGAAGCGGTGGTGGATGCTTTGTAGTCGGATATGGGCGTCCATTCTAGCGATGTGGCGGCTTGTGCCTGCCCCACGCTATGTTGCGCCTTCACAACTGCGGCCGGTGCATCCTGATTCACGGGAGCACACGCATCCGAGACCACTTCTTGCGCCTGAACGCTGAAGACCGACACAGCACATGCTGCAATCAGTCCACATAAAGATTTCAGTCTGTTCATTTTGTGAATTTTAAGTTAATAAATAAAGTTGACTATAAATTTTGAAATGTTATTTCTGTTCTATGTGAGTATCAAGTTGATGAGGGCGGTCACATCGCTCACGTCCACTTTGTCGTCGGTGTTGATGTCCATCACCTCTGAGGAATCGCCGTTGAGCAGGCCGTTGATGAGGTCGGTCACATCGCTCACGTCCACCGTGCCGTCGAGGTTGATGTCGCCGAGCAGGGGTGTTTCTTCCACGGAGGTGAGTAGGGTGATATCGTCCACGTAGCACAAGGCGGTGCGATTGCCGGTGTATTCCACAATGCGCACTTGCGTGCCTTCTGCCAATTCCATATTGAAAGCGATTTCTGTGGAAGTGCCGGATGCCACAGTCACCGATTCCAAACCGCCATCGGTGGGCATAATGGTCCACAGGGTGCTACCGCTTTGGCGGTAATAGGTGCGCACGGTGGCGGAGGAGGTGGTGGGGTTGTAGAATGTGTACGATAGTCCGTTCACCGCCCAGGGCAATCCCTCGCTGATGAGTTCGCTGCTGCGAATCATACCGCAGGCGCGCTCTCCTGCTCCGGCATTTTCGGCGCCTGTTTCCACCACTTTGGCTGAGCCCACTAAGGTCCAATTGGTGAATTTGCCTTGGGCGCTTGTGGCGCCGGTGGCGGAAAGTTCCACGTCTTCAAAATCTTCCACAAAGGTGGCAAATTTTTTCACATCGAGGTGGAATGTCACTTCGCCGGTGGAGGCGCGAGTGATGTCGGTGATTTCGTAATTACTTCTGCGCCCGGTCCATGAGCAAAGGTTGGGCGTGGTGGTATTGGTGATAGATGTCACCGAGGAGGTGCCGGGGAAGGGGTCGCTACCCGAATCGGTGGTGCCAGTGCCGGCGCGAAGCAGTTGGTAATAGCTGTGAGAGGGGTTGCAGTTCACTTTATTGTTTTCCCACACGTCCACATTGGTGGAATCCACACGCCACACGAGCATCCCTTCGCCGGGAAGATACGCGTCCCAGCCTTCTTTTTTGCGTGTTTCGAGAATGAAATATTCGTTTTCGGTGTTGCTGTCGAGGCGATAACCGATGTTGGAGCTTGTGATGGGTGACAAGGTGTAGTTGCCTTTGGCGGTGAGTGTTTGAGGGGTGAGAAATCCTGCGGCATAGCGCTCGTAGGTGCTATAGGTGCAAGGGGTGCGCGATTGATTGAGGTAGCTGCCTTGCGCCATCAGGCTCCACCGCCCGGGGGTGAGGCTCGAACCGCCACTTCCGGTGCCGTCGGTGTCGTATAAGTCGGCCACACCGAGCACGTGGCTAAATTCGTGGCAAACGGTGCCGATGCCGTCGATGATGGCTGATTGCGGACGCCCGTAGAGTTCGGTGGAGCAGGCATATCTGCCAAAACTCACGCCGTCGAGCACTTTCGACTGGATGGAGGAGGCATGCGGCCAGAGCAATCGGCTATCGTTGCCGGAAAAATTGCTACCGCCGCCGGCAAAAATGAAGTACACCATATCCACGGTGCTATTGCCATCGCGGTCGTAATCTTTATAGTTCACCAACGAATCAGCCGCTTCTAAGGCTGCTGCCATAATGGTTTGTGCATTGGCGGTTTGATTCACATCGTATTGCGAATAATCGATGCTCACCGGGCCCACCACGTCGAACACGGGGTCGAATTCGCCCGCCGAAGCAGCATAGAAATAGTCGCGCACGGAGCCAGTGTAGGGTATCAGCTCGGGGAAGGTGGCGTTGCTCATAAAGCCTTGGTAGTCGTGGTCGTTAATCATTCCGTTGAACAAGGATTGAGCATCGTCGTACACGAAATTGCAATCGTTGTATGCCACCAAAATCACCAGTCCGCGAAAGTTCTTATAGTCGTAGTGACCGGTGTTGCCGTGCAATCGGCGCTTGGTTCGCTGTGCCGAAATGGCTTTGGCGTCGGGCAAGAGCATGGGCTGCACCTCTTGCATCAGCCACGCTTGCTCGGCTGCACTGCGCATCGCCACATCGCGGGCTGTTACCGTGCTCGCCACCAATGCGTTGTTCTGCACGAGGGCGTATTTATAATAGCCATCGGCATCTTGCACCACGGTGTAGCCATCGGTGGTGGTGTGGAAATTAAACCATTCATCGCCGTGAAGCGCCAAGGTGAGCGTGCTGCCATCGGGTTGCACCACTTTTGCCAAATCCGGACATGCCGGCACTGCTCCTACACGAAGCACTGAAAGCATCAGCAATGCTCCCAATAGCGTATGCTTCAATATGTGAAAAGCATTTCGTTTCATCATAAAAATTATTTTTCTCATCGTTCTAAAATGTTGTATCCAATAGAATAAGCTCCCTGCAGATACTCGAAGATAGCGATATCCACACTGGTGAAAGCCACTTATCCTCATTCCAAGCAAAGGTAAACAAATTTTAAAGAAATACCAACATTTTGCATTCTTTTTCAATCAAAATCACCATTTTTTTCAGCTCAGTAGAAAAATTGTGAGGGCAATATGCCAAAGCCGACGAAAAAATCCACCCACCGGTAGGGAGAGGCCTTCGGTATGCAATGGTTGCAAACCACTTAAACACAACCACTTAAACAGCCACCATAGGGGTGCAATACTTTGCTTCCGCCCTACAAATCCACCGCCACTGTCCCGGTTGTCCCCCGCATTCCACCGGTTCCGTGTGTCCCCCGCATTCCACCTGTCCCGGTTGTCTCCCGCGTTTCGCCGGTTCCGTGTGCTCCCCGCATTCCACCGGTTCCGTGTGTCCCCCGCATTCCACCGGTCCCGGTTGTCCCCCGCGTTCCACCCCACCGCCGTCGGAGACGGCTTATTGTCGTTAACTCCATGCAAGCGAAGGCG
>JBJECV010000057.1:0-2796 GCA_051871435.1 Sodaliphilus sp. | reverse complement strand
GCGGAACACTTGAAACACCAATTTGAAGGTTAGCCGTGCTTCGCAGTTGGTTAGCCGCTCGCAAGCTCGCTCGGTTAGTCGCGCTTCGCGCTTGGTTAGAGATTCTTGTTTTACTTGAAACACTTGAAACACTTGAAACACTTGAAACACCGCTAGTGGGGTTGCATACCTAACGGCATGCGGGAGGGTGGTGACATCGGTTACCGGCATGAGATGACCACTCCGCTGCGCTCCGTGTTCATCTCATACCGGCCTACACACATCGCATCCCCAAAGGGATGGCACCACCTGGTTACCTATTCGTTAACACGTGAAACAGATTGATGATGATTTGCCACAACCGACCATCCGATGCTCATTGATTTTGCTTCGGCGATCTCCAAGCTTCGCTCCGGCTGCGCCTCCGCTTGCATGTTAACCACAATAAGCCGTCTCCGACGGCGGTGGAGTGAAATGCGAGAAACACCTGAAACACTTGTAATACTCGTTGACTCGTTGAATCCAATACTTCAAAGAACTCGGGGACAAAGATAAGATGAATAAAGGGGAGATGTCAACCCCAATACGGCAAGATGGCATTAGAGCGATTAAATTTGATGTTAACGTAACTATGCCACCCATCCTGTTGTTTTCGGCGAAGCCGACTTTTTTGTTCGTTTCATGCCACAAAAGCGGTTAGCCATTAGCCATTAGCCATCAGCCGTTAGCCATCAGCCGTTAGCTAAATTCGTGACTCAAAAAAAATAAATCCGTGTGAGGCCCCAAATCACTCACAAAAAAAAAATAAAAAAATAGCTTGCATAAATATAAAAATTTCACTACCTTTGATACACATTATTATATAGACCATTCTAATTAATAAACCAAAACATTAACCCTTATGAAAAAGTCATTACTATTTGCGGCTTTTTGTGCTACAGCGCTTATCGCATCAGCACAAAACCCCTTCACCTACGGCTTGACACAATCGCAAACCGAAAAAGGCAAAATTACCATTTCGTATAACCTGAACGCCGATGCCCAAAAGGTGACATTCAAAATGTACGACATCAACGACGTGCAAGTAGGCGCAGTTGAACTCCCTGCATCCGCCATCACCAAAGGCGCACACTCCGAAGAAGTAGTGCTCCCCGTGAGTGAAGCAGGCACCTACACCTGGAGCCTTGCAGCACAAGGCGCCGGCGTTGACGCCGCTGTGGAAGTAGGTAGCCCTCTCCCCTACACCTTCTGGAGCCCCTATGGTATCGCTATCGACAACAACACCGAAAGCGCTCATTTCGGTAGAATCCTCGTTACCGAAACCCAAGCCAACATGGGCACCAGCTATTGGACCAAGTCGGAAGGCGTGGGTGCCGGTCTCTATGAATTCGACCCTCAAGCCAACCGCGTGCAAAATGCCGCCGGCTCTTTTGGCTACAATCCGCTCAACTTCACCCAATTCACCTACACTGGTGGTGCCCAATCAAGTGCTTTCCACAATAAGAAGGTGCGCATTGCTAAAGACGGTAGAATTTTTGTGGGCGTACTCAACACTGTCAACAATCCGCTCTACACCGTTAACCCCGACAACCTGAACGAATGGACACCCGTGTTTGAAGGCACTATCGAAACCGCTACCGGCTCGGGCCTCGTGCAAGACGCTGACGGCAACATGGTGGCTGCTCCTTCTGCTGCTTTCGACATCATTGGCGAAGGTGCCGACACCAAAATCGTGAACCTCGGCTCTAAATTCGGACAAAGCTACGCTTTTGGCAACTACACTTGCTACGAATACCCCATCGGTGAAGCCTCCACTTGGAACACCGCTGTGGCTGCTGACCAAGAAGTGATGCCCTACAGCTTGCAATACACCATCTCTGCACAAAGCGTGAGCCTCGCCTACGACGAAGATGGCAATGGCATTTGGTATGCCCAATATCGTGCCGCACCTACCGATGCTCAACCAGCCATTAAGCACGTGAGCAAGGTGAACGGCGCATGGGTGGAAGATTATTCCGACATCACCGCTGTGGCAAGAGGTGGTGGCATCGCTTGGAACTACGACCACACTCTCCTCGCTGTGCCCACAGCCAACTTCCTCCTCAAAGTGTATGAAGTGAGCGAAGACGCAAACGGCAAGGTGCTCACCGAAAAGTACAGCATCACCACCACCGGCATCAGAGGCTTCAACGACATCGCTTTCGATATCGCAGGCAATATTTGGAGCTGCGACAACGGCAAGGAAGTTCTTAGCCAAATCCAACTCCCCTACCCGACAGTTACTTCCAACAAGGCAAGAGCTAACGGTATCGTGGAACAAAACACTTGCGAAGTGGCTGCTCCCACAGCACAAGCCATCACCATCCAAACTCCAACTGCCGTTACCGACATCCAACAAACCCAAGTTAAGGCACAAAAGGTGTACGAAAACGGACAAATCTTTATCATCAAAGGTGACAAGAAATACAACATGATGGGCGTGGAAGTGAAATAAGCACATCCGCATCCAATATCTAACATCCCTCCTCATCCCAAAGGGGGGATGTTTTTTTATACCCACCACAAAAAAGCCGCACAAAATTTCCACCGGCGCCATACAAAATACGCCGGAAAAACGACAGCCGGACATACCTTTGGCATGTAATGGATGCAAATCCACAAAGGTGGAGCGTGTCTTGGTATGATGATTTGCCATTGATTACATACCAAAGGCATGTACCGGCTGGTGAAATTTTGCCTGGAACACTTGAAACACCACTTTTAAGGTTAGCCGTGCTTCGCAGTTGGTTAGCGAAAGCCTACCCCCGACCCCTCCCT
>JBJECV010000056.1:0-2824 GCA_051871435.1 Sodaliphilus sp. | reverse complement strand
TCGCTCCGTGTTCATCTCATACCGGCCTACACACATCCCATCCCTGACGGGATGGCTACCAATCAACCAACACTTCCCAAGAAACATGAAACACTTGAAACACTTGAAACACCTGAAACACCTGAAACACCTGGATTTTGCTCCGATTTGGACCAATTTTTTTGGTCCAAAAGCGAAATGAAACAGTTGGAACACCTTTGGTAGGGTTGCATCCCTATAGGGATGCTCACCATCCGGGTGCACGTCCACCATCCGAATACCCATCCACCACCCGCATAACCGCCCACCATCCGGGATACTCGTCCACCATCCGGATACACGTCCACCACCCGCATAACCGCCGACCATCCGGATACCCGTCCACCATCGGGATGCCCGTCCACCATCCGGATACCCGTCCACCATCCCGGATACCCATCCACCATCCGGTTACCCATCCACCATCCGGTTACCCATCCACCATCCGGTTACCCATCCACCATCCGGTTACCCATTCCGTGAGTGAGATCCGTGTGAGGTCTTCAACTTGTTGACTCAAAAATTTCAAAGAACTCGGGTGCAAAGATATGATGGGCTGTGGGGTAAAGTCAATCCCAATACGGCAAGATGGCAGCAGGAGAATATTGGAAACATGTGTGCATTACCTACTTTTAATTTTTTAGCTTCGCGAATATTATTTTGGGAGTTGAGGAGTAGTCGCTCGCTTTGCTCTTCGAGGGTGAAATTTGAAGATGGGAGAAGCGAGCGACTACAATTAGGAAAACCAATTAGATTCACTTGGGAAAGTGGAATAATGCACTATTCTTCGTCGGGGCGAAATTCGAGGATGTCGGCAGGTTGACACTCAAGGATGGTGCAGATGGAATTGAGGGTGGAAAAGCGAATGGCTTTGGCTTTGCCCGTTTTCAGAATGGATAAATTGGCTTGCGTGATGCCGATTTTTCCGGCGAGCTCGCCGAGCGACATTTTGCGCTTTGCCATCATTACGTCGAGATTTACTATAATTGCCATAATGCTATTCGGGGATTAAATGGTTAATTCTTGTTCTTCACTCACTTCCACGGCAATGGCATACAGTTTGGCAAATACCACCAGCACAAAGCAGGTGATTACCATATACTCATTAATATAAAGCCTGAACGGACTTTCGTGAAAGCCTCTATAGATGAATTGGGTGGCATTGCCATCGAGCATAGAGTATAAAAAATACAAAGCCGACATTACATAAAGCCAACGGTGATTGCCTCTAACAAAGAGTTTACCGGCG
Organism: Sodaliphilus sp.; assembly: GCA_051871435.1. Classification (GTDB taxonomy): domain Bacteria; phylum Bacteroidota; class Bacteroidia; order Bacteroidales; family Muribaculaceae; genus Sodaliphilus. Next base: position 1,557 of record JBJECV010000056.1, on the reverse strand, counting down.
GATGCGCCTCGCCAAATTCGCCACAAAAATGCCAGCAAGGTGGCTGCCAAACCAATCGCAAGCAGGCAACGTAGCCACACAAACGTGTGGCGCAGCCATAGGTAGGCATCCTCTTGTGGTAAATTGTCGGACAACCATTCAACCGTGCCCCACGATTGAAAACTGATAAATGCCACAAAAACAGCACACAGAATTACACAAACCACAATCATACGCTTTAAAGATTTTGTTTTACTTTTCATAATACAATAATTTTTTATTGTTAAACGATATGCAAAGGTAAGGAGAATTTTGGAATAAACAATAATTATTTATCGTTTTTCGATAATTTAACAAATTGGGGATGGATGAGAGGAATAAGATATGACGATATGGGCTGCTTGCTCAAAATTTTAAAAAAGATTGCGCGCGCGCGTGTGTGCGCAAAGGATTTTGGGCGATTTTCTTGCGTGCGCGTACGCACGCGAGAAAATGAAAAATAATTTAAATTATTATATTTGATTGAAATTCAGCGTGTTAAAACAGTGGAGATAGGACCCAAAATAGGCAAAAAGGGCTAAGAGTTTGAAAAATAATCAGTTAAAAATTTGCACAATTCAAACATTATCTCTACCTTTGCACTGTTTTTAGACTAAATAATAACAAAATTAACTGATTTTATTATGAACGTAGAAACTATTGGATTGTGGGCAGGTGCAGTTTGGAATGCACTCAACGACGCTAACGGTAGCCTCACTGTTAAGGGTCTGAAGAAAACCACAAAACTGAAAGAAAAAGAAGTTTTTGCAGCCATTGGCTGGCTCGCACGTGAAGGTAAGGTAAACGTAAACGAAGTAGAAAAAGACGTTGAAGTAAATCTTATCTAATTGTTCTCGAAACACATTCTTGTGTACCATATTCGGGGTGTATCAAAATCCATCTGTTTTGATACACCCCTCTTTTTTGCAGCGCTGAGAACCGTGATATATCAGAGCAGTTGAAAAATAGTTGAGGGGTGAAAAAATGGCTCAGTAGAAAAATAGTGGGGGCACCAAACCAAAGCCGACGAAAAATACCACCCACCGGTTGGGAGATGCCTTCGGTATGTAATGGACGCAAACCATTTAACCACAACTACTTACATACTCACCGTAGGGGCGCAATACTTTGCGCCCGCCCCCACAAATCCACCGCCACTGTTCAGGCAGTTTCAGAAGATGTAGGAACCTCACTCCCCTCCCTGAAGGGAAGGGGGTGAGGATGCGAAACGCCTGAAACACCCGGATTTTGTTCCGATTTGGACCATTTTTTTAATTCAAAAGCAAAATGAAACACATAGGTGATGACTTGACACAACCGACCCTCTTCGAGGCTCATACCATCCGGTTCGCTTTCTCCAAGCTGCGCTCCGGCTGCGCCTCCGCTTGCATGGAGTTAACCACAATAAGCCATCTCCGATGGCTCTTCTGTTGGGTAGCGGGCATTCAAGTGGTTCTGAACACTTGAAATACTTGGGACACTTGAAACACTTGAAACACTTGAAACACCCGGATTTTGGTCTAAATCGGAACAAAAACA
>JBJECV010000055.1:0-2837 GCA_051871435.1 Sodaliphilus sp. | reverse complement strand
AAACCGGGTAAGGGAATCTATGCCATTTTTCTAAAGTTAAATGAAAGAGCCGTGCAATTTTTATCACATTGTTATTTTTTGAACCGCCAATGCCCGCTATTGGCTCAGATTTGCTAATTTTGCAAAAAAAATCATTCGCGATGCAAAATCCTTCCACTTTACCAATCGAAACGCACCCCTTTCCGCCTTTTGTGCCTACCGGGGCGCGTGTGCTGATGCTCGGCACCTTCCCGCCTAAGCCAAATCGCTGGGCTATGGAATTTTTCTACCCCAATCGCACCAACGATATGTGGAAAATTATGGGGCTGATTTTCTTCGGCAACCCGTTTCAATTCTATGATGCCGAAGCCAAAACCTACCGTTTGCTCGAGCTGAAGCACTTTCTCAAACAGCAACGCATTGCTCTCTACGACACTGCCACCCGTGTGCGTAGGCTGAAAGACAACGCCAGCGACAAATTTTTAGACATTATGGAAACCATCGATTTGACCCACTTTTTATCCTCTTGCCCCACCATACAGGCTGTGGTTACCGCCGGGGAAAAAGCCACAGGGGTGGTGGCGCAAATGGCTGGCGTTCAGCCTCCCAAAATGGGAGAAGCAGTGGAGTGTGTACTTGCCGGACACCTCTTCACATTATATAGAATGCCCTCGTCGTCGAGGGCTTTTCCCATGGCTTTGGATAAAAAAGCTGAGGCTTATCGAAAAATGTTTCGCCAAATTGGTTATGATATTTCAAAATAAATTTGTAACTTTGCACCAAAGTTTAGGACTTGGATGAAAAAACAAACTGTTCAAATGCTCATCGGAGCAATCGTATTGGTGGCTTTGATAGCGGCGGTTGTCGTTTATTTGCCAAATTTAGATGCACAATCGCTCTATAATTGGTTTAAAGACAATATGGGCTACACGCTGATATTTTTGCTGATGGCAGTAGAAAGTTCGTTCATACCTTTTCCCAGCGAAATAGTGGTGCCACCGGCAGCCTATTTTGCATGCTCCGGGGCAAGCCACGCCAATATCAATGTGGTGATGGTGGTGGTGGTTGCCACTTTGGGGGCGTTAGTTGGGGCATGTGTGAATTATGTCATTTCCATGTTTATCGGTAGGCCGGTAATTTATGGATTTGCAAATAGCAGAATTGGTCACATGTGCTTGATTAATGCGGAAAAGGTGGAAAAGTCGGAGAAGTATTTCGCTTCACACGGCGCTGTGTCCACTTTCCTCGGGCGATTAATCCCGGGAATTAGGCAGCTGATATCCATTCCCGCCGGACTTTCGCGTATGAATTTCATTAAATTCTGCGTGTTCACCTCTTTAGGTGCCGGCATTTGGAACGTTGCCCTGGCGGTACTTGGTTGGTGGTTGAGCACTTTTGTGGCAGAACCTGATTTGTATGCCCAACTTGAAGCCAACAATAAGTACCTTACGTATGCAGGTTTTGCACTCTTTGGCGTGATTGTCCTTTATATTGCTTATAAAGGATTGAAAGCCAAACCGATAAATAAGAAATAAAAACCACCGTTGATGATATGAAAGTTTCGCCATCACTTCTATCAGCCGATTTTTGCCACCTGGGCGAGGAATTGGATTTTATCAACGACAGTGAAGCCGATATGCTCCACATCGACATAATGGATGGCGTGTTCGTACCCAATATTTCATTCGGATTCCCCGTTTTGAAATATGTGAAAGAGCGTTGCACAAAACCCTTAGACGTCCACCTCATGATTGTGGAGCCTCAAAAGTTTGTCAACGAGGTGCGAGAAACCGGTGCCGAGGTGATGACGGTGCACTACGAAGCCTGTATTCATCTCAATAGAGTGGTTCAGCAAATCCACAATGCCGGAATGAAGGCAGGTGTTTCCATCAATCCTGCCACACCGGTATGCTTGCTCAAAGATATTTTGGCAGATGTGGATTTGGTGCTCCTAATGAGCGTGAACCCCGGATTTGGAGGACAAAAATTCATTCCGGGCACCATTGAAAAAGTGAAAGAATTGCGCGAACTCATCGCCGCCACAGGTAGCAATGCACTCATTGAAGTGGACGGCGGGGTCAACGACCAAACGGGTGCGCAACTGGCCAAGGCCGGAGCCGATATAGCAGTGGCGGGCAACTACGTGTTCAAATCACCCAACCGTAGCCAAGCCATACATTCGCTCAAGGTCTTATAAATAAGGAAAGATGCCGGAGTGGCCGAACGGGACGGTCTCGAAAACCGTTGTACTCTTACGGGTACCGAGGGTTCGAATCCCTCTCTTTCCGCAACCCAAAAAAGGAAGCCCCCAAAAAAGGCTTCCTTTTTTCACACATCCACATCCTCCCCCAAAATAAACAAATCCAAGAAGCCCCTACCAAATATTCAGGCTCAGTAGAAAAATTTCATCCGTCCCTAAAGCCCTTTAACCCCCTAAAGTCCTTAAGGACCTTAAATACCTGAACACATCAAACACAAAATTTTTACCCCGCATGCCATCTTGCCGTATTGGGGTTGACCTCACTCCACCTCCCACCATATCTTTGCACCCAACTTCTTTGAAATTTTTTAATCAACAAGTTGAGGACCTCACACAAATCTCAGAATGGATATCCGGATAGAGGACGTGTATCCGGATGGTGAACGAGTAACCGGATGGTGGGCGGACTTCCGAATGGTGGATGGGTATCCGGATGGTGAACGAGTAACCGGATGGTGGGCTGGTATCCGAATGGTGGACGAGGATCCGGGTGGTGGGCGAGTGTCCGGATGCTGGACGGGGTCCGGATGGTGGGCATCCCGGAGGGATGCGATGTGTGTAGGCCGGTATGAGATGAACACGGAGCGCAGCGGAGTGG
>JBJECV010000054.1:0-13045 GCA_051871435.1 Sodaliphilus sp. | reverse complement strand
CTTGCCGTCACGAAATTTTGGGGAATTAACTGAAATTCCCTAATTAATTCATAATGCACAATTCACAATTTCCTTTTGCCCCTATAGCTAAAGGCTAACGGCTAACGGCTTTGCTATAGGCGCAGTTTTTTTCGGCGAGCCGACTTTTTTTCGCGAAGCGACTTTTTTCTTCGTTTCATGCCACAAAAGCCAATAAAAAATCTTACCGCAATCAAACAACAAAAGAAATTCCCACCGAGCCGGAAGGTGCGTAAAAAAGTTAATGTGTGGTGATTTTTGTTTAAAATTTTGGTAATGCCATTTGTTAGCATTAATTTTGTTGATTAATTAAAAAAAACACAGCAGATGCTACAACCTATTATCGATAGTAGAGCGATTAGCGATTTAAAAAAATTGCTTGCCGGAGCACGCAAAATTGTCATCACGTGTCACCTTTCGCCCGATGGCGATGCTTTGGGCAGCACCCTGGCGCTGTGTAGGGTGTTGCGAAAAATGGGCAAAGATGCCCATGTGGTGTATCCCGACCAAATGCCGCGCTCGTTGCAGTTTTTGCCTGCCATTCAAGACACGGTGGTGTATTCCAAGTCGCAAGTGCGAGGCGGTTTTTTGGTCCGCAATGCCGATTTAATTTTCTGCCTCGATTTCAACACCCTTAAGCGCATCGATAAATTGGCGGATGTGGTGGAAAAAAGCAGTGCACCCCGCGTGCTGGTCGACCACCACCTTGACCCCGACGACTGCTTCGCCGTGAAAATTTCGTTCCCGCATCTGTCGTCCACGTGCGAAGTGGTGTATCGCCTGCTCTATGAGATGGCGCTCCTTCAATACATCGACACCGAAGTGGCGCAATGCCTCTATTTGGGTATGATGACCGACACCGGCAATTTCACCTTCAGCAGCGAATACCCCGAAATCTACGAGATAGTGGCACAATTGATGCGCTATCCCATCAATAAACAGTGGCTCTACAATATGGCGCTCAACACCTTCAGCGAAGACAGCCTGCGCCTGCAAGGCTATGCGATGAGCGAGAAAATGGAGGTGTATCCCGAAGCGGGAGGTGCCCTCATCACTCTCACTGCCGAAGAACTTGAGCGCTTCCACTACGCCAAAGGCGACACGGAAGGGCTGGTCAACAAGCCGCTCTGCTCCCCACGCGTGCACTGGGTGATGTATTTGCGTGAAGACCCCGACAAAATTAAGGTGTCGTGCCGCTCGCAAGGCGATTTCTCGGTGAGCGATATTTGCGCGAAATATTTTGGTGGCGGTGGCCACAAAAATGCTGCCGGGGGCGATTTCCACGGCACAATGCAACAGGCGGTGGCTGTGTTTCACCAATTGGTGGCTGATATAGCCGCTTCACACCAAACGGAACAATAACACATTATTATATATGACTACAAAACAAATACTTTACATTGTGGGCTTTGTGGTAGCTTCCATGGGCTTCTTTTCGTGTGAAAACAATCGCAGTTATGCCGAGTTGCTCAACGATGAGCGCCAATCGTGCAACGCTTTTTTGTGCAACTTCCGCTTGGCTGAAGTGCCCGCCGATTCGGTGTTTGAAGTGGGAGATAATGCACCTTTCTACAAGCTCGATGCCGACGGCAATGTGTATATGCAGGTGCTGAAGGCGGGCGACAGAAAAAACAATAAAGCGCGCACTTCGCAAACCATCTACTTCCGCTACACCCGCTACAACCTCAACTATTGGTACAACAACGACCACGCGTGGACCTCTTCCGGCGGCAATGCCGACGATATGAGTGCCGCCACCACTTCGTTTCAGTACAACGACTTTTCGCGACAATCGTCGGTGGAATGGGGTGCCGGTATTCAAATGCCACTCAATTATTTAGGCATTGATTGTGAGGTGAATTTGATCGTGAAATCGCAATACGGACGCTCCGACGAAATCAGCTATGTGATTCCGTTCTTCTACCACTTGCGCTATTTCCCCAGCAAAGTGTAAACTTCAAATCGGATATTTTTTTAACCAATTAAACTTTTAATACATTTATGTCACTCATTAAATCAATTTCCGGCATACGTGGCACTATCGGTGGCCGTGCAGGCGATGGCCTCTCCCCTCTCGATATCGTGAAATTTACCAGCGCGTATGCCACTTTCATTCGACGCACCACTAAGCTCGATTCCAACAAAATCGTGGTGGGTCGCGATGCTCGCCTCTCCGGCGAAATGGTGCTCAACGTGGTGGTTGGCACACTCGAAGGTATGGGCTTCGATGTGGTGAACATTGGTCTTGCCACTACCCCTACCACCGAGCTTGCCGTTACCTGGGAAAATGCTTGTGGCGGTATCATCATCACTGCCTCGCACAATCCCAAGCAATGGAATGCTCTGAAATTGCTCAACGAAAAAGGTGAATTCCTCACCGACGTGGAAGGAAAAGAAGTGCTCCGCATTGCTGAAGCTGAAGATTTCGACTATGCCGAAGTCGACAACCTCGGACACGAAGCAAAAGCCGACTACCTCGACCGCCACATTCAAGCCGTGCTCAACCTTAAATTGGTGGACGTGGAGGCCATTAAAAAAGCCAACTTCACCGTGGCTGTGGATGCCGTGAACTCTATTGGCGGCGTGGCTATCCCTAAATTGCTCGAAGCTCTCGGTGTGAAAAAAGTGGAAAAACTCTTCTGCGAACCCACCGGACATTTCGGACACACGCCAGAGCCCATTCCTGCCAACCTCACCGCTGTGAGTAGCTTTATGAAGGAAGGTAAAGCCGACGTGGCTTTCGTGGTGGACCCCGATGTAGACCGCTTGGCAATTATTATGGAAAACGGCGAATTTTTCGTGGAAGAATACACACTCGTGTCGGTTGCCGACTATATCCTTTCACAAACTCCCGGCCCGGCTGTGAGCAACCTCTCATCTTCACGCGCACTGCGCGACGTGGCTGCCAAACACGGTTGCCGCTACGAGGCATCGGCTGTGGGCGAAGTGAATGCCACCACTTTGATGCGCGAAATTGGCGCAGTGATTGGCGGTGAAGGAAATGGCGGTGTGATTTATCCCGAATTGCACTACGGGCGCGACGCTCTCGTGGGCGTGGCGTTGTTCCTCACACTGCTCGCTAAGAGCGGTATGAAGGTGAGCGAATTGAAGAAAACCTACCCGCAATACGAAATCGCAAAAACCAAACTCGAACTCACTCCCGATATGGACGTGGACGCCATTCTTAAGGCTGTAGAAAAGCACTACGCCAACGAGCGCCTCACCACCATCGACGGTGTGAAAATTGATTTCGAACACGGATGGGCACACTTGCGCAAGAGCAACACCGAACCCATCATCCGCATCTATAGCGAAGCCCACACCATGGAAGAAGCCGAAAAACTCGGCAACGACGTGAAAAAAATTGTGGAAACGCTCCTCTAAGCCATCAGCTCTTTTTGAGCCATTAGCCGTTAGCCATTAGCCTTTAGCTCCCATAGCGCCAGGCCAATAGCTAACGGCTAATCATTTAAGAACCAGTGCTAAAGGCTAAAAGCTAATGGCTAACAGCTAAAAAACGAGCTCCCGTCGAAGCAATGGGTGCAAATTTTTTCTTTGGGCAAACCTATAGCTTTCACGATGGTGGAGATGGTGGAAAATTTAAGCGAAGTGAGATTGAGGCGACGCGCTATCTCGTCCACCATCCGCTGATATTCGGGCGTGCCTTCGGTGGCATACGCTTCCAAATTCTTATTCATATCACCCTCAAAATCTTGAATCACACGACGCGTGATGAGTTCGAGTTCGCTTTTCGAAGCGGAAAAATTCACAAACGGACACGCATAAATGAGCGGCGGACACGCTATGCGCATGTGTATTTCCTTGGCGCCATCTTCAAAGAGCGCGGCAGTGTTGTCGCGCAACTGGGTGCCTCGCACAATGGAATCATCGCAAAAACAGCATTTTTTGCCGCGAAGCATATCGGTGTTTTGAATGAGTTTCATTTTTGCCACCAAATTGCGCATCTCTTGGTTGCCGGGCATAAAGGAGCGAGGCCAAGTGGGGGTGTATTTGGCAATGGTGCGCAAATAGGGCACTTTCCTGCCTTCGGCATAGCCCACCGCCATACCAATACCCGAATCGGGGATACCGCACACGCAGTCCACCTCCACATCGTCGGTTTCGCCCATCGCCTTGCCACATTCATTGCGCATTTGCTCCACATTTCTGCCTTCGTAGCACGAGGTGGGAAAGCCGTAGTAAATCCACAAAAACGAGCATATCTGCATCTCCTTTTCGGGAGCACGCATACGCACCATTTCGCTATCGGTAATGCGCACTATTTCGCCCGGTCCCACATAGTGCAAAGTGCGAAAACCGAGGTTGGGAAATGCAGTGGATTCCGACGTCACCGCCATACCCTCTTCGCTCTGCCCCACCACAATGGGCGTGCGCCCCCAGCGGTCGCGAGCGGCAATAATGCCATCAGCGGTGAGCAGCAACATCGAGCACGAACCTTTAATGGAGCGGTACACATTTTCAATGCCGTCCACAAAGTTTTTACCTTTGATAATCAACAAAGCCACAAGTTCTGTGGGATTGATTCGTCCCGACGAGAACTCGCTCAAATGCATATTTTCGGCGAGCAACTGCTGCGCCAATTCTTCTTGATTATTGATTTTCGCCACCGTCACGAGCGCAAACCTACCCAAATGCGAATGAAAAAGCATAGGTTGCGCATCGGTGTCGCTAATCACACCAATGCCGGAGCGCCCTTTAAATTTGTCGAGCTCGTGCTCAAATTTAGTGCGGAAATACGATTGCTCCAAACTGTGAATCGAACGAAAAAACTCGCCCTCATCGGTGAGTGTAGCCATACCGGCACGCCGAGTGCCCAAATGCGACTGATAGTCAGTACCATAAAAAAGTTCTGCTCTGCAGGCTTTGTTTTTAAATTTTACGCCAAAAAATCCTCCCATTTCCCTGAAATGTTTTGTCCGAAAGCCGAAGCCGGAAGATTAGAATGGCACCGTAGCGGTAGCTTTTGGCGTAAAGCAATGCTCCAAGTAGCCATCCTTATCTCTTCGTTTTTCGAGTTCCGAATGATGAATAAAAAAAAACTGCATAAAGTTACAAAGAAAATCTCAAACACCAGCCATTTCCGCCCCACTTTCCCACATTTCCCCCACGTAACCGATTGCACCCCACTCCACCACAAATTTAACACATATTAAATTCAGACCACCCTCACCACACACCCACAAAACCCATTTTTCGTACAACAGGGACAGTCCCCACTGTACGAAAATTTAACACTTCCGCGCCATTTCCACACCACACCCCACCCGCACTCCGCATCTTCGTCACCCCCGCGCAATTATTTTCCGGAAAGTTTGTTCATTTTAAATTGGCAACTACTCCGCAACTCACATCTATTAAGCGGGGGGAATGCTATCAATTTTCATCAGAAAGCATTGGATTTTGAAAAAAAATGATTAAATTTGAGGTTGAATTACTGTAAAGCAAAATTTTACATCTAAAAACATTTGAAATTCATGGCAATGGTAAGACGAATTTTTGTTCTCGTAGTTTGCTTGGGGGCTTGCCTTTCTGCAGTGGCAGCCACCGGCGTGGATAATTGGCGTAGCGAAGTGGACAGGCTGATGGAGCAAGGCGAATTTGCTCAAGCCTCTAAATTGATGAAGCAGTTGCCCAAAAAGGTGCGCACTGCCGAGGCGGTGACCATCGATTCGCTCAATCAAATCATGGAGCGCATCCGCAAAGACTTCACCCTCACCCCGGAAGCCGGCGCAAAAGCCATCCGCGAAAAAATGCCCGAAGCCACCGATGCACAAATCGCGAATTGGAAAGCCGAAAAAGCCATTGAATGGATGAATATCGACGGACAAGAATGGTGGTTTCGCAAAGCCGTGCGCAATTTGTGGCTCTTGGGCAAGGAATTTGCCGTTGCCAATGCGCAGGAAAATGCCGAAGAAGGCGAAAATTTGCGCAAATATGTGGTGGAAGCCCTTCGCAGCACGCCCGATGCCAATGGCGTGCGCAATTGGCACCACGCCAATGTTACCTTCACCCTCGATGTGAAAGCCGATGCCATCCCTGCCGGCGAAACGCTGCGTGTGTGGATGCCTATCCCCTACGAAAATTTGCGTCAGCGCAATATAAAACTCGAAAGCAGTAATCGCCCCGCCACATGGAGCACGGGCAGCAAGCACCACACTATTTATATGGAAGCTGTGGCAGAAAAAGGAAAACCCACCCACTTTGAATATACCTTCAGCTACGATGTGGGCGAGCGCCATATCGCCCAGCAAGATCTCTTGGCAATGGTGCAACCCTACCGACATACGCCCGAATACGAACGCTTCACCGCCACCGAATACCCCCACATCATCATCACCGACGATATGCGTGCCTTGGCAAAGAAAATTGTGGGCGAAGGAGAAGTGCATCCGGTGATAGCAGCCAACCGCATTTTCCGCTGGATTTCCAACACCTTCCCGTGGGCTGGCGCACGCGAATATAGCACCATCAAAAACATCCCTGCCTACGTGATTGCCAACCGCCACGGCGACTGCGGACAAGTGGGACTGCTCTACATCACGCTGTGCCGCGCCATCGGCATCCCGGCACGCTGGGAAAGCGGATATATGCTCCACCCCGACGCCGTGAACTATCACGATTGGGCGGAAACCTATTTCGAAGGAGTGGGATGGGTGCCCACCGACCCTTCGTTCGGACGCTCTACCGTGAATAATCCCCACATTGCCGACTACTACGCCACCGGCATCGACATCTACCGCATGGCTTCGAACGAGGCAGTGGGCGATAAATTGAGCCCCGAAAAGAAGTACATCAGAAGCGAAACCGTCGACTTCCAGCCCGGCGAAGTGGAATGGAAAAACGGCAACCTCTACTACGATAAGTGGAACTCAAATTTCCACCTCAATAGCATCACCCCAATAAGTAAATAATGAATACACAACCTCATAAACAGACCACAACTATGAAAAAAATGATTTGCGTGGTTGGCGCTTTGTTGCTCGCCACCTCTGCATTCCAAATGGCGGCGCTCACCGCCGATCAAGTGCTCACGAATCTGAAAAAACGCATCGCTCCCGACAAGCGTACGGCTATTTGGGATGTGAAAGCTGAGCAGCAATCTGCACAAGTGACCGTGACCGGAACCGTGGGCTTGAAAGAGCAAAAAGATGCCATCAGCGATGAGTTGGCAAAAAACGGTTTCGCCAAGGTCAACAACCAAGTGAAAGTGCTACACGACGCCGTGCCTGCCGACAAAAAGTGGGCTTTGGTGAAACTCTCCGTAGCAAGTATGCGCTGCGAAGGTAAGCACGCCGGCGAAATGGCTACACAAGGCATTATGGGACAGCCGGTGAGAGTGATCGACTGCACTTCCGACTGGTATCGCGTGCAAACGCCCGACAATTATATCTCCTACGTGCCGGCTTCGTCGCTCTTTTGCCGCACCGAAGCGCAAATGACACAATGGCGCCAAGCCAAGCGCTACATCCTCACCACCTACGGTTCGCGATTGGTAACCGAACCCGCCGGCGATGAAACCGTGACCGATTTGGTGATGGGCAACATCCTGGAATACAAGGGCGAAAACGCCGATTGGATTCAACTCGCCACCCCCGACGGCAGAACCGGATGGGTGCTGAAAAGCGAAGTGGAAGAGTTTTCGCAATGGGCAAAAAAGGACCTCGACCTCAACCTCGTGCTCAAAACAGCACACCGCATGCTCGGCTCAGGCTACCTCTGGGGCGGCACCTCCACCAAACTCACCGACTGCTCGGGCTTAGTGAAAGTGTGCTATTTCAGCAGTGGCGTGATTTTGGCGCGCGACGCATCCCAGCAAGCTCTCTACGGCCTGAAAATCAAGGGCACGGAATGGAATAAATGCGAATTCGGCGATTTGCTCTTCTTCGGCACAAAAAACGGACGCGTCACCCACGTGGGCATCTATATGCACGACGGCAAATACATCCATTGCTCCGGACAGGTGAAAATCAACAGCCTCGACCCCAAAGACCCCTCCTACCTCTATTCTCCCCTCTCCGCCAGCCGCATCAAAGGTCAGCTGGGCACCCCCTACATCACCTACGTGCGCAACCACCCCTGGTATTTCTAAAAACAATATAAACACAAAAATGCAATAAAAAGAAGCAAAGAAAAAGCAAGCAAAAAGACAAACGTCTTAACGTCTTAACTTCTTTAACTTCTTAACTTCCCCCAAAATATCTTCCTAAAAAAACAACTTCAAAAAAACAACAACAATATGTCAATCAACCGTAGAAAATTTCTCGTAGGCGCAGGATTGGGCCTCATGGCTGCAAGCTCCCCGATTTCGCTATCGGCACAAGCGCCTGCCACAGTGAAACGTAGCGGACGTTTGAAACTCAAATTCTTCCCCTACGAATTGCAATTGAAGCACGCCTTCAATCTGGCTAAATATAGCCGCACCACCACCCCCGATGTGCAAGTGGAACTCGAATACGATGGCGTGGTGGGCTATGGCGAATGTTCAATGCCTCCCTATTTGGGCGAAAGCGTGGAAAGTGTGTGCAAATTCCTCGGCAGCCTCGATTTGGAGCAATTCACCGACCCCTTCCGCAAAGAAGACATCCTCGCCTACGTGGAAAGTGTGGCACCCAACAATCGCGCGGCTAAAGCCGGCGTCGACATCGCGCTACACGACCTCTTGGGCAAACTCATGGGGCAGCCCTGGTATAAAATTTGGGGATTAAGCCCCGAAAAAGCACCCCTCACCACATGCACCATCGGCATCGACACCGACGAAAAAGTGCGCCAAAAAATGACCGAAACCTACGATTTCAAACTCATTAAGGTGAAAATGGGATTGGGCGGCATTGAAAAAGACAAACACCTCTACGAATTGGTGCGCAGCATTCGCCCCGACATCAAACTCTACGTAGACGCCAACCAAGGATGGAAAACCAAAGAGGAAGCACTCGAAATGGCGGAATGGCTCGCCGACAAAGATTGCCTCTTTGTGGAGCAACCGCTCGAAAAAGAAAAACCACTCGACGACACAGCTTGGCTCACCGAGCGCTCGCCATTGCCCATCGTGGCTGATGAGGCGTTCCAACGCTTGCCCGACATCCGTCGCTTCCATGGCGTGTACTCCGGCATCAATATCAAATTGATGAAGAGCACGGGTATGAACGAGGCATACAAGATGGTGACCCTGGCACGCGCACTCGACATGAAGATTATGATTGGCTGTATGACCGAAACTTCCTGCGCCGTGACAGCTGCCGCCCAACTATCGCCCCTCTGCGACTGGGCTGACCTCGACGGCAACTGGCTCATCGCCAACGACCGATTCGATGGCATCAAAATCGTGAACGGACAAGTGACCGTGCCTGCCGACCGACCGGGCATTGGCGTGAAATTGGTGAAATAATCTCTTTAAAATATCTACGCAAGGGGCTACATCGGTTAGCCCTTTTGCGTATCATTTTTCTAACTGAATTTCAATGAAGAAAAAACCATTGTTAGGCGTTTCGCTGCTACTGGTGGTGGCGCTGCTCATATTTTGCGCACAATCGTTTTTTAGCGAACAACTCGAAGAGCGCATGGGACTGTCGTCGGCAAAATTCGCCGCCTCGCTCTTTACTGCCGCCCCCGACACCACTGCCAAAAAAGCTCGCGCCCACAAAACCGACAGCACCGCTGCCGAGGCACAAAAATTTGCCGCCCTCGACACCACGCGCAAAAAAATTCTCTTTTTCGGCGACTCGATGCTGGAGCGATTGGGTCCGCGATTGGGTGCGTATGCCGAAGAAAACGGACACGAATTGGCGGTGGTCACCTGGTATAGCAGCTCCACTGAGGTGTGGGCTAAAAGCGGAAAAGCCAAAGAATTTATAGAAAAGTATAAGCCAAACTATGTGATGGTGTGCTTGGGTGGTAACGAATTGTTTATCACCGACATCAAGGAAAAGCGCACCAAATATGTGCAGCAAATACTCAAAGAAATTGGCAATCGACCCTACATCTGGATTGGACCGCCCAACTGGAAAGACGACACCGGATTCAATGAGATGGTGCAAGCCGTGGTGCCTGCGGGGCGATTTTATCTGAGTTACACCCCCGACCAACACTACGAGCGCGCTAAAGACGGCGCACACCCCACTGCCGCTTCCGCAGCCAAGTGGATGGACCGCATTTGCCACTGGGTGATGACCAAGAGCGATTTCCCCATTCGCCTAAAACTGCCTGCCAATGCAAAAGTGTCGGCTGAATACCGCAAAAATCATTGCCACTACGAATATCTCTCACCGCCCGAAGGCGAATAAAGCGTGTGATTAACAACCGATTTTTTCCCAAGTTTCAAAGTTAATAATGGAGAGTGTGAAGAATGTTACCACCGTTAGGCAACGACTATCGCCGTAACTTCCAACGAGCGAAGCGAGTGATAACTTATTAATTTCCAAACATTAAAACTTCCGAAACTTTCACCGTTTCACCTTTTTGAAGAAATAACTGATGCAACAATTATCCTTCGATTTCGCCACGCTGTGGCACAATATAGCGCAAATGCTCATGCCCAACGCCGCCTCGCCGGTGGTGTTTTCGAGCGGACTTTTCTGGGTGGCTTTTGCCATATTTCTGCCCGTTTATGCCCTCCTTCGCAATCGCCGCACCAAGATGATGCTCTTTGTGGTGGCATTCAGCTTGCTGTTTTTCATCCGTTGTAGCGGCTGGTATGTGCTGGTGATGCTTGCCACCTCCATCATCGATTGGGTGGCAGCACTGCGCATCAGCGCCACCTCTGATCAGCGCACCCGCCGGTGGTGGCTGTGGCTATCGCTCTGCTGTTCGTTGGGCATGCTGTTCGTATTTAAGTACACCAACTTTTTCCTCCACACTTGGGCAGACATTATGGGGCGCAATTTCCAGCCGCTCGACATTATCGCCCCCATCGGCTTATCGTTCTACACTTTCCGCACCATCAGCTATGTGGTGGATGTGTATAAAGAAAAAATGCCGCCCACGCGCAGCTATCTCGACCACCTGTTTTTCCTCTCGTTTTTCCCCTGCCTAATAGCCGGACCTATTGTGCGTGCCAAAGATTTCATCCCGCAAATCCACAATCCTGCACCGGTGAGCGCCGAAAGTGTGTACGGCGGCTTTTGGCAAGTGATGATGGGTGTACTAAAAAAAGCCGTAGTGGCGGATTATTTGGCGCAGTACACCAATATCGTGTTTTCCAACATGGCGCCTTACAGTGGCTTTGAATTGCTGATGGCAGCCATTGGCTTCACCGTCCAACTCTATTGCGACTTTGCCGGCTACTCCGACATGGCAATCGGTATGGGCAAAATGATGGGCTTCGATTTGGGCGTGAACTTCGATTTCCCGTTCCGCTCCAAAAATATCACCGAATTTTGGCGCCGATGGCACATTTCGCTCTCGCTCTGGCTACGCGATTACGTGTACATCGCCTTAGGCGGCAATCGCAAAGGAAAAGTGCGTCAATATGCCAACCTGCTCATCGCCATGCTATTGGGCGGTTTTTGGCACGGCGCCGGACTCAACTATATCTATTGGGGTGCGCTCCACGGCGTGGGATTGGTGATTCACAAAATCAATATGCCGTGGCTCAAAAAAATCCCCGACAATCCCGTGGTGACCATTTGCTCGGGTTTGCTCACCTTCGCTTTCGTGGCGTTTGCTTTCGTGGCGTTCCGCTCGGCAACCCTCTCCGAAACCATCACCATGTATGAAGGCATCTTCACCAATTTCGACCTCGCCTACGTGCCCTACTTCATCAAAGCACGCCCCACTTGGTGTGTGATGATGGTGCTCATCCTCATCGCCCACTTCCTGCCCAAAAGCGGATATGCCGCAGTGCAAAGATGGTTTATACACACACCCTGGTGGGCAAAATTAGCACTATTCATCGTAGTCGTGCAATTGGTGATACAATTCTCCTCCGCCGACGTAAAACCCTTCATCTACGCCCAATACTAACCCCTCCGTTTCATACCCGTCCGACAAAAAGAGGTCGGACACAAAAACAACATAGCTCGGCTGCCGGACACACGGCAGCCGAGTTCCCATTCTAAATCACTCCGGCAAATTGTTGAGGACATCTTCAGGAAGCATCATCTCGCAATCTGCCAGTGAAAGCGGTTGCTCACGGAAAAATAGGGCATAAACGATTTTCTTACCTTTAGCTAACGGTGCATATTTCACTTTTTCTTGCAATTGTGTCAACAGCCGGTCGGCACGGTCAGCAGCCTGCCACTTGCACTCTCCCACAAGTATGACATCTTTGTCGTCCATAGACTCTGCCACAACATCGAACTCCAATTCACGATTCCCTACAGCCATTTTCCTACCTTCCCTGAAAATCGGCACTTTCCCCCACCAATGCGAAGCAACATTCCAGGTGTGGCCAAACACATCGTGGCCGGAAACGGCATTCTGACATAGTCGCTCCCAAATATGCCCCACGTGCTCAGCTAAATGGGCGTGAATATTACGCATCACAACGTCGGTTCTGCCCAGTGCCAGTAAAGGTCTGGCGGGAACAACAAACCTATAGTAAAAGTTGAGGAATGGGTCGTCGATCACATACAGCATTGCAAAGGGACGATTCTTGCAATCAAAAAACATAACAAACTGAATAACGGATTATTATCATTTAGTAGTAAATTTTATAGAATGTATATTTAAAGCATACTATTTTTGAATTATAGTTTTTTTTTAAACAAATATTCCAACCCAAACTTCAACATCCTATTTTAAAGCCACAGCCCTTACATTTAAAAATCACAAAAAACGCCGGCACATCATCAACTCCCATTTGCCACAAGCGCACTTCCTTCCCCCTTCCATACCATAAAATGCCATCAAAGGGACGGTTCTTTTGATGGCACTTTTCCACCCTCCGGTAGGGACACGCCTTCGGCATGTAATGGGTACAAACATCGGCTACACAGATGTTTACGCCAAACATAACAAAAAATGCCATCAAAAGTTACTATGTTTGCAGTGGGAATGTGGTTTGGGGTTG
>JBJECV010000053.1:2631-13045 GCA_051871435.1 Sodaliphilus sp. | reverse complement strand
TACGCAATGGACTAATTTTTTCAACAAAAAATTTGGAAATTAACATAGAAAGCGATTTAGGGATTTTATGTCACGAATTTAGCGAATGTAGCTGATTATATTTTTGTACCAAACGGATTTTAGGTGGGGGAGATGAGTTCTTTCACGTCGCGGAGGATTTCGGCGTGGTCGAATGCTAATGGGGGAAGTTCGCAGATGGGGAACCATTGGGCTTCGGCGGCATCGTCGGCGGCGATGGCTTCGGGTCGTCGGTCGAAGTATGCCACGTATGCGATTGAAATCACGCGGTCGCGCGGGTCGCGGTCTACTCGGGTGTAGGCGCCCACTTGCATGATTTGTGCGGCTTGGATGCCGGTTTCTTCGCGCAGTTCGCGGCGTGCTGCCGTGGCGGCGTCTTCGTCCATTTCCATAAATCCGCCGGGGAATGCCCAGTGTCCTTTGAAGGGCTCGTTTTTGCGTTTAATCAGCAACACGTGCATTTGTCCGCCTTCTGGCGAAATCGCCACGCAGTCAACACTCACTGCCGGACGAGGATATTTGTAACTATATTGAGGCATAGCGGTTGTTTTTTAGAAGTTGAGAAGTTAGAGAAGTTAATTTTAGAAGTTAAGAAGATTTTTTTAGAAGTTAAGAAGTTAGAGAAGTCAAGAAGTTAAGACGAATGTCTTGTTGGGAATTATGTTGCTGAAGGTTCAAGGCTGTCGTCTTAACTTCCAGCGAAGCGATAACTTCTTTAACTTCTTAACTTCTTAAAAATAACTTCTTAAAAATCAACTTCTTTCATTATTTTTCGTTCCAATAAATTTCGAAAGTGGCGTTGGTGGCGGGGCGGTCGAGCACTACAGCCACGTATGGGCTAATGTAGTAGTCCATTTTGGCACCTTTTTCCACTTGGTAGTTGAAGATGATGGCGTTGCCGTTTTGGAGCACGCTCAGCGGGAACATTTGTGTTTGGCGATTGGTGACGGGATTCACCACGGCGAGCACAAATTGCCGATTGAAATTGATGGGTGTGGGGCTACCGTTGCTACCCATATAGGCGGCTTCGCCGAAGATTGCGCGAAATTCGCTTTCCGTGTTGATGATTTTGCGCAGGGGCTTGTTGGCGTTCACGCCGTTTTTCACATAATAATTATTCATTTCGGTGAAGGCGATGGGCACGGCATTGGCTTCCACCTCTTTGGTGATGGAGCAGGCGCTCGTGAGCATCAGCGTTACCGTGGCGAGCGCGGCGCATATATATTTGTGTATCATCTTGTTATTGCTTGGTTAGGGATTCAAAGTAATATTTCAGTACATCAGATGCCGCAATAAACGACGATTGCTTGCTGCCGAGCACCATTTCTTGCTTGATTTGGAGCAAGCGCTCAATTTCGGGATTGTTGTAGAAATGGTTTTTGAGGTGCTCGTTGATGGTTTCGTACATCCAATATTTTTCTTGCTGGCGACGCTTTTCTTCGAAGTAGCCATTAGCTTTCACTTGCTCGAAATAGGCGTCAATCATAGCCCATACCTTGTCGATATTGTAGCCATAATAGCCCGAATAGGTGGTTACTTGGGGTGTTACGCCGCTGGGTGGTGCGGGAAATAGCATCAGCGCGTTGCGGAATTGGTTGGCGGCGAGGTTGGCACGGTCCACATTGTCGCCGTCGCATTTATTGATGCAAATGCCGTCAGCCATTTCCATAATGCCACGCTTAATGCCCTGCAATTCGTCGCCGGTGCCAGCCAATTGAATCAGCAAAAAGAAGTCCACCATCGAGTGCACGGCAGTTTCGCTTTGGCCCACGCCCACGGTTTCCACGAAGATATTGTTGTAGCCGGCGGCTTCGCAGAGCACGATGGTTTCGCGAGTTTTGCGTGCCACGCCACCGAGCGATCCAGCCGAGGGAGAAGGGCGGATGAAGGCTTTCGGATGCACGGAGAGTTTTTCCATACGCGTTTTGTCGCCCAAAATTGAACCTTTCGAGCGTTCGCTACTGGGGTCGATGGCAAGCACCGCCAGTTTGTTGGCGGGGTCTTGCTCCAGCACATAGAGTCCAAACATATCTATTGATGTGCTCTTGCCTGCTCCGGGCACTCCTGTGATGCCGATGCGGCGGCTATCGCCGGTGAACGGCAAACATTTTTCAATCACCTCTTGTGCGATGGTTTGGTGTTCGGGAATCAGACTTTCCACCAGCGTCACCGCTTGCCCGAGCACCGAAAGATTGCCTTTTCGGATGCCTTCCACATAGTCGTTGACCGAGAGTTGCGGACGTTTTTTCCGCTTTTTCATGTAGGGGTTCACCATAGGCGGCATTTCGATGCCCGCATTCACTTGCAGTCCGGCGTATTGTTCATCGTTTTCGGGATGGTCGATGAGCGGATGCTCTTCATTATGATGCATATCGTTCATATTCTTTATATTAATAATGTGATCATTCAATGTTATTTCACGATTCCCACCAGTCGGACCTCGGCTTGCGGCGTGTAGGGGTCGTTGGAGATGATGGTGAGGCGCGTATTCACCACGGAGTCGTGGCGCTGTGGCGCATTGAGCGTAACGGTTACCGTGGCGGATTGCCCTTTTTTCAGCGTGCTGACATTGGCTTCTGCGGTGATGCCTTCGCCTTCGGGCACATAGAGGCGTCGCAAGTGCAATTTGTCTTTGCCGCGATTGGTGATGGTGAAAGTGCGCTGCACCGGCTCGTTGGGCGCCGCCACTTCAAAGTCCACCTTATCGGTCGACACCTCAATCACCGGTGCTTGGCGGAGTTGCTTTTCCGAGAGTTTGGAAAAATCTTCCTTCACTTGCACCATCACATTGAAGGTGCCGTGCAGGGTGGTGTGGGTGATGGGATTGTAGGCTTCGAGTAGCACCGAATCGGTGTTGAAGCCCCACATCGGAGCTTTGGCTGCGGAGCAATACACCGAAGCGATAAACAAATCGCCGGGCGCCACGGTGTCGGGCATCACGTTGCACGAAAGGTGGGGCGAATGCGTGGAGGCGCGCAGGTGCCATGTGTGGTCGCCCGAATTGTAGCCGCTGATGTAGGCAGAGCGGGCGCTGCCTTTCAGCACTTCGCCCAAAGGCAAACTCACCGAATTGAGGCGAATGGGTCCGAAGCCATAGGGATAATGGTCGGCCACGGATTCAGGCGAACCAATCACCGAGCCTTTTACGATGAGGGTGGACTTGCGGGGATTGCCGTTGGTGTAGACCCACACTTTTTTCTCGAAAGCGCCGGGGATGTTGCGGGTGCTGTATCGGATGGTCACACAGCCGGTGTCGCCGGGCTGCATCAGCGCGTGGGTGTAGTCGGCCACCGTGCAGCCGCAATTGGATTGCACGCGTGTGATTGCCAGTGCAGAGTCGCCGGTGTTCACCACTTTGATTTGGGTGGTGAGTGTTTTTTGGTCGTCGCGCACCTTGCCGAAATCGTGGGTGGTACGTTCCCACGAAGGCACACCTTGTGCCATTGCCGAAAGTGCCATCACAAGTGCACTGCAGAGGATGATATGTCGCCAACTGAGGTTCATTATTTCTTAGGAATGATGGTGCCGCGAATGGTGAGGGTGGTCTTTCCTTCGTTGCCGTTAGTGGTCACTTTTATGGGTTTCATGAAAGCGCCCGAGCGCCCGGCGGGATTGAAGGTGATTTTGATTTTTGCCGTTTTTCCCGGTTTGATGGGTTTGGTGGGAAACGATGGGCGTGTGCAGCCACACGAGGTGATGACTTGCAAAATCACCAAAGGCTTGTTGCCGGTGTTGGTGAGTTCGAAGGTGTGCGACACCTGCCCTTTGGCTTCTTTAATGTAGCCAAAATCGTGCACCTTTTCTTTGTAGGTGGCGTGGGCTTGCGCATGGGCGGCAAAGCACACCACTGCTGCTATGAGTAGGAGGAAAAATCGTTTCATCATCATTCTTTTTTTGCAAAAGTACAAAAATAACGCGAGTGAGGCGATATAACCTTTGTTAATTACGCTAAAAGGCGAGTTAGGGCTTGGCTGTTGCGGGTTGGGCGGCAAGCACTTGTTCGAAATATGCCTTAGCGTCGGTCCAGCGGTAGTAGGGGCCGCTCACGGGTTTCACGGCTTCGGGGAGGGTGGCTTCGTGTTCGTTGAGGAGGAATTTTACCAGTGTGGGCTTACCTTCGGCGCGGTAGAATATCCATTGCACATTTGCCCCCATCGGAAACACCTTATAGCTCTGCCACTTTTCGGCCACTGAAGGTAGGTCGGATGTGCTCAGATTTGCACCGTTGAGCCCCATCAAGCACACCAATGGCAGCACCACGCTTTCGTGGCCAAAGCGCAAGGTGGCGCAATTTTTGCCTTCGGCAATGGCTTGGTCGGCCGAGGTGATAAAATTGCGCAGCAGCGGGGCGTGGCGGTAGGGCATACGGTTGTGGGTGACGGGTGTGAAACCGCCCCAGAGATACCAGGTGAGGTTGTTGTACGCCCAAATGTTGTAGCGCTCTTCTTCGGTGAAGAGGTTGTAGAGGTCCACATTTTCGAATTGGTGATGGCTTTGCATATTGCCCACCAAATCGAGCAAATTGGTCATCAATTCTTGCGGGTCGGCAATGTTTTTTGTTGCCCAATCATAGTCGGTGAACAGCGTGCGGAGCAATCGCTCGGGGTGCAAATATTGGTCTTGAAGCGAGCGTTTCACTTTCTTAAATTCGGCATCGAAAATGGCGTTTGCCTCCTTATCGTCGTGGTTCATATAGTGCATATCGTGCTCTGAGGCGTCGGTGGTGATGCGCAGCTTGGGGTTGATGGCTTTGAGGGTGGTCACGGCATTTTGCATCGAGAGAATGCACCGAATCACCACAGTGGAACGTGCATCCACGCGGGCATCGCCGGCAAACACCTCGGGGAAGTTTTGAATCATGCGTGCGGCTATGCGCTGATGCTGCTCGGCGCCAATGTCGCTGAGCTCGCCCAATCGCTTTTGCGAAGCGGCTTCCACGTCTTTGAAAATAGCTAACGCTGCCTTGCCTTGCGCCGAGAGCACACCTGCGGAATCGGCTTTCGCCAGCGTGGCTACGGCAAGATGGTATTGGTTGGGTGCAATCAGCCAACGACTGCCGTGGCGGCCGTAGTGGTTGATGTAAAACGGTGTGTAGCCGGCGGGTGCGGCAGTGAGCGCAGGTAGCGATTGGTCGGGATAAGCGTAATAGTTGTTCGCCACTTGCTTATAGTTTGCCTTAAAATCTTCGCGCGTGCCGGCATTCAGCGTGAAAGTAAGCACCAATGCCACGAAAAAGAGCTGCAATTTTCTCATCATTCTTTCGCTTTATAAATAATTAATGTGAATAATCACTGCAAATTTAGCGAAACTGCCGCACAAAATCAAATTTCCGTCCCAATCCGCCCCACAAAGAAAGCCGCAATTCGGCCTCCCCGCCACAAAATTTCCCCTAATTTCCTCTCTTTTCTCAAAAATTTCCGCTCCGGAGCCTTTGCCATTTGTTAATTTAACTGTTAAAATATCGAACAGCGGGACAGTCCCCTTGTTCGATATTTTAACAGTTTTGGGTGTTTCTTCTCTAAAGTGTTAAAAAATCGGACAGTGGGGACTGTCCCTCTGTCCGATTTTTTAACACTTTTTATTTGAATGTTAATGGCTTGGTGGTTTGGTGGCGGGGTGAGGGTGGGGGGATTTCCGGGGCGGTGGGAGGTGGGGCGGTGAAGATTTTTTTGTGGGATTGCGAAATTTTATCTATTTTTGGGGATTGAAGTGGTGAATGGCTTTGTTCGCATCGGTGTTTTGCAGAAATTTGCTTTGTGCGATGTGCAGCTTGCTACAAGCGACAAAACAGCTTATTCACAGCGACAAAGAGCGATAACCTCCCAATAGATATCAATCAATTAACATATCAACCCGAAATGAAAAAAATCTTAAGTTTTGCATTGGTTTTGGCGCTTGCCATTCCGTTCGTTTGCACTAATGCACAAGAGGCTAACTCAAAGAAAGGCTATGTGATGTATGGTGTGGCGTTCTACAATTTGGAGAATTTGTTCGACACCATCAACACCAACGGCACCTACGATTTGGAATTTTCGCCCAATGGTGCTCGCCAGTGGAATCATCAAAAATATTGGCAAAAGCAGCACAATATGGCGTATGCTATCAGCCAGATGGCTACGAAAGCCACGCCCAACGGCCCTGCCATTATCGGTGTGTCGGAAATTGAGAACATCAGTGTGCTGAAAGACTTGGTGAAGCAACCCGAAATCAAGCCTTGGCGCTTGCAAATCGTGCACCACGACAGTCCCGACCGCCGCGGTGTGGACGTGGGTTTGCTCTACAATCCGCGCCTTTTTAAGGTGCTCCACGTCACCAATCAGCGCCTCACCATCCCCAACAATCCGTCGTTCCGCACGCGCGACCAGCTGTGCGTAACCGGGTTGCTTGCCGGCGAAAAGGTGAGTGTGCTGGTCAATCACTGGCCTTCGCGCTTGGGTGGCGAGGAGCGAAGCAGTTATCTGCGCGAGGCGGCGGCTGCCATGGCGCGTCGCACCATCGATTCGCTGCTCAACGACGACCCTAACCAGGGCATCATCTTTATGGGCGACCTTAACGACGACCCGATGAATAAGAGTTGTGCCGAGGTGCTGAAAGCGCGCCCCAATATGAAAGATGTGGTGGCGCCGAACGATATCTACAATCCGTTCTGGGAAAAATTGGCGAAGGGTATCGGCACGCTTGCCTATAAGGGCGCGTGGAATTTGTTCGACCAAATTGTGATGACCCAATATTTCCTCCAGCATTACAATGAGAAGAGCAAGCCGCATCTCACCTTTGTGCGTGCCGATGTGCTGAATAAGGAATTCCTGCGCACCAGCGATGGCGACCGCCAGGGCTATCCCTTGCGCACCTACTCCGGCGGGGTGTTCCTCAATGGCTACAGCGACCACTTCCCCACCCAAATTTTCCTCGCAAAAGAAGCCCAGTGAATTGAATGCTTAATTAATGCATAATTCATAATGCACAATTCATAATTCACAATTCACAATTGGCTTTAGGTATTGGCCATAGTGCCTATTTATATCTATAGGCTCTATAGGGGCAAACAGCAATTGTGCATTATGAATTGCTTAAGTGGCATGAAACGATGAAAAAAAGTCGGGCGGCGGGGATGTGAGGGCTGGCGCCCCGTCGTGTGAGTGATGAAAAATCTGACGGGAAGCAAGCTCCCCCGTCAGTTTTTTTCATCACTCCCACGGTGGTCCGCTGGCGCTCCCCACTCACATCCTCGCCACCCGAAAAAAATCGCTTCGCGAAAAAAAAGTCGGCTTCGCCGAAAAAACTGCGCCTACATAGCCTTTTGCCTTTAGCTTTTGGGGTGATTTATAACGTGGGTGGGGGCTGATGATTTGATAAATTCGTTGAATTCGTGATAAATAACCATTACACTGTGTGGGGCTTTGGTGGAATTATCCGTAAAAATGCTTGATAATTCAAAAAAAAGTGCTAACTTTGCGCTCACAAAAATGCCCAAGTGGCGGAATGGTAGACGCGCACGTTTCAGGTGCGTGTGCCGCAAGGCGTGAAGGTTCGAGTCCTTTCTTGGGCACTTTTCCACCCAAAGCACTGCATATCACCCCCGATATGCAGTGCTTTTTTTTGAAAAGCCCCCCAATCCCATCCCATCTTAATGCATAATGCATAATTCATAATGCTTGATTAAGAGAGTGAAGTGTGTGGAACACTTGTAACAGCTTGATGATGACTTGCCACAACCGACCCTCTCCAAGGCTCATACCATCCCGTTTGCTTTCTCCAAGCTGCGCTCGGCTGCGCCTTCGCTTGCATGGAGTTAACCACAATAAGCCATCTCCGATGGCGGTTAGCGTTTTCGCCGGCTTCAGTGTTGCCTCCCCACACTATTTCTACTGATCCCCTATAGATTCTATAGCTGATGGCTGACTGAATTGTGCATTGAGCACCCGGCTAAGGGCAATTGTGAATTGTGCATTGTGAATTATGCATTGAAATTGAACTAGGGCTCTTGGCTCTTCACTTTTTTACACTTTTGTTATCGCTTTTGCTTGCATTTTTTGGGAATTATTTATACTTTTGCCCCGTTAATCATTCCCCATAGCGAGGGCATTGATTTTTCGGCAATTAGCGGAGGTAGGTCAACGCTCTTACCATGCACAGGGAATCACGCTTTTTACACATCAATTGATAACTCACTTTTTGTTTCTATTTTTTAAATAATTATTTGGTTATGAAGAAACTTTTTACTTTATTAATTTTTGCCCTACTGGCCATCACATCAGCCTGGGCGGAAACGCTGACCTACACGTATGCGTTAGATGACCCAGATGCATATCCAACTGGGTTCCCGACAAAAGACGGCACAATCGCATCAGCCGAGGAATTTATAATTAGTGGGCATCCACTTATTATAAATGCCCCTAACTACTACATTATCAACTCCACTAGTACAAACGGCTCACGTGGATTGATTTTTGGTAAAAGCACAACAACTCTTGAAACTGCATACTTGCAATTCCCTGCGGTAGCGGGTTACGCTTTAACAAAAGTTGAAGTTACAACAACTTCTAATCAAGCAACAAGTACAAAATGTAATATCTATAGTACGTCTTGGAGTGCCATGAGCACGGCTGTAACGTTAGGTAAAAGCACAACATCAACTTTTGAATTAACAAATCCGCAGGCAAATACTGCTTATAGATTCGCAACATCCAATTCCAGTAAAAACATTCAACTTACCGGAATCACTCTCACCTACGAATCCACTTCCACCTCCGGGAAGACTGCTACTACTCTTTCGTTTGGCTCTGATTGGGATGGTAAAGAGATTACCAAATATATTGGTGAAGCCGTTTTTACTTGTCCCATAGCTACGCTGACCCCCACAGTGGAAGGTGCCACTATCACCTATTCAAGCAGTGATGAAAATGTGGCTGCCATAGTTGATGGAACCATCATGCTCGGCGACGCAGGCACAACCACTATCTCCGCCTCCTATGCCGGCAATGACAACTATGAAGCATCATCAGCTTCTTTTACTATTAATTTGCAAAAGCTACCCGACCCCACTTTCAGCGTGAAAGATGGATCTTATGTGGTAGCTGGAACAGAAGTAACTATCACAGCTCCTGAAAATTGTACTATCTCTTATATTATAAATGATGGAGAGGTTCAATATTCTGCAACAAACACTGAAAAAATAACGATAAACGAAGGAACCACAATCTTAGCGTGTAGCAGATATCAGGGTGCCAAGAACATTGTTGAGAGTGAAGGTGCAGAAGCCACCTACAATATCAAAACCCTCGAAAGTATTGCGATTAGTGGTACCCCTAACAAAACCGCATACGCTCCCGGCGAAGCATTTAATACTACCGGTTTGACTGTAACACCCAAATACAGCGACGGTTCTACGAGTCCGGCTATTTCCGGTGCAACACTTACTTTCGCCCCCGAAACTTTCTCTATGGGTGACAATACCGTAACCGTTACCGCCACTTATGGCGAATTAACTGATACAAAAACTTTTGATGTAACGGTACAAGGATTTGAATCCGGTACCTACACCCTCGTTACCTCTGCCGACGCATTGGTAGATGGTGCTGAATATGTGTTGCTCACCACAGACGGTAACTTTGCAGCTTCTACTTATGGTAGCAACAAAATCACTACCGTGGCTGCCGGCGACAACACATTTTCACTTGTTGGTAATGTGGTGACCACATATAGCACTTCTGTGAATGTTCTCACAATCGCAGCAAGCGACACAAAGTGGACCATCACCGACCAAGATGGCGTGAAATTTGCAAGTAGCGGTAGCAATACTAATATTACTAACGGTAGTGGTACATTTACTATTTCTTTTGACGAAGACGGAAATGTAAGTATTGTAGGCGTTAGTGGTCGTCTATGGCTGTCAAATGGTACTGTGATTGGCAACTATTCCTCAAGCAATGCAAATGCAAGTGACTACTCTAAGCTCAAGCTCTATAAATCCGGTGGTGTGGCGCTTCCTGCTAAGCCTACATTCGACCCGGAAGATGGCACGACCTTTACTGAATCGCTCAAGGTGACGATTACTCCGGATGATGGCTGCAAGGTGAAATATCAGCTTGGCGAAGCTGAAGCCGTGACAGCTGCCGACACCAACCCCGTGGAATTGACTTTGACCGAAAGCACCACTATTACAGCATGGTCGGTAGACGCCTCGGATGAAACAAGAGTAAGCCCGTCAGCCACTGCAAAGTACACAAAGATTGACCCGACGAAAACCTATTCATTGGTAACTTCTGATGATCAATTAGAGAGCGGTGCAGAATATGTGCTGGTTAATAAAACCGGCGACAAGATAGCATCCAAATTTAGCATTGATAAGATTACCACAGTTGGCAGCACTGATAACTACGATCTCGACACAAAC
>JBJECV010000053.1:0-2531 GCA_051871435.1 Sodaliphilus sp. | reverse complement strand
TGAACTTTCAAGCGGTACTGCCACCGTGCACACCATCTCCATATCCGATGATGGAACCGTGAAGATTAGTGCAAAAACCTACCCATCTCGCCAATGGAAATTCAATAGTAGTTTGATTCGCAATTACCAATCCGGAACTGGTTCTGCTCCGTATCTATACAAATCTAATGCTCCGGTTGTTGAGAAGCCTGATGCTCCTACTTTTAATCCTGCAGACGGTACTACTTTCACTACCCCAACTGCTACTGTGACGATTACTGCTGCTGAAGGTTGCACTTTGAAGTATACTTTGGGTGATGGCGAAGAGCAAACTGCCGGCAACAGCACTGAGGTGGCCGTTACGCCTACCGCCTACACGATTAAGGCTAAATCGGTGAATGCCGAGGGCGTGGAAAGTAAAGAAGCTACTGCTACCTACACATTTGTGAAGCCTGCTGTTCCTACTTTTAATCCTGCAGACGGTACTACTTTCACTACTGAATCGGCTACTGTTACGATTACTGCTGCTGAAGGTTGCACTTTGAAGTATACTGTGGGTGATGGCGAAGAGGAAACTGCCGGTAACAGCGCTGAGGTGACCGTTACGCCTACCGCCTACACTATTAAGGCTAAATCGGTGAATGCCGAGGGATTGGAAAGCGAGGAAGCTATTGCTACCTATACATTCAATGTAACCGTCCACGTGAAGAATATTGCCGAATTTATGGTGCTTCCGGAAAATACAACCGCAATTTTCGACAACCCCGTGGTAGTGCTCTACGACTATTCACAACCATCTACAAAAAAAGACGATACAACCGGCGAATACTCCAATCCTGAATACATTTGGGTGAAAGACGAAACCGGTCACACGAATATCTATTTTGAGGTTGCAATTGACCCAACAAATCACCAAGCAAAGTATGAAAACGGTGACGTAATTCCTGCCGGATTTGTAGCTGTTAAAAGTTACTATACAGTGGGTAAATACACACAAGCTAAGGTAGAAACAGAAAACAATGAGACTTTTGAAAAGGCTTTATTAAAACGCTTGGCAGACCCTGTAACTATCACCTTTGACGAATTCAATGCTTTGCAAGTTGGAAGCGATGCCGATATTGCTAAGTGGAACAATACTTACGTTATGATTCCAAAAGTGACTATGGCTGCTGATGAAACCGACTCTCGTGGCAAAACCTACAATGTGTCACAAAATGGTGTAGCTGCCACAAACAATGTGTTCTATAATAAATATAGCGATTTAAGAGATGGAGAATATGCCCTAACAAAACAAGGTGAAGATGCAAGAGTGACTATGCCTACTTCATCAACTACGGAATACAACGTATATGGTATTCTCCAACGCTACGACCAATTTTGGGAAATTATGCCGATTCGCTTTGTGGAATATAGCGAAGCTACCGTGACGCTGAAGGAATTGGTGGAAGCCGGCAATGCAGGCACCACTACCGAAGGCACTGTTTACACCATCCTCAACGACTTGCGCGGTGTGGTGGCATTGACCGACAATGTGATTCTTGCTAAAGACGAAAACGGTAATGCAGTGGGCAAAGTTGAGCCCGCCGGCCACAGCTTTATGATTAACGCAAAATCGAAATTCGACGACAACGCTTCTGAAGAAAGCGTGAATACTAAAGCACAAGAGGATTACGACCAGAGTAACTGGGTGGAAATCGTGCTCCCGACGGGCGTGAGCGCTTCCGACTATGTGGACAAGATTATCACCGGTTTGAGCGTGAAGGGTCGGTACACAAACACTTTGAACCCACGCTTAGAAGTCACTGAAGCTCCTACGCAAGGTGGCGAAACCGGCGCTTACACACGCAATGCCATGTGTCCTGCCAACTTTATGGGCACTTCGCAAGCATGCAATAGCGAAGAGAATCATGGCGAATACTTCTTCATGACTCCGAAGCCTAACGAATGTGTGCAAGTGGTATGGGCAGTGTACAATAATAGCACCGCCGGCGCCTTCTACATTCCTGCAGCAGAGGGTAGCATCAACACCCACGCGTTTAAGGGCGCCTTCGACATCGATTGGACCTACAATACCGGCGGTGAAATCAAGAATTTGGTAGAGGGTACGGTATATCAATTCAAGGCTGTGGTGAAGAAGCAAGCACCCGCTGCTCAATCCGGCAAGCGCAAAGTGGCTTACGACAACTCTCAACCATTGAGCACCGACTATCTCGTGTATCCGCTCAACCTTGATGCCAACTGTGTGACTGGCATCACTGATGCTACGGGCTCAAAGGCGGTGAAGAGTGTGCGCTACTTCAACATTATGGGTGTGGAATTGGCTGAACCGGCAGCAGGTGTGAACATCGTGCTCACCACCTACACCGACGGCACCACCCGTTCGCAAAAAATCCTCAAATAAGAGAGTTTTTTAAATAAAGATTACTTGTTTGCTCCCGAGCCCCAAGCCCGGGAGCAAATTTTTTATAGAGAAGCCCGGACCGGAGCTATAGAGGCAATTATGCATTGTGCATTATGAATTATGAATTATTTAAGTGGCATGAAACGAGAAA
>JBJECV010000052.1:0-13057 GCA_051871435.1 Sodaliphilus sp. | reverse complement strand
TCAAAGATGAATGTCATAATAATTCCGACAATGTAATTAGATGCCCACACTGTGGTAAAGAGATAGAATTTAAACCAAAATAATAATTTAAATTAAACACTTAATCATATCTTTTTGCATTGAAAATCAATTATTAGCTAGGGTCAAATTAAAAATTAAGGAACTGTGTAAACTAAAAGGTATTACACAAGCGGAATTAGCTCACAGGTTGGTATTAAGCCTGTTTCTCTCAAGCTGTAAAACGAAACAAATTTGATATTGGTTATCTTGATAGAATTGCTTCTTGCCTTGAATGCAAAGTGACAGACTTATTCCAAGAAGACGATAACACATTTGTTTGTCCTCGTTGTGGAGCGAAGTTATCCATAAGTGAAATACAATAAACGAGCACACAAAAACACTTTTTCTGCACCCCGAAAGAACAGATACTTCCCCCCCCCTGCGAAGTAGAAATTCAGTCGTATACCGGGACAACTCGTTTGCTGGAGTTGCATACCTACGGCATGCGTGAAGGTGGATACCATCTGTTACCGGCATTTCGATAAGCACTCCGCTTCGCTACGTGTTCATCTTCATACCGGCCTACACACATCCCATCCCTACAGGATGGCTATTTTTAGAAGTATGAATTATTGATTCCCCCCCCCCTCTCTAATCTATTACGGCGGTTACGTCGAATTGGATGAGGGTGTTGTGGGGGATTTCTTTTACTGCCATGCTGGTTCGGGCGGGGTATGGTTCTTTGAATTCACGTGCGTAGATTTCGTTCATTTCGCTGAAGAGGTACATTTCTGATAGGATGACGGTGGTTTTCACCACGTTGTCGAGTGTGGCACCTGCGTCGGCGAGTATGTTTCGCACGTTTTCAATCACTTGCATGGTTTGTGCTTGTATGCCTTGTGGTATTTCTCCTGTGATGGGGTTGATGGGCAGTTGTCCTGACACGAACACCATGTTGCCCACTTTAATGGCATTGCTGTAGGCTCCAATTTCTTGGGGTGCATTTTTCGCTAAAATTTTCTTTTTCATATCGTTGGCAGCAGATTAATGAATGATGATTTAAAGAAAAAACAGTATGGCTATAAGCCGGGTTATGTGCCTGCGCGCGAGGCGCGGGCGTCTGTCATTTATCTGTCCGACATGTTGCCATGCCGATATAGCAGTCTACCCCTCGACAATGGGCGAGCAACCCTTAGATGCCGATATACTTGACCTTGCAACTCACAGGTGGTGCGGCACACCATGTTGCCATGATGCCCGGTGGGCTCTTACCCCGCCTTTTCACCCTTACCTGCACGAGGCAGGCGGTAGTTTTCTGTCACCTTCAACCCCAAAGTCGCCCCCGGCTTCCCGTTAGGAAGTGTGATGCTCTGTGTTGCCCGGACTTTCCTCTCGATATTCCCCGCCGGAGCAAGGAAACACGAGCGACAGACCACCATACTGTTTATATCTTTGCAAATATACTGCTTTTTTCGGAATGTGGCGCTTTTTGGCGGTGGATTTTTTTATGGGGCAGGTGGATTTGCAGTGCTCTTTCATTTAAGGGCGAATACTTATTTGGTTTGAATACTTTTGCTTTGTGGCATGAAACGAACAAAAAAGTCGGCTTCGCCGAAAAAAACTGCGCCTGCGGAAAAGCCGTTAGCCTTTAGCTTTTAGCCATAGAGATGAAAGGAAATTGTGCATTATGAATTATGAATTATGAATTAATTATTATGCATTATGAATTATGAATTGTGCATTAAGATGAGGGTCGGCTTAGCTTCTAATCCCGCCTATTTCAGGAATTTGCGGATGGCTGAGAGAGGGATGCCGAGGTTAAAATTGTCGCTTCTCACGTATTTGGCAAAGTTCACTGCCACCAGTTCGCCGTTTTCGTTGAGCACGGGGCTGCCGCTGGAACCTTGCACTGTGGCAATGTCGTAGAGCACGCGCTGTCCGTCGGGCTTTTGTGTCACGGCGCCTTTGGTGAGCTGAGAAAGGATGCCGTGCTTGGTGTAGCTCAGGTCCACTCCGGCGTTATACCCTATCATATATAGGGGAGTGCCGATGGCGAGGTCGTCGTCGGCTTCAAATGGATTGAAGATGTAGGTATTCTTCGGTGTAACGCCGCTGTTGAGTTTGAGCAATGCCAAGTCCACTTCCAGGCTGCCCGACGTGCGCACCACCTTGCAGGGATGCTTTTTCAGGAAGTCGTGTTCGTCTTGCGGGCTGGTGCCTTCGTAGGCGATGCCTAATTCGCACACGGGGTTGATTTCCATGCTCTGTGGGTCTTTCATGCGTTCCAAATTAATCACCCCTTGCTGAGCTTCGTAGTATCGCTGCTGAAGGTCGGCCACCAGTTCTTCGTAAAACTGTCGGCGCTTTTCGTCGCCACCGCCCCAAATCAAATCTCCTAATTCATCGTAATAGGGCGTGCACATATCCAATTCCATTTGGGCTTCAGCCAATTGCGCTTCCAAATTGTTCATTTCGCTCATGATACCGGCTTGCACCACCGACACGATGGCGGCAAAATTCTGCTTCACCAGCTCTTTGTCGATGGGCGGCGATGCCACATGGCGGTTGGTGAGCAAGGTGCCTTTGTCGTCCACAAAGAATGCGGTGCCAAAACTCACTGCGGAGTTTTGCACTATTTCTTCCTCATCTTCGGTAAAATCCTGAACCACACCGTCTTGGTCTAATCCGGAGAAATAGCAAGTGTAGCCCGAAGGGAGCTTCAGCTCGTAGTAGTATTTGTTGATGACCATCACCACGCCCGATTTTTGCTCCTCGTAGAGCTGTTCGGGAGTTTTGGTGCACGCCGTGAGCATCAATAGTAGCACGGCACCTATACTTAAACAATTTTTCATATCCCGTAAAGCGAAAATTTTATTCCAAGCACCAAATTTACGAAAATTTATCCATATCCAAGCATTTCCGCTGAGAATATTTTCCCACACCTCCCACGATTCTTGCAGTTAAGGATGCGGAGAATTGTCGGCACACTATTCTATCGCTGTTTACAGAAGGCGCAGTTTTTTTTCTGCGAAAGCCGACTTTTTTTCGTTTCATGCCACAAAGGAAAGTCAAGCGGGTTCAAATCAAAGCGCCGGTTGCATTTAAATGAAAGAGCTGTGCCACTCCTCTATTTTGCCAAAATTTTCAACCCTCATGCCACACTTTTCACTTAACGAATTTAAAAAGTGGCATACATATTATTAATTTACTTTAAAAATGGGGGCAATGCTATTGACTTTTTGAATTATTAGTGTACTTTTGGGCAACTTTTTCAAAAGTTAAATTTTAACTATTGAATTTTTAAAACAAGAAATAATTTAACATATTAAGCGATGAAAAAGAGCAAAAAACTAATTCTCACTACTCTCACGAGTTCTGTGCTTTTAAGCGCCGTTACTGCCTACGGCGTTACGAAATCCTCTATGCAAGATGTGCTTATTTCTAATGGTGAACAAACTGAAGGCTTTGTCAACACTGCCTCACGGGGCCTCTCCGGGCATCCCGATTTCACTGCCGTGGCAGAAAACACCATCAACTCTGTGGTTTCGATCAAAAACTACGCCAATGTGCGTCAGCGCCAATACCAAGATTGGGGAGGTTTCGACCCCTTTGAATTTTTCTTCGGACCAAGCCGTGGACAGCAAAACCGTAAGCAACAGCGTCAGCAAAAAAGCGACAATGCTCCGCAACTCCAAGGCTCGGGCTCGGGCGTGATTATCAGCGAAGACGGCTACATTGTGACCAACAACCACGTGGTGGAAGGCGCCGACAAGCTCACCGTGACGCTCAACAACAATGATGAATACAGCGCTCGCGTGATTGGCACCGACTCCAACACCGACTTAGCACTCATTAAAATCACTCCCGAAAAAGGTAAAACCCTCGACCCCATTTCTTTCGGCAATAGCGACGACGTGAAGGTGGGCGAATGGGCTGTGGCTGTGGGCAACCCCTTCGGCTTCAACTCCACCGTCACCGCCGGCATCATCAGTGCCAAAGGCCGCGGTGTGAACGAGGGTAATATGGGCATTAAATCGTTTATCCAGCACGACGCAGCCGTGAATCCCGGCAATAGTGGCGGCGCTTTGGTGAACACCAACGGCGACCTCATCGGCATCAACACCATGATTTATTCGCAAACGGGCAACTACGCCGGCATCTCGTTTGCCGTGCCCAGCAATATCGTGAAGAAAATTGTGACCGACCTTAAGCAATACGGCACCGTGCAACGCGCCGTGCTCGGCATCAGCTACGAAGAACTCAATGCCGAAAAGGCGAAAGAACACAAAATCACTGCCACCAAGGGCGGTATCTACGTGGCGAAAGTGAGCGACGAAAGCGCCGCAATGGAAGCCGGCATTAAGGAAGGCGACGTGATTGTGAAGCTCAATGGAGCAGATGTAAAAAACAGTGGCGAAATGCAAGAAGAAATGAGCAAACTCCGCCCGGGCGACAAAGCCACCATCAGCTTCTATCGCGACAACAAACTCAAAACCACTACCGTTACCTTCAAAAACGACCAAGGCAACACCAACATCACCAAGAGCTCCGACTTCACCTCTTTGGGATGCGCATTCATGTCGCTCACCGCTAAAGAAAAAGAAGAGCTCAACATCACCAATGGTGTGAAAGTGGTGGGACTGAAAGAAGGTAAATTCAAAGCCAACGGCATTAAAAACGGATTGGTGATTACCCACATCAACGATAAAGCTGTGAACAGCAGCGACGATGTGGAAGAAATCTACCGTAGCATTATGAAGTCGTCCGACGATAAGGTAATGGTGATCAAAGGTTTCTACGAAGTGGGACGCAAAGTGTATATCGCCGTCAACATTGCCGACGAAGAATAATTCCCCGCGTCCATCTCATCCTAAGCATAAAGCAGGCGCCCCCATGGCACCTGCTTTTTTTTACGCCCAAAAAGTCGCCCCAAAGTAATCACTAACGACCTTAAGGACCTTAAAGTCATTAAAGACCTTAAGAACCATAAATTCCTTATCCCCAACCATTTTTCCATAAAAAATCATAAAATCAGCACCTCCCCGGCAAAATCCCCCCACTTTGGCACACTTTATGCAAAATCTATAATATGCGCACCCCAAAATAATGCGAGCAAAGAGAAGAAGAAAAAAGAGGTAAAAGACATTCGCCTTAACTTCTTTAACTTCTAATTCCCAACATTAGCTAAAAGCTGATGTCCAAAGGCCAAAAGCTAACGACCAAAGGCTAAAGACTAACAGCTAACGGCTAACAAACCCTTAAATTTCAACATACAATGCGACAACTTAAAATCGGTAATTCCATCACACTGCGTCAACCCGTGCTCGACTCCTACCTTCAGGAAATCAGCAAAATAGAAATGATTTCACCGGAAGAAGAAGTGAGCTTGGCGCAAAAAATCAAGCAAGGCAACACACATGCACTCGAAAAATTAATCACCGCCAACCTACGCTTCGTGGTGTCGGTAGCAAAAATGTACCAACACAAAGGCCTCAGCCTATGCGACCTCATCAATGAAGGCAACATCGGCCTCATTAAAGCCGCACACAAATTCGACCTCACCTTCGGCTTCAAATTCATTTCCTACGCCGTGTGGTGGATTCGCCAGTCGATTCTGCAAGCCATTGCCGAAAAATCGCGATTAATCCGCATCCCGGCAAATCAAGCAAGCTCCATCAGCAGCATCAACAGGGCCATCAACGAATTTGAACTTCAGCACCAACGCCGACCCTCGCAGCAAGAACTCGCCGATTTGCTCGCCACCGATGTGAGCCAAATCCAAAAGTCGATGAGCGCCACCACCTCCACCGTGTCGCTCGATGCACCCATCAACGACGACGACGATCGCTCCGTCAATCTGCTCAATGTGCTCACCGGCGACTCCTTGCCCTCCACCGACGCCTCTATAAATAGAGAAGACCTTAGGAAAGAAATTATGCGCGCGCTCAGCACCCTCTCCATTCGCGACCAAGGCATCGTGCGACGCGCCTTTGGCATAGGCTGCGCCGAAATGACCCTCGAAGAAATCAGTGAATACTATCAGCTCACTCGCGAACGCGTGCGCCAAATCAAAGACCGGGCCATACGCAAGCTCCGAGGCACACAAAGCAAAAACCTTGAAGCATTCATTTAGCCCGCAGGCTCCCGATGCCAATGCGTAGCGCACCATGCGCAAAAGCAAAAAAGCCCTCACCCACACACTATTTCACCCCTTTTTGAGTTAATAATTTAAGTTTCGGAAGTTTTAATCTTTGGAAGTTAAGAAGTTAAGAAGTTATCGCTCGCTGGCGCGAGCTGGAAGTTAAGACGATAGTCATTGCGGGCAATGAGCAAAATAACGACAACAATCTTCAAAATCCATTTTTTATTTGCAAAACTTGAGTTAATAATTAAGAAAAAAATCAAAATTTCACCGCTTTTTTAAATTTTCTTCAAATTCTACTATTCATATTTGAAAAAAAATTTATAATTTTGTAGGCTCTAAACTCTATATATTAATGAGACAACTTAAGATTACAAAGTCGATTACCAACCGTGAAAGTGCTTCACTTGACAAGTATCTGCAGGAAATTGGGCGTAAAGACCTCATTACTGTGGACGAAGAAGTGGAACTTGCACAAAAAATCAAACAAGGTGATCAGGCTGCTCTCGACAAACTTGTAAGCGCAAATCTCCGATTTGTAGTGTCTGTGGCAAAACAGTACCAAAACCAAGGATTAAGTCTGCCCGACTTAATCGACGAAGGTAACCTCGGCCTGATTAAGGCAGCCCAGAAATTCGACGAAACTCGTGGCTTCAAGTTCATCTCTTACGCCGTATGGTGGATTCGCCAATCCATTCTCCAAGCATTGGCAGAACAATCGCGCATCGTGCGCTTGCCGCTCAACCAGGTGGGCTCGCTCAACAAAATCGGCAAAGCACTACAGCGATTCGAACAAGAAAACGAACGCCGTCCGTCGCCCATGGAATTGGCTGAACAGCTCGACGTGCCCGTGGAAAAAATTGCCGACACCATGAAAGTGTCGGGACGCCACGTATCGGTCGACGCTCCTTTCGTGGACGGAGAAGACAATAGCTTGCTCGACGTTCTCCCCAATGAAGACTCCCCTATGGCCGACTCTTCACTCAACCAGGAATCACTTTCCAAAGAAGTGAACAGAGCGCTCGAACAGTTGAATCCGCGCGAACGCGACATCTTGAAGATGTTCTTCGGCATTGGATGCCAAGAAATGACGCTTGAAGAAATCGGTGCGAAATTCGACCTCACTCGCGAGCGTGTGCGCCAAATCAAAGAGAAAGCCATCCGCCGCCTCAAAGGCCAAAAGAGTAAACTCCTCAAATCCTATTTGGGATAACAAACCAAACTACCAAAAAAAAAGAAATTTCCGCTCCGAGCGCCACACAAGGCACTCGGAGCTTCTTTTTGGGGAGCCTACCCCGGCCCTCCCTAAAGGGAAAGGGGAAGCTATAGAGGCTAAGATGGCTACTCTATCGGCTCCAATCTCTAATCTAACATCCAATCTCCAATCTCTAATTTCTAACCTCCAATCTCTAATTTCTAATCTCTATTTCTTCACTGCTATCCATCCGTTAAAAGTTTATAAATCGCTAATTGATAAGTGGCTCGCCATCAATATTACAAACCTTTAGGTGAGTAGCACACCAGGCTGTGCGCTCTTGCATAGGAAGAATTTAATGCCCAACTTTGCAGCACCAAACAACTCTGTATTAATCATCAAAATTTCACACAACTATGACTACAAACTACAGCATCCTCCACCTCAATGGGTGGAACCACACTGAAGGTAAAACTTTTCTCGCCGACGAAATCGGTATGACCGGCGCACAAGCATCTATCCAAAAACTCGCACCTGGAGAAGACGCCCCCTTCTTGCACTCTCACAAAACGCACGAGGAACTCTACGTGATTATCAGCGGTAGTGGCGAATTTCAAGTGGACGGACACATCGATAAAGTGAGCGAAGGCTCCTTCATACGCGTGGCACCGGCAGGGGTGAGAGCGCTCCGAAACACGGGCAACACCAAAATGATTATGATGTGCATCCAATACCGCGCCAACACCTTCACAGAAGCCGACCACTATATGAACGACGGCCATATCATCGACCAACCCGTAAAATGGTAACACCACTTTTTGCAAGTCGACAAGAAAAGCCTACCCCTACCCCCACCCCCACCCAGAAGGGAAGGGCGCTCCTTAAGATGGTAAAAATTAGCCACATAGCTAAATTTGCTACTCACACTATGATAGCTATCCACAATAAACTAAAAGCTAAAGGCTAAAGGCTAACTAACGGCTAAAGGCTAACTAACGGCTAACGGCTAATGGCTAATGGCTTTTCTATAGGCGCAGTTTTTTTTCGGCGAAGCCGACTTTTTTTTCGCGAAGCGGCTTTTTCTTCGGGTGGTGGGGATGTGAGTGGGGAGCGCCAGCTCCCCACCGTGGCTGAGAGTGAAGATAAATGACGAAAACTTGTTTTCAGGCATTTATCTTCACTCTCAGATCACGAAAGGGCGCAGCCCTCACATCCCCGCCGCCCGACTTTTTTCTCCGTTTCATCCCACAAAAGTCACATCCCACAAAAGTCCATACCACAAAGACTACCGATTTTTCAAATAAAAGATGTAACTTTACACAAAAAAGTAACACATTCACTATGACTCACAGCCAAATTACCGATCCCATATTCCCCGAGTGCCCCGTACGCAATGTGCTGGCACGCGTATGCGACAAGTGGAGCCTGCTCGTGATGCACACATTAAATAAAAAAGGCACTCCCCTACGCTACAAGGACCTGCAAAGCAGCATTCCCGACATTAGCCAGAAAATGCTCAACACCACCCTGCGCAAACTCACCGCCGACGGCTTCATCACGCGAAAAGCCTACCCGGAAATTCCCCCAAGAGTGGAATATCAGCTCACCGACAGGGCACGCTCGTTCCTTATGGTAATGAAGCCGATAGTGAAATGGGCTGTCGACAACTTTGCTCCCATCATCCACGATAGAGCAGCTTTCGAAAATAATCCATCACATTCTCATCAATAATATTGCACGGCTCTTTCATATAAAATGCCGAAAGTCGACTGCACACTGTTTTCCCGCTATTTGCTGTAGGCGCAGTTTCTTTTCGCAAAGCCAACCCTCATCTTAATTCATAATGCATAATGCATAATGCACAATAATTAATTCATAATGCATAATGCATAATGCACAATTTCCTTTCATCTCTATGGCTAAAGGCTGATAGCTAACGGCTAAAGGCTGATAGCTAACGGCTGATGGCTCCCGGCTAAAGGCTTTTCCGCAGGCGTGTTTTTTTTCGGCGAAGCCGACTTTTTTTCGCGAAGCGGCTTTTTCTTCGGGTGGTGGGGATGTGAGTGGGGAGCGCCAGCTCCCCACCGTGGCTGAGAGTGGAGATAAATGACGAAAACTTGTTTTCAGGCATTTATCTTCACTCTCAGATCACGAAAGGGCGCAGCCCTCACATCCCCGCCGCCCGACTTTTTTCTTCGTTTCATGCCACAAAGCAAAAAGACAAAGCAAAAAGAAAAGCACAAAGAAAAAAGCAAAAACCCACATCCACACCCGGCAAAATTCGCAAGATTTTGTAATTTAAGCAATTATTATTAACTTTGTGGCACAAAAACTCTTTTTCACTCCAATCATAGCTACAGCGATGAAAAAGTGACTACTCGCAGGAAATTTAAAACAAATTCAAATCTCATTCTATCCAAAAAGCAAGTTATTTTCATTTATTTTTAAATACTTTTTCTTATGAAAACATTTCTACTCTCTGTGTTGGCGATAGGTTGCGCGGCATCGATGTATGCCCAGCCCAATTTATCGGCAAAAGCACAACGTGTGAACAATGAAGCCCTTTCGCAGGTGGCAACAGCAAAGCTCTCTGCCGACGTGAAAGTGCTCAGTAACAAATCCCTTGCCAAGGATGTGAAGCTCCAAGTGGTGCAAACCCAAAGCGGCATCACCACCAAGCGCCTTATCTCCAACCGCGCAAAAGCCATCAACCCCGTGGCTGCAAAAAAGGTGAAGCCGCAAGAAGCCGCTTCCGGCATTTCCCTCCAAGAAGGATTTGAAGGCTC
Organism: Sodaliphilus sp.; assembly: GCA_051871435.1. Classification (GTDB taxonomy): domain Bacteria; phylum Bacteroidota; class Bacteroidia; order Bacteroidales; family Muribaculaceae; genus Sodaliphilus. The sequence goes on along the minus strand of JBJECV010000052.1, from coordinate 2,934 downwards.
CGATGGCACCTCCGCTTGGCAACCCGCTGGATGGACCATAGAATCGAAAGGCGAGCCATTCGAATCAGGATACATCGAAGTTTGGAGCGTGAGCACAGCGAACGCCTACAGCCCAAGTGCAATCGGCACTTATTACGAAGCAATTGGTTATAGCACAAACTACAAAGACGAGTGGCTCATCACCCCGGAAGTTACGCTCACCGATTACCCCAACCTCTACTACTATGCCTACGTTAGCCCCATTTTCCTCTTCAACTTGAATAATGTGGACTGGGACGCCTTTGAATTTACCAAAAAAGAGATGGCTGCTAATCTGGAAGTGCTCGTGAAGGCTTCCGACGAAACGGAGTGGACCAAGGTGAAAGACTATTACGATGAATATAAGGATTACACCCTTTCTGAATTGTTCAACATCTCCGACGAAGAACTTAAAAAATTCGCTATCGACCTCAAGAAATGGGCAGGCAAGAAAGTGAAAGTGGCTTTCCGCTATGTAGGTACCGACGGCAACGCCATGTTTGTGGACAATGTGATGCTTTCCAATCCGGCTATTGAAGCCCGCTATTCCTATCCTCTGGGATCTCTCTACTATGGCATGGCGAAAGATTTCAATGTGCTCTCTTTGTCGATGCCCACTTTGCCCGTGTATCAAGAACTCACTTGGACCAACACCACCGAAGAAGACGGTATCACCTCCCAATGGCAATACCAAGATTGGGCCACCAATGAAGTACTCACCACCAACACGTTCGACCTCACCCAAACCTACAAGCCCGACTATAGAAGCGCATTCACTTGTCGCAACAATTGCTACAACTCTCCCATCCTCACCGTATCGAAAGAGGGTGCCGCTCCCGGCGATTACTCCATCTACAATTATTTCCAAGCAGGTGGACGCGCTGAATGGGAAATAGATGGTGAAATCAACAATTATGGTTTACTCCCATTCGACATCAATACCGAAGGCTTCAACATCGCCACTGCCGACGCCGACATGGAAGAAGCCACACCCGTGTTCGGTTACAACAAAAATGTGGACAAATTCTGGACCGACTACACTTTCCAAGGACAAGAAGAAGAAGGTGAAGGCGTGAAACTTACCGCTATTCTCAACTACTACTTCACACAAGAACAACCCATCGTGTACGACGAAGCATGGGTGGGGGCTAAAGGTCTCATCGGCGAAAACGCCAACTTCAAACTCGAAATCATCCCCCTCGACGACGAAGGCATCATGCAAGACCCCATTGCTTCTGCCACTTGCAAAGGGAGCGACATGATTATGACTGAAGGTGGCACCAAAAACTACTACGCCATCCCCTTCAAATTCGCTACTCCTATGGTGATGTCGCAAGATGTGTGCGCCATGTACGTGATTCGCCTCTCCGGCTTCAACGACAGCACCAATGTGAGCTACTTCGCTCCTTATCAATCCACTATCGACAACCCCGACGGCTACGCTTTGGGATGGATTGAAAAAGAAATCACCATGGGTGGCGAAACTCGCACTTCACTCAGCCCCACTGCCTACTACACCGGATTCCACTCGTTCGCTATCGTAATCGACGGTGCATATCCTTGGCTCGAAGCCGAAACCAACGAAATTATGCTCCCCTCTTCAGGCACTGCAGATGTGGCTCTCGGTAGCTACTACGATGGTTCAAAACTCACCGCCACTCAAGCCGACGGCTCACCGCTTCCTGCATGGCTCTCGGTAGAATTCAGCGGACGCTATAGCGAAGCTAAAGCCACGTTCACCGGCAAAAGCAAAGAAGCTACTTCTTGCGACGTGCTCATCTCTGCACCCGGCGTGAAGCAAGTAATCAACGTGGCAACTGAAGGCTACACCGCTATCACCGACATCAACGCAGACAGCGATGCTCAAACCATAGGCATCTACAATATGTGTGGTCAACGCGTGAGCGGCGACCTCCCCGCAGGCATCTACATCGTGCGCCAAGCCAACGGCAAAACCCAAAAAGTAATCAAATAATCCCCCCGGATTATCCCATAACCATGGAGAGAGGTAGCCCCAAAGCCACCTCTCTCCTTTTTCTTACCCCATCACGCCCAACATGCCCTTTTGGGGTTGCATCCCGCCACCTCCACACATTATCTTTGCCCCCAAGTTCTTTAATTTTGGGGAGTCAACAAGTCAACAAGTCAACGAGTCAACGAGTCAACAAGTCAACAAGAGAGTTCTTTGAAATAATGATTACATTTCACGGTGCCAGAATATGGGTGGGGAACGAATATGGGTGGGGGCTGGATGCCGGGCATCCCATTAGGGATGCGATGTGTGTAGGCCGGTATGAGATGAACACGGAGCGAAGCGGAGTGTTCATCGAAATGCCGGTACCCGATGCCACCCACCCTAACGCATGCCGTCAGGTATGCGACCCCACCAAATGCTGTTTCAGGTGTTTCACGCGTTTCAGGTGTTTCAGGTGTTTCAGGTGTTTCACGCGTTTCAGCTGTTTCAAGTGTTTCAGCTGTTCAAATACCTCACTCCCTTCCCTTCAGGGGAGGGGGCTGGATGCCGGGCATCCCATAGGGATGCGATGTGTGTAGGCCGGTATGAGATGAACACGGAGCGAAGCGGAGTGTTCATCGAAATGCCGGTACCCGATGCCACCCACCCTAACGCATGCCGTCAGGTATGCGACCCCACCAAATGCTGTTTCAGGTGTTTCACGCGTTTCAGGTGTTTCAAGTGTTTCAAGTGTTTCAGCTGTTCAAATACCTCACTCCCTTCCCTTTAGGGAGGGGCTGGGGGTAGGCTTTCTTCTAACCAAGCGAAGCACGGCCCGTTTCTTGCCACAAAGGAAAGCAAACGTATTCAAATCAAAAGCTGTATGCGCATCCTTAAATGAAAGAGCCGTGCTAAAATATCGATAAAAATTTGGGAACTAATGAAATTAATTTGTAAATTTG